>NZ_JAEIJE010000058.1:0-966 GCF_016772095.1 Comamonas sp. NyZ500 | reverse complement strand
AAGGAAAGCGTGGGGGTGGTCGGCCTGATCGCCACCAGCTCCACGCCCGAGGAAATGGCCCGTTCGCAGCAGGCCGAGTTCGAGCGCTGGGGTCCGCTGGTCAAGCAGATCGGTTTTACGGGCGATTCCTGATGACCCCTCGGTATCGAATAGCATTCGGGTCGGGATTTTTCAGACAGGCTCAAGCCTGCATATAGCGATCGAACAATAGAGGAGACAAACCATGCAAGATCGTCGCAATTTCGTCAAAGGCCTGGGCGCTGGTGCAGCGCTGGCCGCATTCGGTGGCATCAGCCGCAGCGCCTATGCCCAGGGCAGCGGACCACTGGAGCAGGTGCGCATTCTCTACGGCTTTCCCGCAGGCAGTGCCGGTGACTCTGTAGCCCGCCGCGTGGCCGAAAAGATTGGCGGCACCAGCTACTCCAAGAACATGGGCGTGGTGGAGAACAAGCCCGGTGCCGGCGGCCGCATCGCGCTGGAGAATCTGCGCAACTCCGTGGGCGACGGCTCGGTCATCGTGCTGTCCCAGGTCTCGGCCTTCTCCATCTACCCGCATATCTATAGCAAGCTGAGCTATCAGGCCAAGGATTTCGAGCCGATTTCCATCGGAGCCATCATGCACCATGGACTGGCTGTCGGCCCTGCCGTGCCGGCCGAGGTCAAGACCCTCAAGGATTTTCTGGCCTGGTGCAAGAACAACCCCGACAAGGCCAGCTTCGGCAGCCCCGGTGCCGGTACCCAGCCGCATCTGATCGGCTCCCTGCTCAGCCTGCGTTCGGGCATCAGGCTCAGCCATGTGCCTTACCGCGGCACGGCGCCTGCCGTGTCCGACCTGGCTGGTGGCCAGATTGCAGCCGTGATGGGCCCCAGCGGCGACTTCCTGAGCTACTACAAGGCCGGCAAGCTGCGCGTGCTGGCCACCAGTGGCCCTCAGCGCAACCCCTATCTGCCCAATGTCCCTACCTT
>NZ_JAEIJE010000057.1:0-990 GCF_016772095.1 Comamonas sp. NyZ500 | reverse complement strand
GAGAAGCAAGTGCCGCTGCCCATCCCCACCAAAAACTGGGTGGCGCTGACCCGCCTGCCCTGGATGCCCGCCGACCACACGGCCGCCAAGAACTTTGAAGTGGCCACCATGACGCGCTTCTTCAACCGCGAGCACCTGCTGACGCAAACCTTCTTCCCCGCCATCCCCAGCGACGGCCTGGCCGTGGAAAAAGGCGGCTTCTGGAGCAACTTTGCCACCCGCTACGGCTTCACGTATCTGAGCCAGGCCAACGGCAGTGTCTATGTGGTGCACGGCAAAATGCCCACCACGCCCAAGAACTGGGACGGCACCGCCAAGCCGCTGGACCAATCCGCCGACATGCGCTACTGGTCTATCTGCACCGGTAGCGCGCCACCCACCGGCATGACCGTGGACTGTGTGCATGACGAAAACATGACCGGCCTGCTCGACCCCCAAGGCAACTTCAACGTGGTCGTCACCCGCGCCCCGGACCGCCCCGCCAACGCCACCGAGAAATGCGGCGTGGTCTGGATGGAATACGGCAACGGCGACGGCATCCCCGGCGGCTCCAAAGACTTTGGCGTGGTCATCAACCGCCACACCCATGTGAACCCCAAGTTTGAACACAGCTGGTTCGCTGTGAAGAAGCCCAACGCCGAAGGCGAAATCATGGGCGACTACCTGCCCAAGGTGCTCAACCTGCACGACAAAGCCCGCTTTGAAGCGCTAGGCTGCCCGGTGGACACCACCAAACTGGCCGCCATGGCGATGCAGAACAAGTAGAAATTGCTACAAATTTAATAGCTGACCGCGCAGATACCGTAAGGGCTGCGCGGCTTTTTTTATTGGTACGCGATCACATACCATCACACCCGCGCCTCCCGCTCCAGCCCCTCGATAGACAAAATGTGCAAATCCCCATAACCCAGCCACGGATAGGAAATTCAACCGCATGAGGCCAAGTATGGCACGAGTTTTGGGCCTCGAAACACGTTCGGCCAAGGAAGG
>NZ_JAEIJE010000056.1:0-1061 GCF_016772095.1 Comamonas sp. NyZ500 | reverse complement strand
CTCAAAAGCGGCGAGCCCTGGAGCGCACTGGTCAAGAACCGGCGCAAGAACGGGGACCACTACTGGGTTCGGGCCAATGCCATTCCCATCATCCGCAATGACAAGGCCAAGGGCTATATGTCGGTGCGCACCCAGCCCGAGCGCAAAGAGGTCGAGGCGGCGCAAAAGCTGTATGAGTCCATGCACGACAAGGGCGGTTCAGCCCCCGAGCTGCACAAAGGCATAGTCTCCAAGAAGGGGTTGGGGAAGTTGCTGTCGATCTGGCGGCACATGGGGGTGCGCCGGCGCATTCGCCTGAACTCGCTGGCCTTGTGGGGCGCCCTGGTGCTTGGGGCCTGGCTGCTGGCTCAAAGCCAGATGCAGTTCCTGTCGATGGCGGCCTTCATGACGGTGGCCCTGATGCTGATGACGCTGTTGCTCGAGAGCCAGTTCGCCACGCCGCTGGAGCTGCTCAAGCGTCAGTCGCTGAACGTGGCCACCGGCAACAACCGGCAGACGGAATACTTGCAGCGCTCGGATGAAATCGGCACCACGCTGCGCACGGTCAACCAGATCGGTCTCATGTTCCGCTGGCTGGTGGACGATGTGAACCAGCAGGCGCTCAATGTTCAGCAGGCCTGTAACGAAATCGAGCAGGGCAACAGCTATCTGCACGGGCAGACGGAGCAGCTGGCGGTGAATGTGGCCCAGACCTCGGCCTCCATGGAGCAGATCACGGCTCGGGTTCAATCCAGCGCCGATACGGCGCAAAAAGCCGGTGTGCTGGCCAGCGAAGCCAGCGCGGCGGCCTTGCGCGGGGGGCAGTCCATGGATCAGATCGTCTCCACCATGGAGTCGATCACGGCCAACTCCCGCCGCATTGCCGACATCGTCGGCGTGATTGACAGCATTGCCTTTCAAACCAATTTGCTGGCGCTGAATGCGGCCGTGGAGGCCGCCCGCGCGGGCGAGCATGGCAGGGGGTTTGCCGTCGTTGCCGGCGAGGTGCGGGCCTTGGCGCAGCGCAGCGCCGATGCTGCCAAGGAGATCAAGGCGCTGATTCAGGCCAGCACGGCCACCAT
>NZ_JAEIJE010000055.1:0-1130 GCF_016772095.1 Comamonas sp. NyZ500 | reverse complement strand
GTACGACCACCTTCGCGGATAGCGAAGCGCAGACCTTCTTCCATGGCGATGGGGGAGATCAGCTTCACAGTGATCGACACGTTATCGCCAGGCATCACCATTTCCTTGCCTTCGGGCAGTTCGATGGAGCCGGTCACGTCAGTTGTACGGAAGTAGAACTGGGGACGGTAGTTGTTGAAGAAGGGAGTGTGGCGACCGCCTTCGTCCTTCGACAGCACGTAAACTTCAGCAGTGAAGTTGGTGTGGGGCTTGATGGAGCCGGGCTTGCACAGCACTTGGCCGCGTTCCACGTCTTCACGCTTGGTGCCGCGCAGCAGCAGACCCACGTTGTCGCCAGCTTGACCTTGGTCCAGCAGCTTGCGGAACATTTCCACGCCGGTGACGGTGGTCTTGACGGTGTCCTTGATACCGACGATTTCGATTTCTTCGCCGACCTTGACGATACCGCGCTCGATACGGCCGGTCACCACGGTACCACGACCGGAGATGGAGAACACGTCTTCCACGGGCATCACGAAGGCGCCGTCAACAGCACGCTCGGGAGTGGGGATGTAGGTGTCCAGAGCTTCGGCCAGCTTCAGGATGGCAGGCTCGCCCTTGTCGGACTGGTCACCTTCCAGGGCCAGCTTGGCGGAGCCGCGGATGATGGGGGTGTCGTCACCGGGGAAGTCGTACTTGGACAGCAGCTCGCGCACTTCCATTTCGACCAGTTCCAGCAGTTCTTCGTCGTCCACCATGTCGGCCTTGTTCAGGAACACGATGATGTAGGGCACGCCCACCTGACGCGACAGCAGGATGTGCTCGCGAGTCTGGGGCATGGGGCCGTCAGCAGCGGAGCAAACCAGGATAGCGCCGTCCATCTGAGCGGCACCAGTGATCATGTTCTTCACATAGTCAGCGTGGCCGGGGCAGTCCACGTGAGCGTAGTGGCGGTTGGCAGTTTCGTACTCAACGTGCGAAGTGTTGATCGTGATACCACGAGCCTTTTCTTCGGGGGCGTTGTCGATCTGCGAGTAGTCCTTGGCTTCACCGCCGAAGTGCTTGGACAGCACGGTAGCGATAGCAGCAGTCAGGGTGGTCTTGCCGTGGTCAACGTGACCGATGGTGCCCACGTTCACGTGGGGCTTGGT
>NZ_JAEIJE010000054.1:0-1332 GCF_016772095.1 Comamonas sp. NyZ500 | reverse complement strand
GCGTCTTCGGTGACGGACTGCGCATCATTGGTCAGCTCCGGCACGTCATTGGTGCCGTTGATGGTGATGGTGATGGTCTGAGTCGCTGTACCGCCGTGACCGTCGTCGACGGTCACGGTGATGGTATCGGTGACCTTCTGACCTTCAGCCAGGGCCTGGACCTTGGGATCGTCGTTGTTCAGCACATAGGTCCACTCGCCGTTCTGGTCAACCGAGAAGCTGCCGTACTGGCCCTTACCTTCGTTGCTGACGCTCCAGCTGTGGGTATCGGTGATGTCGACATCGGTCACGTCGAGCTTGCCGGTGACCACCGACACGCCGTCTTCGGCCAAAGCCCCATCGGCCTTGCCGGTGAGGACGGGATCGTCGTTGGTGCCAACGATGGTGACAGTCAATGTCGCGGAAGAACTGGCGCCGTCTTTATCGACCAGGGTATACGTAAAAGTTTCGACCAGGGTCTCACCCACACCCAATGCCTGCACAGCATTCAAGCTGCTATCAAGCTGATAGCTGTAGCTGCCATCGGAGTTGAGGGTAATCTTGCCGTACAGCCCTTGATCTGCGCCGACCAGAACAACTCGATGCTCTGTGAGGACCCCTTCGCCCAATTTGTCGTTGGCGAGCACATTGCCTTGCAAGGCGGATACCGCATCTTCGAAGATCACCCCCGAATCAGCACTTGCCTGGGGAATGCTTGTGACAGGCTGAGGCGGCGTAACTTGATCCGTGTTGTCCGCCAAAGCGCCCACCCCACTAAAAAGTGGAAGGACGGTAGTCACTGGTACAGGACGTCCATACTCCAGCGCCAGCGGCGACACTGCCTCAATGATGCTGGAAAGGCGCACAAAAGTGCTGCCACCCTCGCTGCCACCCGACAATGTGGCCGCCGTGGGATCCAGCTCATCGAACGGATCCTGGCCGGCATTGATGGCCGCAATGATCTGGTCAATCTGCGCATTCGCGGGGCTCGCCACAGCCGCCTCTTCCACGGTGGGCGGCTGAATCAGGTCCGCAGTGAGATGCACATCCTGGTTCTCGCCCACCATCAGCGGTGGCTGACCATCCGCCTGCAACTGCACGGTGCTGCCGGAAGCCGTCACTATCTCGGCGTCAGCGGGAATACGCATGCCTTCACGGAGCACCGTCAGATTGCCATCAGAACCACGCATCCAAGCCTGGCCAGTGAGTTTGGTAACGAGAACGGTTTGAGCTGCCATGAGGGTCTGCCTATCCAGTCAGATTAAAAAGTGAAGGTTGTTAATTTCCACGCATAACTGACCCGCCATTTCCATCTCAAACTGACCCACCCTTTGACTTGAGCCGCAAGGCTCA
>NZ_JAEIJE010000053.1:0-1366 GCF_016772095.1 Comamonas sp. NyZ500 | reverse complement strand
CAATCCACCGAACTTACCGCTCACCGCTTGTATGCACATGAAGGATGAGGCTTGAGATGGCGAGCTGGTCGAGGCTGAGATCGACCCTGGACGAAGCGCTGCGTGGTTCGCCCGAGCAGCGTGATGGTCTGTGCGATTTCGGCGGCGACATCGCCGATCCACAGCACCAGGCGAGGCAGCAGGTGCTGCATGAGGCCTGCCGCGTAGGACCGGTTGCACTTGCGCGAGAGCGCTGTCAGATCGGCCTGCACGGCAGCGGCCTGGCACATCAGCGAGGTGAGGTTGTCGGCCAGCACCTTGGCGGCCACGTCGATGATCAAGGCCTGCTGGCTCAGACCCGAGACAGCTTCGAGGTGCAGGCGGTGCTTGAGGCGCTTGAAGGCTTCCTCGATGCGCCAGCGTTGGTGGTACAGCTCGGCAAACAGGGTCGCCGGGAAGTCCAGCGCCTCCAGGTTCGTAGCGAGCACCCGGACCTGGCCATTGGGCGCGACCTGCCGCACCAGACGCAGCGCAGGTTGCCTGGCCGGGCAGCCCCAAGTGCGCACCTCGTCGGCACTGGGCGCATTCAGCGTCACGGTGGCATCGAGCGCGCCCGAGCGCATGAACTTCTTGGTGGCGGCCCAGCCGCTGTTGTTGTCGCAGCGCATGACAAAGCGTATGCCGCGCTCAGTGAGCATCGCCACCAGCCAGGCCGCCGGATAGCCGCGGTCGAGCACCAGCACGTCGTCGGGGCCGAGCGCGTCCAGGGCCTCCACCAGCATCGCGCGCTCGGCCACCAATCCACTGTGCACGCTGGCGTGCAAGGTCAAATCGGCGCCGGGCAAAAACAGGGCAAACAGGCGCTGATCGCGACCGGCTGCAGAGCGCTGCAACAGGCAGGGCCGCACCGCGGGCATCAACACAGACGCATCGCCTGCGACGACACGCAGCCCGTGCCAGCGAGAGATCAGGCCGGCCTCATCGCAGCGACGAACGACGAGCGCGTTGAGCGACTCCAGCGCCGGCAAGTGCAGGTGGTCACGCGCCTTGGCGAAGGCCCGGTCAGAGACTTCACGCCGCGGCGTCGGGGAGCCGCCAACCGTGGCAAAGAAGCCGTCGAGCATGGCTTGCTGGGACTGGTTGCGCATCGACAGCAAGGCGCCGATCAGCTCGGGCAGCGGGAGTTTGCGACGGCGCATGAAGGCGCGCGGGCAATCCGGATGGCGCGCGAGTTGCGCGAACTCTTCAGAACCGACCCGCGCGGAGAACTCCAGCATCAAAGACTGGATAAATGCACAGTATTTGCATTTCCATCTCAATCACCCCGTCAAGAGAAATATTCAAGTAAATCAAAGACTTACGGCCACTATTTTACAGCGGCTGGCTT
>NZ_JAEIJE010000052.1:0-1454 GCF_016772095.1 Comamonas sp. NyZ500 | reverse complement strand
GACCAGATGACGCAGCAGAACGCGGCGCTGGTGGAGGAGTCCAGTGCGGCGGCGCTGTCCATGCAGGAGCAGGCGCGTCGTCTGGCGGAAGTGGTCTCAGTCTTCAAGCTCGGCCATGAAACCGGCTATGCCAAGGTTGCCGCACCTCAGCGCTCGGCCAGCCGCGCCATGCCAGCCATGGCGCCTGTGAAGCAGACTGCAGCAGCAGTCAGGCCCGCGATCAAGAAAGCGCCTGCTGCTCCGGCTCCCACAGCGCTGAGTGCCAGCAAGGCCAAGCCTGCTGCGGACTCCGACGATGGGGACTGGGAAACGTTCTAAACCGCAGGCTGACACCCGCTTGCAGGCCCGCCGCTTCTGACAGGAGGCTGCGGGCTTTTTCATTCTGGATTGCCAACTCCAGCCGTGTCGAAAAGCGGGAAAGTACTGAGAACATCAGTCGTGTGCAATGCGCAAAGCAGTTGTAACAATTATTAATATATTGATGCAACCTCGGGAGAGCATCCCGAAGAGGTGGAGGGAGGACGTCAGGGGCCAGGAATTGACCGCCAGAGTCATGCACAAGCCAGCCCGTAGTTCACGATGCGGACGTGCCTGTGTGTGTGGGTTCTTTTGTCTGGATTGGTTGGTTCATGAAGTTGTTTCAATTCACCGTGGCCCGGAAGCTGTGGGCATTGGTGATCGGTCTTTTGGCGGGGATGTTGTTGCTGGTGGCAGGCAGCCTGGCTTATTCCAAACGTGTCAACGAGGGCGTTCTTACGGCGGTGGTGGAGGCGCAGACTGCTGCTGCGCAGGCCAAGGAGTGGCGCATCCTGACCCAGATGAGCATGGATCGCTTCACGGCAGCTGCCATGTCCACGGAAGAGAATCTGGTCGAGCACCAGTACAAGGCCATGGCCGGCCTGATCGCCAGCATCAACGAGTTGCGCGACAAGGTGCTGGCACAGGTTCATACCCAAGAGGCCAAGGGCCTGATGGCCGATGTGAACACGCATAGAGATGCCTTGTTTGCGGTGAACAAGGAGGTGGATCAGGCTCGTCAATCCAAGGATTTCGAGCGTTCGCAAAAGCTGATCGAAGAGCGGCTCAATCCCATGGCGCAAAAGTACTACGCGGCCCTGGATGCCTATGTGCAACTGCAGGACCGCTACCGGGTTCAGGCGCTGGAGCTGGGTGAGTCCAGCCGCTCCAAAGCCTATGTGGTGATAGCCGTCGCTTGTGGCGTCATCATGTTTTTGGGATTGGTGACTGGCCTGCTCATCATGCGCTCCATCACCCGGCCTCTTGTCAAGGCCGTGGAGCTGGCAGATGCGATCGCCGAGGGCGATCTGAGTTTCAGAAGCGGGCATGGCAGCGAAGACGAACTGGGGCATCTGCACCAGTCCCTGAACGCCATGGCCGAGCGCCTGCGCTCCGTCGTCGGCCAGGTGCGCTCGGGCGTGGAATCCGTCTCTTCG
>NZ_JAEIJE010000051.1:0-1661 GCF_016772095.1 Comamonas sp. NyZ500 | reverse complement strand
GCCTGGGCCATGCCAAACATCTTGAGTTGGCGCAGCATGATGATGATCGCAGCAATGGCGGGGTCATGACGCATGGCGCACCTGTCGGAGTTGGTCATAGCGCACGACGTTGGCTTGTGGCTCAACGATCAAGGCCAAGGCTTGGGGTGAATGGATGGGCTCAGGTTCCGGTGTTCCATCAATGAGGCGGTGCAAGATATTGATGATGTGGGTCTTGCGAGGTACGCCATCCTCCAGTGCCAACTCGACAGCGGCCAGGACGGCTTGCTCATCGTGCTGCAACACCAAGGCAAGAACTTCCACCATCTCGCGATCGCCGCCAGGTTGCTTCAGGAGCAAAGCTTGCAGTCGTTTGAATGCGTCTGGCAACTCGGCAAACGGCGCACCGTTGCGCAATGCGCCAGGCTTGCGCTGCAATACGGCCAGGTAATGGCGCCAGTCATAGACCGTACGCCCAGAGCCTTGGTGATTGCGCTCAATGATGCGCGGGTGTTCGCAGACGAGCTGACCTTCGGCCACGACAACCAGGCGGTCGGCATAAACCTGCAAGCTCACGGGCCTGTTGGCATAAGAGGCCGGCACGCTGTAGCGATTGCGCTCGAAGTGAACTAGGCAGGTGGGAGAGACTCGTTTGGCATGCTCGACAAAGCCGTCAAACGGCCGAGGCATGGGCATCAAGGTTGAGCGTTCTTGCTCCCACACATCAGCAAGTGAGCCAGGCAATTGGCCATGCGCAATCTCTTGCCATAACTGTTGACACCGTTGCTCTAGCCAATCGTTGAGGGCTCTGAGTGTTGGAAACGTTGGTACAGATTGCCAGATACGATGGCGAGCGTCCCGAACATTCTTCTCGACCTGTCCCTTCTCCCATCCCGAGGCCGGATTGCAAAACTGTGCCTCGAACAGGAAATGGCTGGCCATAGCACTGAAGCGGGCGTTGACCTCTCTGAGCTTGCCACGGCCGACACGATCAACGGCTGTGCGCATGTTGTCGTAGATCCCTCGCCTAGGGATGCCTCCAAACACCGCAAAGGCACGGTTGTGGGCATCGAACAGCATCTCATGGGTTTGCAGGGGATAGGCCCGCAGATAGAAGGCTCGGCTGTGGCTGAGCTTGAAGTGAGCCACTTGAAGCTTGGTGCGTACACCCGCGATGACAGCCCAATCCTCGCTCCAATCAAACTGGAAGGCTTCTCCAGCGCCGAAGACCAGGGGCACAAAAACGCCTCGCCCTGATGTCTGCTCCGCCGCATGACACTGAGCCTTCCATACTCTGGCAAAGGCAGCGACTCGGTTGTAGGAGCCGGTGTAGCCCAACGCCTGCAAGTCCAGAAACATCTGCTTGATCGTGCGCCGCTGCTTGCGAGAGCGGTTGACTTCTGTACGCAGCCAGCCTGACAGCTTGCTGGCGAAGGGGTCGAGCTTGGTGGCGATGGTGCGCTGTGCAAGTTGAGGTTGCACAACGTCGGAGCGCAAATACTTGCGGATGGTATTGCGAGAAAGCCCAGTTCTGCGGGCGATCTCTCGGATGGACAGGTGCTCACGCAGAGCCCAGCGCCGGATGACACTCAAAGTGGCCACGTCAATCACTCCTGGTCTCCTGCTGCACAAGAAAGCAGCAGGCTAGGGTTAATGCGTGGGTCAGATTGAGATGGAAAAAC
>NZ_JAEIJE010000050.1:0-1775 GCF_016772095.1 Comamonas sp. NyZ500 | reverse complement strand
GTGGACTACAACGTCAAGGTCCGCGTGAAGTCGGACGGCACGGGTGTGGACATCGCCAACGTCAAGATGAGCATGAACCCCTTTGACGAAATCGCCGTCGAAGAAGCCGTGCGCCTGAAGGAAAAAGGCGTGGTGACCGAAGTCATCGCCGTCTCCTGCGGCGTGGCCCAGTGCCAGGAAACCCTGCGCACGGCCATGGCCATCGGTGCCGATCGCGGCATTCTGGTCGAGACCGATGTCGAGCTGCAGCCCCTGGCCGTGGCCAAGCTGCTCAAGGCCCTGGTGGACAAGGAGCAACCCGGTCTGGTCATCTGCGGCAAGCAGGCCATCGACGACGATGCCAACCAGACCGGCCAGATGCTGGCGGCCCTGGCCGATCTGCCCCAGGCCACCTTCGCCTCCAAGGTCGAAGTCGCCGGCGACAAGGTCAACGTCACCCGCGAAGTGGACGGCGGCCTCGAAACCGTGGCCCTGGCTACGCCCGCCGTCATCACCACCGACCTGCGCCTGAACGAGCCCCGCTACGTCACCTTGCCCAACATCATGAAGGCCAAGAAAAAGCAGCTGGACACCTTCAAGCCCGAAGACCTGGGCGTGGACGTGACGCCCCGCCTGAAGACCGTGAAGGTCTCCGAGCCTGCCAAGCGTGGCGCTGGCGTCAAGGTGGCCGATGTGGCCGCCCTGGTCGACAAGCTGAAAAACGAAGCGAAAGTCATCTAAGGCCCCCTGAGCCGCTTCGCGTCATCCCCGCAGGGGGACGACACCCTCGGTGCGGGGCGGCCCTTCCTCGGTGTCCCGCGCTTGAGCCGCGCCAGATTGGCCGGCTTCGGGTCATGCAGGCACCATGAAAAATTCTAGAGAAAGACGACTGAAATGACCTCTCTCGTTATTGCAGAACACGACAACGCTTCGATCAAGACCGCGACCCTGAACACCGTGACGGCCGCCAAGGCCTGCGGCGGTGATGTGCATGTGCTGGTGGTTGGCGAAGGTGCAGCCGCTGCAGCAGCCGCTGCCGCCCAGATCGCCGGTGTCTCCAAGGTCATCCATGCCGACGGCGCCAGCCTCAAGGACGGCCTGGCCGAGAACGTCGCCGCCCAGGTGCTGGCGATTGTGGGCAGTGGTGCCGGCAACTACAGCCACATCCTGTTCCCCTCGACCGCCTCGGGCAAGAACGTGGCGCCCCGCGTGGCCGCCAAGCTGGACGTGGCCCAGATCAGCGACATCACCAAGGTCGACTCCGCCGACACCTTCGAGCGCCCCATCTATGCGGGCAATGCCATTGCCACCGTGCAGTCCGCCGATGCCGTCAAGGTCATCACCGTGCGTACCACCGGCTTTGACGCAGCCGCTGCCACTGGCGGCTCGGCGGCCGTGGAAACGGCGGCAGCCGTGGCTGACAGCGGCAAGAGCGCCTTTGTGGGCCGCGAAGTGACCAAGAGCGATCGTCCCGAACTGACGGCAGCCAAGATCATCGTCTCCGGTGGCCGTGCTCTGGGCTCGGCCGAGAAGTTCACCGAAGTGATCACCCCCCTGGCCGACAAGCTGGGTGCGGCCATCGGTGCCAGCCGTGCGGCCGTTGATGCGGGCTACGCGCCCAACGACCTGCAAGTGGGCCAGACGGGAAAGATCGTGGCGCCCCAGCTGTACATTGCCTGCGGCATCTCGGGCGCGATCCAGCATCTGGCGGGCATGAAGGATTCCAAGGTGATCGTGGCGATCAACAAGGACCCCGAAGCACCGATCTTCTCGGTGGCCGATTACGGTCTGGAAGC
>NZ_JAEIJE010000005.1:0-318877 GCF_016772095.1 Comamonas sp. NyZ500 | reverse complement strand
GTAGCGATAGCAGCAGTCAGGGTGGTCTTGCCGTGGTCAACGTGACCGATGGTGCCCACGTTCACGTGGGGCTTGGTACGTTCGAACTTTTCTTTTGCCATGATTTCTCCGAAAGAGCAAAAACCTGTGTGATGTTTAAGGTCTGCACCTCATTGCTGACTCGCCCCGCACAGGAAACAGGACGGCATGGGATCGCAGACCGGCAAAAATCGCGGCAATCCTCAAAGGACTGCCGCGATTGGAAGCCGTAGATTATGACGGATTCGTCAAACCTGCGTCAATTACTTGGCGCGGGCAGCAACAATGGCTTCAGCCACGTTACGAGGAGCTTCAGCGTAGTGCTTGAACTCCATGGTGTAGCTGGCGCGACCTTGAGTCATGGAACGCAGCGAAGTGGCGTAGCCGAACATTTCGGACAGAGGCACTTCAGCCTTGATGGCCTTGCCGCCACCAACCATGTCGTCCATACCCTGAACCATGCCGCGACGCGAGGACAGATCGCCCATCACGGTACCGGCGTAGTCTTCGGGCGTTTCCACCTCCACAGCCATCATGGGTTCCAGGATGACGGGGTTGGCCTTGCGGGCAGCTTCCTTGAAACCGAAGATAGCGGCCATCTTGAACGCCATTTCGTTCGAGTCCACATCGTGGTACGAACCGAAGGTCAGACGAACCTTGACGTCCACCACAGGGTAGCCAGCCAGCACGCCGGAAGTCAGAGCTTCGATCACGCCCTTCTCCACCGCAGGGATGTATTCGCGAGGAACCACACCGCCCTTGATTTCGTCGACGAACTCGAAGCCCTTGCCGGCTTCCTGGGGTTCCAGAGTCAGAACCACGTGACCGTACTGGCCCTTACCGCCGGACTGGCGAACGAACTTGCCGTCCACGTCCTTGACCGTGCTGCGGATGGTTTCGCGGTAGGCAACCTGGGGCTTGCCCACGTTGGCTTCCACGTTGAATTCGCGCTTCATGCGGTCAACGATGATTTCCAGGTGCAGTTCGCCCATACCGGCGATGATGGTCTGTCCGGATTCTTCGTCGGTACGCACGCGGAAGGAAGGATCTTCTGCAGCCAGACGCGACAGAGCGATACCCATCTTTTCCTGGTCGGTCTTGGACTTGGGTTCCACAGCCTGTGCAATCACGGGCTCGGGGAACACCATGCGCTCCAGCACGATAGGCGCAGCGATGTCGCACAGGGTTTCACCGGTGGTCACGTCCTTCAGACCCACGCAGGCAGCGATGTCGCCAGCACGGATTTCTTCCACTTCCACGCGGTCGTTGGCCATCATCTGCACGATACGGCCGATACGCTCCTTCTTGCCCTTGACGGCATTCAGAACGGTCTCACCCTTGGACAGAACGCCAGAGTACACGCGCACGAAAGTCAACTGGCCCACGAAGGGGTCGGTCATCAGCTTGAAGGCCAGAGCCGAGAACTTCTCAGCATCGTCAGCCTTGCGGCTCAGCTTCTTCTCTTCGTCATCGGGGTCGGTACCGGTAACGTCAGGGATGTCCACAGGAGCGGGCAGATAGTCGATCACGGCGTCCAGCATGCGCTGCACACCCTTGTTCTTGAACGCGGTGCCGCACAGCATGGGCTGAATTTCGGTGGCCAGGGTACGGGTACGCACGCCGAGCTTCACTTCTTCTTCAGTCAGAGTACCTTCTTCCAGGTACTTGTTCATCAGCTCTTCCGAAGCTTCGGCAGCGGCTTCCACCAGGTTTTCACGCCACTTGTTGGCGGTCTCCACCAGCTCGGCGGGGATGTCCTGGTATTCGAACTTCATGCCCTGGGAAGCTTCGTCCCAGATGATGGCCTTCATCTTGACCAGATCGACCACGCCCTGGAAGTTTTCTTCAGCGCCGATTGGGATCACCACGGGCACAGGGTTCGCGTTCAGGCGAGTCTTCATGCCTTCATAGACCTTGAAGAAGTTGGCACCGGTACGGTCCATCTTGTTCACGAAGGCCAGACGAGGCACCTTGTACTTGTTGGCCTGACGCCACACGGTTTCGGACTGGGGCTGCACGCCACCCACAGCGCAATACACCATGCAAGCACCGTCCAGCACGCGCATGGAACGTTCCACTTCAATCGTGAAGTCCACGTGACCGGGGGTGTCGATGATGTTGAAACGGTGTTCTGGGTAGGACAGATCCATACCCTTCCAGAAGCAGGTCACTGCAGCGGAAGTGATGGTGATACCACGCTCTTGCTCTTGCTCCATCCAGTCGGTGGTGGCAGCGCCGTCATGCACTTCGCCCAGCTTGTGGGTCACACCGGTATAGAACAGGATACGTTCTGTAGTGGTTGTCTTACCTGCGTCAATGTGAGCGGAAATACCGATGTTGCGATAGCGCTCAATGGGGGTCTTGCGAGCCATGATGGATCCTTGCTTGATCGTATGGGAGTACTGCCGGCCCCGCATTGTGCGCAGGAGGCAGCAGCTCTATATGGGGGCGCTCAGAATCGACACAAGGCCGCAGCAAGTTTTTGCATGCGGCCCTGTATCTCGAGCGAGATTCCGATTAGAAGCGGAAGTGGCTGAAGGCCTTGTTGGCTTCGGCCATACGGTGCACTTCGTCACGACGCTTCATGGCGCCGCCACGGCCTTCCGTAGCTTCCAGCAGCTCGTTGGCCAGGCGTTGAGCCATGGACTTCTCGCCACGCTTGCGGGAGGCTTCCTTGATCCAGCGCATGGCCAGAGCCAGACGACGGACGGGACGCACTTCCACGGGCACCTGGTAGTTGGCACCGCCAACACGGCGGGACTTCACTTCAACCATGGGCTTGACGTTGTTGATGGCAACAACGAAAGCTTCCAGAGGGTCCTTGCCGGGATGCTTCTTCTCGATCAGGTCCAGAGCGCCGTAAATGATGCGCTCAGCAACCGCCTTCTTGCCGCCTTCCATGATCACGTTCATGAATTTGGACAGCTCTACATTGCCGAACTTGGGATCCGGCAGGATTTCACGTTTGGGGACTTCGCGACGACGTGGCATTTTTTACCTCTATCTTTGCTTCAGTTGGCATCTTTTCAGATACCGCGAGAGCTATTCAAAACTCTCACTTACTCGACCCGCACAAAACATTCGTGCTCAGGGCCACTACGTTTGACCGCGCCAGTCAGGCGAATCAAACACCGTTTGTTTTCAAAAAACCAGGGCTGATTACTTAGCCTTAGGCTTCTTGGCACCGTACTTGGAGCGAGCTTGCTTACGGTCCTTGACGCCTTGCAGGTCCAGGGAACCGCGCACGATGTGGTAACGCACACCGGGCAAGTCCTTCACACGACCACCGCGCACCAGCACAACGCTGTGCTCTTGCAGGTTGTGGCCTTCACCGCCGATGTACGAAATCACTTCGAAACCGTTGGTCAGACGAACCTTGGCCACCTTACGCAGAGCCGAGTTAGGCTTCTTGGGAGTGGTGGTGTACACACGAGTGCACACGCCACGGCGTTGGGGGCAGTTTTCCATAGCAGGGCTCTTGGATTTAACAACTTCGACCGTGCGGCCCTGACGCACGAGTTGGTTAATGGTTGGCATTAATTAAACGTCCCTAAACGTGAATTTGCTTCGTGAAAGCAAAAGGTTTATCCGCAGCAACAGATGCCGATGCGGAAACGTGAATCCCTTCGGAAATTCCGAAAAGCCCTCGAATGTACCAGCTTGTGCAAATCAGCACAACTCCCAGCCGACAATAGCCCTGCCGGCAGCAAGATGCTTTGCATGGCACATCAAAGTGCTCTCACCGGCAGGAGCTACCTCCTGCCGGCCCGGGAACTTACTTGATCCAGAGGCGGATGGTGTCCCACAGACGGCCGAAGAAGCCTGCCTGCTCGACGGCCTCAAGCGCTACCAGCGGCACCTCGGCCACCACATCCGCACCCGACTTGACCTTGAGCACCCCCATGGACTGCCCCTTGGCAATGGGTGCAATCAGCGGATCCTGGCGCACCACCTCGGTGGTCAGCTTGCCGCCGGTACCCGAGGGCACGGTCACCACCACGGCGCCGTCGGCCTTGCCGATCTTGACGGCATTGGCCGCGCCCTTCCAGACGGCGGGAGTGGCCACGGGCTGATCGGAATCAAACAGCTTGACGGCGTCGAAAGCGGTGTAACCCCAGTTCAACAGCTTCTGGCTTTCGTTGGCACGCGCCTTTTCGCTGGCCGTTCCCAGCACGATGGACAGCAGGCGGCGCTGACCCACATTGGGCAGGTCACGCTTGGCCGTGGCCACCAGGCAATAGCCGGCGGCATTGGTGTGACCGGTCTTCAGGCCGTCCACGGTGGGATCGCGGAACAGCAAGGCATTGCGGTTGCTGCCGTTGGAGGCGGGCGTGCCGGGGTAGCTGTATTGCTTGGTGGCGTAGTAGTGCATGTACTCGGGGAAGTCATGCATCAATCGCTGGGCCAGGATGGACAGATCACGCGCCGTCGTCAGGTGACCGGGCTCGGTCAGTCCTTCGGGGTTCTTGTAGCTGGTGTTCTTCATGCCCAGGGCCTTGGCCTGGTCATTCATCATCTTGACGAAGTTCTCGGCCGTGCCGCCCACGGCCTCGGCCAATGCCATGGTGGCATCGTTGCCGGACTGGATGATCATGCCGCTGAGCAGGTCATTGACGGGCACCTGCATCTTGGGGTCGATGAACATGCGCGAGCCGGGCATCTTCCAGGCGCGCTCGCTCACGGGCATGCGCTGCTCCAGCGTGATCTTCTTGGAGCGCAAGGCGTCGAACACCACATAGGCCGACATCAGCTTGGTCAGCGATGCCTGCTCGACGGGAGCATCGACGTCCTTGGCGCCCAGCACCTGGCCGGCAGTGACGTCCACCAGCAGATAGTTGCGGGCAGCAATTTCGGGAGGAACAGGGGCCGCCACCTGTGCCATGGCAAACACGGGCGCCACTGCGGCAGCAACGGCCAGAACACGCAGTGTGGAGTAGATGGGCTTCATGAAGAGGACTCTCGCTAAAGCAAAGGTAAGCGCGGTGATTTACCGTCGGAAACGGCCAAAGCCAAGGATATACCTCGGCCTGGCGCTATGAAAATGGAGTTAACCAAGACGGGGCAGCAATTCACGTGCGTCAAGGTGTGGGAAATGGCTCTTACAGGGACTTCAGGTGGCGCACCACCAGGCTCTTGAGCAGCGGCAATTGTCCGTGAAAGAAATGGCCGACCTGCGGAATCACGGTAACAGGCAGTATCTGCGGGCGCGCCCAGTCCATCACGGCGGACAGCTCGACGGTGTCGTCCGCCTCGCCGTGGATCACCAGGGTCTGGTCATGGGCCTCGGCAGGCACGGGAGCCACTTCGAAGCGACTGGCGGCTGTGCCTACCAGCACAGCCTTCTGCACCCGGCCTGTACCCCAGAGTTGGGCCAGCGCATGGCTGGTGACGAAAGCGCCGAAGGAAAAGCCGGCCAGAGCTACAGGGCCTTCGGGAGCCACCTGCTGCACCACGGCCAGCAAATCCTGCAGCTCGGCCTTGCCGGCGTCATATTCGCCGGCACTGGCGCCCACGCCGCGAAAGTTGAAACGCACGACCGTGTAGCCGCACTGAACAAAGGCACGCGCCAGGGTCTGGACCACCTTGTTGTCCATGGTGCCGCCAAACAGCGGATGCGGATGGGCGATGATGGCCACGCCCTTGGGGCTCTGGCCTTCGACCAGTTGCGGCGCATCGCGCAGGGCCTCAATGGCACCGGCGGTGCCGGTGAGCGTCAGTCGTTCGGTCTGGGAATTCACGATTGCTATCCTAGTTGTAGCTTTTTGCGCTTGCTGTAATTGGGCTGACGCTTGAAAACGCTTAAAGTTCCTGAACAAGCAAGCCCAAAGTCGGCCGCCCCAGGCAAGAGCCGCCTTGCCGCAAGCCTGCCGGGACGGCCACAGGACTCAAGGCAGCCAGATCAGCGTCCCACGCTTTCGGGCAGCACCAGGCGCTCGACCACCTTGCCGTTCTTGAGATGGGATTCGACGATTTCATCGATATCGCTGTCGTCGATGAAGGTGTACCAGACGGCTTCGGGGTAGACCACGGCCACGGGACCGCCGGCGCAGCGATCCAGGCAGCCGGCCTTGTTCACACGCACCAGCCCCTTTCCGGCAAGCCCCTCTTCCTTGACTTTGCGCTTGCAGTGGTCAAAGCCCGCCTTGGCGCCATGCAGAGCACAGCAGTCCTCACCGTTGGGACGCTCGTTCAGGCAAAAGAAGATATGACGCTGGTAGTAGCCGCCGGCCTGGTCTTGATTCTGGATGTCGCTCATGGTGGATCATTCTAGGCAGGCTGTTGGCGACGTGAGAGTCGAATCACTACATACGCCAGTGTCACGTAAGGCCAGAGCCAGCCCAGCCATTGGCCCAGACCGTAGAAGCGGATGAAGCGGCCTTGCTCCCAGGCCTGCAGGGTCTGGGCGAAGTACACGTTCGTCGGGGCCTGATTGAGGATGCTCAGATGCAGCACCAGCACCAGCAGCAATAGCACGGCGCACATGCTGCGCGAGGCAGGCAATGCAATCACGGCCAGACCCAGCCCACCCCAGACACCCAGGCGCACCGGCAGATCCACCCACTCCCAGGCATGGGCCGGGCCCCAGCTCAACGCGGCCGACAGCGCTGTCACTCCCACCCCTGCTGCCACCAGAAGCAGTCCGGCCAGCGCGCGGCGGCCCATATGACGCACGGCGCAGTAGGCCAGCAGGCAGGGAATCCACAGCCCCAGCATTACGCATAGCATCTCCGTCACCAGCGACAGCGGCGTCATGGCGAAATCGCCCAGCGGCAGCCAGTCTTCGAACGGCGTGTTCAGCAGCCAGTCCTGCAAGGTGTCGTCGATGCGCTCCAGCACCTGGCCCAGACCAAACGGCACGGCAGCCGGGAACAGCAGCGCAAACGGCCACAGCGCCAGCAGCACCAGCACGCCGGCACCGCCCTCGCCCAGCCACTGGTTGCGAAATGCACTCCAGCGCGAGAGAGCCCCCAGTCTCTCCAGCAGCGCAGCCAGCAGGGCACCGATCAAGGTGCCGCCGGCATTGAGCACCAGATCCAGATTGGACGGCACGCGGCGCGGCAGATAGATCTGCAGAAACTCCATGCACAGCGACAGCAGCGTGCCGGCAAGAAAAGCCAGCGGCACGGCCAGCCTGGGCTGGCCCGAGCGCATCAGGGCCAGCGCCAGGAAAAAGCCCAGCGGCGCATAGCCGACGATATTGGTGTTGACGTCGAACCAGGTCCAGTAAGGCGGCGGAATCCTCGCGAACAGGAACACGCTGGGATCTATGCCCTGGGCGCGCCAGCCGTCGAAGGGGAACAGGCTGGCAAAGACAATGAGCAGCCCATAGACCAGCGCCAGCGGCCAGGCCGAGGTATGGCGCATGGAAATCACCGGCACCGCGGAATCGGACACAGTCGCCTCCTACTCTCAGCGCAAGATTCAGAAGGGCTTGACCACCACCAGAATCACGGCAGCGATCAGCAGCAGCACCGGCACTTCGTTATAGAAACGGAACCAGCGATGGCTTTTATGACAGGTGTTGTCCGCCAGCTTGCGCAGCAGCACGGCACAGCTGTGGTGGTAGCCGATGACCAGCAGCACCACGGCCAGCTTGGCATGCAGCCAGCCACCCGCGAAGCCCCAGCCCAGCCACAGCCACAGGCCCAGACCCAGCGCGGGCACGGCCAGCATGGTGGTGAAGCGCAGCAGCTTGCGCGCCATCAGCAGCAGGCGCTCGCGCTCGGCCACCGAGCCCGGCGTGACCATGGCGATGTTGACAAAGATGCGCGGCAGGTAGAACAGACCAGCAAACCAGCTGGCGACAAAAACGATGTGAAAGGCTTTGACCCATAGCATGGAGCCAGTGTAAAGGCCTGCGCTGCGCCACAGCCGCTGCGCGCCGCGTCTTTACCTCGAAGCTCGGGCCTGGTCGTGCCGGCCGTCATGGAATAGTCACGCAGCTGCAAGCCAAGCCATGACGAATGGGGCACAATTTTCCCCATGCATTTGTCCAGCCCTACTCCTTTTCCCCAGAACCGTCCGCGCCGCCTGCGCCGCGATGCTTTCACCCGCAATCTGGTGCGCGAGAGCGTGCTGACGCCGCACGACTTCATCTACCCCGTGTTCGTGCATGAAGGTCAGAACAAGCGCGAGGCCGTGCCCTCCATGCCCGGCGTGGACCGCCTGAGCCTGGACCTGCTGCTGCCCGTGGCCGAGGAATGCGTGAAGCTGGAGATTCCCTACCTGGCGCTGTTCCCCGCCATCGAATCCAGCCTCAAGACCCCCGACGGCAAGGAAGCCCTGAACCCCGACGGCCTGATCCCGCGCGTGGTGCGCGCGCTGAAAAAGGAATTCCCCCAGCTGGGTGTGATGACCGACGTGGCCCTGGACCCCTACACCAGCCACGGCCAGGACGGCATCCTGGACGAGAGCGGCTACATCATCAACGATGACACCGTCGAAGTGCTGGTCGGCCAGGCCCTGGCCCATGCCGAAGCCGGTGTGGACATGGTGGCCCCCAGCGACATGATGGACGGTCGCATCGGCGCCATCCGCGAGGCCCTGGAGCTGCAAGGCCATATTCACACCCGCATCATGGCCTATAGCGCCAAGTACGCCAGCGCCTTCTACGGCCCCTTCCGCGACGCCGTGGGCACACGCGGCGCCCTGGGCAAGGCCGACAAGAATGTCTACCAGATGGACCCTGCCAACACCGACGAAGCCCTGCGCGAGGTGGCGCAGGACATCGCCGAAGGCGCGGACATGGTCATGGTCAAGCCCGGCATGCCGTATCTGGACGTGGTGCGCCGCGTCAAGGACGAGTTCAAGGTACCGACCTTCGCCTACCAGGTGTCCGGCGAATACGCCATGCTCAAGGCCGCTGCCGCCAACGGCTGGCTCGATCACGACGCCGTGATGATGGAAGCCCTGCTGGCCTTCAAGCGCGCGGGCGCCGACGGCATCCTGACCTACTTTGCCATCGACGCCGCCAAGAAGCTGCGCGGCCTGTAACAAAATTGATAGCTGTCAGCGCAGGTCATGCTTGCGCCTGAGAGCATTTCAGGCATGATCTGACGGCCCGTGCAGCTTGCCCGGGCCGTTTTTACATCTGCTTTTTGCACTGACATCGAGACTGCCTAATCCCATGCGCGTGCTGCATATCTCTCCCCTCTATGCCCAGCCTGTTGACGGACTGCCCACGCAGGCGGCAACCACGGGGTTTTACTGGGTCTCCTGCACACGCTCGGAGCTGGAGGCTCAGCTGCCAGCCATTCAGACCATGTTGGTCAGGCTGGGCGGCTCCGCCCTCGTGGACCTGCATGTCTCCGACCTGTTGAATCCGGCAATCCCTTCCAATTACGACTACACCTCGGTGTACGACGTGCTGGTATTCCGCCGCCTGGCCAACGCCCATCTGCCGCCGCTCAGCGGCAACCACGCCTCGCCCGCGTCAGCCGCGGCCTCACCGCCAGGCCTGCCTGCAGTGATGGCAGGCACCGGCAGTGCGGCATCCAGCGCCCCGCCTCCATCGCACAACCCGGCCCACAGCGGCCAGCGCGAAGCGCCGGTGCTGCAACGCGTGGAAACCCAGCCCGTGGGCTTTGCGCTGTATGACCAGATTCTGCTGTCCGTGCATCCCGACGGCTGCTTTGTACTGGAAAACTTCTGGCAGCGCCTGATTTCCGGCCCCGCCAAGACTGACAGCCGCCAGGCCAGCACCAAGATGCCCGTGGAGCCTGCCGACCTGATGCTGCGCATGGTCAACGGCATGGTGGACGGCTACCTGGATCTGCGCCGCACACTGACGCGCCAGATCGACCACTGGCAGATGGCGCTGCTCAAGCCCAACAAGCGTTTCAGCAACTGGGCCAGCGTGCTTGACGTGCGCCTGGCGCTGCACCAGTTGGATGAGATCTGCGAAGACCAGCGTGCCGCCGTGCAGGACTGGACCGAGGCGCTGGAGGGCTGGCCGCCCGAGCACACACCTGCGCGCCAGCATGAGCGCGAACTGCTGCGCGTGCGCTCGCGCGACGTGCTCGAACATATAGAGCGCGTGACCCACCACATTCACCGCATGGAGCAAAGTGCCGAGACCGCCGTGCAGATGCACTTTTCGGCTCAGAGCAACCGCGCCAACGACATCATGCGCACGTTGACCACGGTGACGGCCATCTTTCTGCCGCTGAACCTGATTGCCGGCATCTTCGGTATGAACTTCGAGTTCATCCCGTTCGTCCACAAAAAGGACGGCTTCATCTGGGCCCTGGTGGCCATGGTGATCATCACCGTGGTGCTGGTGGCCTATTTCTGGCGCCGCCGCTATCTGGAAAGCGAAGAAAAAGAATGACCCCCTGAGGCGCTTCCGCGCCTTCCCCCAAGGGGGACGACATCCTCGCTGCGCGGCGGCGCTTGCTTGATGTCTCTGATGGGGGACCGCCCAGCGGCAACGGGCTTTAGATAAAAACAGCTGCTTGCGCTTATATATAAAGCACAAGCAGCTATTGTTTTTATATCAACCCAGATGCTGGGCGAAGAAGGCCAGAGTGCGCTCACCTGCCAACGCTGCAGCGGCTTCGTTGTAGGAGCCGCGCTGGTCGCAGTTGAAGCCATGGTCGGCCTCATAGACATGGACTTCCACCTTGGGCTGGGCCTTCTTGAAGGCTTCGACGGACTCCAGCGAGATGTAGTGATCCTTGCTGCCGAAATGGGCCAGCACCGGGCACAGCGCCAGACGGCTGGCTTCCAGTTCGCCCGTCATGCCGCCGCCGTAGTAGCAGACTGCAGCCGAGACGCTGGCCAGATTGCAGGCCGAGCGCCAGGTCATGAGGCCGCCCCAGCAAAAGCCCACCACGCCGATCTTGCCGCCAGGCACCAGAGTCGCCGCATGGGCCACGGCCGCTTCCACATCGCGCAGCGCGCCAGGCTCGGGCAAGGCTTCCACTGCGGTCTTGAGCGCAAAGCCGGCCTTCATGTCTTCTTCGCTGTAACCCAGCTCCACATCGGGCTTGACGCGGGCAAACATGGCGGGCGCCACGGCCACATAGCCCTGGGCTGCGTAGCGGTCTGCCACGGAGCGGATATGCGAGTTCACGCCGAAGATCTCCTGCAGCACCACGATGGCACCGCGTGCCTGGCCCTCGGGCATGGCCACATAAGCCGGGGTTTTTGCGCCATCCACGGCTGTCAGTTCAACAAAGCTGCCCATTGCGAAGCTCCTTAACATGGTTCAAAAGGGAAATCCGCGACGCGGCCGCCAGCAATGCTGTAATGGCTGATGCCGCGTCGATGATTCGGCCATTTTTTCACAGGAGTGTTGATGCAAGCTATCTCAGCCCCACAAAAGGCCGACAGTCGCAAGAAGCCCCCCATGCCAGGAGGCGAGCTGTAATGGATATCAAACCGCTGATCACCCTGGTCGCCATCATCAACCCGCTGGCCATCGTCCCGTTCTTCATCCACTACACGGCCGGCTTCGACGCCGAGCAGCGCTGGCAGACGATTCGCACCGCCGCCTTTGCCGCCTTCTGCGTGATTGCGGTCTGCGCCCTGCTGGGACTGCAGATTCTGCAGTTCTTCAATATCTCGCTGCAAAGCTTTCAGGTCGGCGGCGGCCTGCTGCTGCTGATCAGTGCGATGAACATGCTCAACGCCCGCCCCGCCGAAGACCGCCCCAACAATGCCACGCTGGCAGCCGGCGTCGAGAAGGCCGCCGAGGGCAACAGCATTGCCGTCGTACCGCTGACCATTCCGCTGCTGACCGGGCCTGCCGCCATGTCCACCGTGGTGATCTATGCCGATCAGGCGCGCACCATCTGGCAGCATGTGGCACTGGTCGGCTATGGCGTGGTGGTGGCCGCTGCCATCATGGTCTGCTTTTCATTGGCTCACCCGATTGCCCGTGTGCTGGGCAAGACCGGCATCAATGTGATGACCCGGCTCATGGGCCTGATTCTGGCCGCGCTGGCCATCGAGGTGATGGCGGGAGGCCTGATCAAGATCTTCCCCATCCTGGCCTCCCCGGCGATATACCCTTAACCCCAAAAATACTCCCCCTGAGCGGCTACGCCGCTTCCCCCAAGAGGGACGGCAGCTTCGCTGCGCGGCGGCTCTTGCTCGCTGTCTCTCGCCTTATCGCGTGCCAGTTTCAGGCAGTTACTACTTCCATTTTTTCAGCTTCACCACAGGCACCACCACAGCCAGTGATCGGCTCCGCAGGCAAAGCCTCGGGCACCAGCACCGCGCCGGTCACCGGGTCAAAGCCCGCGCGGCGCATGTGCAGGGCCAGGGCGGCATCCATGTTCTGCGCATGGTGGCTGAACCACGGACCCAGCTCGGCCGCCATATGGCGGATCGTGGCCAGATCGCCCTGCCCGCCCTTGACCGCCCCCTCGCGCAGCACGGCCAGCACCACCTTGTGCTGCTGGCTGTGGCAGTTGCCCGTGGCAAAGCCCGTGGTCTGCATCCAGCGGTCTTCCTGATCGAAGTGCTGCTGGGTATGGGCAATCAGCTCGTCCCAGAGCGCGCACAGCTGCTCGTCGCCCGCAGCTTCCACCTGGGCCAGCAGGGTGACGAACTCTTCATGCATCGCGTCCATGACGGGAAAATCCAGGATGAGAGCGGCATTCCATTCGAGGCTGGCCATGGCAGTTCCTTGTGCGAGGTTGAGGAACTGGCAGCTTAAGAACAAGGCCCGGCCCGGCCATTGACCCACATCAGCAAAGCAGCTGCGCGCGAGTAAGCAGGACTTGCCCGGAATCAACAAAGCCCTGCATGGCAGGGCTTTGGGAGCGGAAATGCCTGGGACTGGTCGGGCCCTAGCGCCCGTAACCCTGCAACCAGCGGCTGAGCTGGGCAGCCGCCTCGTCCACGGCGCGTGCCATGGCCTGGGCACCGCCGGCTGCGTCGGCCGAGGCCGCCGGAACTTCGACCGTGAACACCTTCTGGCCCAGCAATTGGTTGCCGGCACTCTCGCCGGCACCGATCAGGCTGGCGCTCAGGCGCAGCAACGCACGGCTGTTGCTGGCGTTGTCGAAGACCTGGCTGAACTCGTCCACCGTCACGCGCAGCTGCGCAATCGAGCGCTTGTCGGCCTGCAGGGGGCGGACATTATCCTTGCCCGAAAGCACGGGGCGCTCCAGCCCCAGGCGCATGCGCAGGCGCTGCTCCACCATCTGAGCGGGAGGCAGGCTCCAGCGCGCGTTCTGGTAGGCACGCAGTTGCTGGCTGTCGCTGTAGTTCAGACGGTAGAACATGGCCGTCAGGCCCTCGGGCAACCCCGGCGCCTGGACTTCGGCCAGCACCAGCGGTACCGGCGCCACGGAGGGTGCGGCCGCATTCGCGGCCGGCACTGCCAGGTCGGCCATGCCCAGGTCATATCGCACCGGTTGCGTGGGTGCTGTGGGCAGGCCCGAGCAGGCGGCGAGCGCCAGTACCAGGGAAGAAGCGCCCAGCAATCGCCATGCTCCGCGGCCGGTGAGTGAAATCTTTGTGTCTGCCATATTGATTCCTTTGGGACTTAGGCCAGTCAGAATGAGTAGCAGGCATTTCCATCGAAAAGCTGCCTGCCCGATCCGAATTGGCGCAAGTCGTGTCCTTGTTGCTTCTTCACTTGGCCGGAGCCACGAAACCGGGCTCGCCGGGGCCTGGCAAGCCCATTCCCTGGCCGTAGATGACGGATTGCGGGTTGTCATTGAAGCGGCCCGCGGCCGCGCCCATGCTGCGCGCGGCGCGCGAGACATCGTCGGCCGCGCCGTTCATGCGCGGCAAGGTGCTGCGCCCCAGCGACTCGGCCGCCTGCGACAGGGCCTGCGTGCCCTCGGCAATCTGCTGCAGCGGGCCATCGGGGGCATTGACCTTGCGCACGGTCTGCTGCAGATCGGTCGCCACGCCCGTGGCGGCATTGCCGGCCTTGGTAAGGGACTGCAGGGTCTGGTGCGCATCTGCCGTGATCTGTGGAAAGTCCTTGGCCGTCTTGTTCATGGTCTCGGCCAGATCCTTGATCCCGCCGGATGCGGCAGCGATATTGTCGAGCGCCACGCTCACCCGCTTCTGGTTGTCCTCACCCAGCATGGAATTGAGGCGGCGTGAAATTTCGTCAACCCGCTCCAGCAGCACCGGCCCCTGGTCGGCCAGCATGTTCAGCGGCGATGACTTCATGGGCAGGCGCGGCAGGCCGCTGGGCCCGGGCTTTAGCGGTTGCGAAGACTTGCTGTCATCGTCGAGCTGGATATGGGCCAGCCCCGTCACTCCCTGATAGCCGAGCTGGGCGTAGGTGGCCGGCGTGACCGGCGTGTCTTCGCCCACGGCAATGCGAATCAGCACATTGCCGGAAATCTGCGGATCAAAACCGATGCGCACCACCTTGCCCACGGGCACACCCTTGTAACGCACCGTGGCCTGGGGCTGCAGGCCGCTGACTCCGTCCTTGGTGGACATTTCATAGAGCTGGTATTCGCGGTTGTCGCGCGTCAGCCAGACGGCCAGCCCTGCCAGCAGGGTCGCCACCACCAGCACGAAGATGCCGGCAGCCATGGCATGGGACTTGTTTTCCATCAGCTTTCCTCTGCGGCCACGCCGCCTTGCACCGGGGCCATGGCACGGCGGCCACGCTCTCCCTGGAAGAAATGTTCAATAAACGGGTGCTTGATCCGGGCCACGTCGCGCGGAGCTCCGGTGAACAGCACTTTTTTCTCGGCCAGCACGGCCACTCGTGTGGACAGCGCGAACAGCGTATCCAGATCGTGGGTGACCATGATCACGGTCAGGCCCAGCTCTGCATGAATATCGCGCAGCAGCTCGCAGAACTCGTCCGAGCCCTTGGGGTCCAGCCCCGCTGTGGGTTCGTCGAGCAGCAGCAGCGGCGGATCCATCATCAGCGCGCGCGCCAGCGCCACACGCTTGATCATGCCGCCCGACAGGTCCGCAGGCATGCGCGAGGCATGCTCGGGCTTGAGGCCCACCATCTGCAGCTTGACCATGGCCGCATCGCGCACCACGGCATCGGGCAAGGTGCCCTGCTCACGCAGCGCAAACGCGATGTTGTCGAGCACGTTGAAGGCCGAATACAGCGCACCCTGCTGGAACAGCATGCCCACCTGACTCGCCGCCAGCTCGCCGCTGATGACTTCGCGCGAGGGCCGGCCATCCACGGTCACCGTGCCGCGCGATGGCGAGAGCAGCCCCAGTATCTGGCGCAGCAGCACCGTCTTGCCCGTGCCGGAGCCGCCCACCAGGGCCAGAATCTCGCCCGGGTAGACATCGAAGTTCAAGTCCTGGTGCACGGCAAAGCGCGACTCGCCCTCGCCGAACTCGGTCCACAGGTCCACTGCCTGCACCAGGGGCTTCACATCCTGCGGCGGCGCGTAATCGCCCACGGCACCCTCGATACGGCGGTTGTGCATCACCTCTGTCATTGGCGTGCCCCCCGCTGCACGAGGCTGGCGCGACCCAAGCCAGAAACGCCGAGCACGGGCCGCCCCGCAGCGAAGGTGTCGTCCCCTTGGGGGGAAGCGGCGAAGCCGCACAGGGGGTAGTTCATCCTAAAAGCCCACGTTTCTGAAGAGGATGGCAAAGATGGCATCCACGATGATGACCATGGTGATGGATGACACCACCGCCGCCGTGGTGCCGCGACCCAGGCTCTGGGTATTGGGCTCTACCTTCAGGCCCCAATGGCAGCCGATCAAGGCAATCAGCACGCCAAACACCACGGACTTGCCCATGGCCAGCACCAGATTGCCGACCTTCACGGCCGCAGGCAGGCTTTGCACGAAATAGGAGGGCGTGATGTCCATGGTCAGGTCCGCCGCGACCATGCCGCCAGCCAGTGCCGCAAGAATGGTCCACAACGCCACCAGCGGCATGGACACGGCCAGCGCCAGCGCACGCGGCAGCACCAGCCGGTAGCCCTGGGAAATGCCCATGACCTGCATGGCGTCGAGCTCCTCGGTCACGCGCATCACGCCGATCTGCGCCGTGATGGCCGAGCCGCTGCGACCCGCCACCAGAATCGCCGCCAGCAGCGGCCCGAGCTCGCGGATCAGCGAAATGCCAAGAATGTTGACAATAAAGGATTCGGCCCCGAACTGGCGCAACTGCAGCGCCATCAGATAGGCCAGCACCACGCCGATCAGAAAGCCGACCAGCGCCGTGATCGGCAAGGCTGTCGCTCCCGTTGCATAGAGATGGCCCGAAATATCGCGCCAGGGGCCGCGAAGCGGGTTGCGCAGCAGGCGCAGGCAGTCCAGCAGCAACTGGCCGACCAGCTGGATCAAGTTGGAAAAGTGCCCGCAGGCATCGATCACCATCTGACCCAGCCGATTGACCTCGCACATCCATCCCGAGGGCTCGGGCTTGGACTCGGGCACTTCGCTGAACCTGGCCACACGCTCCAGCATGGAGCGCTGGGTCTTGGTCGTCAGCAGCTGGGCCGGCCAGGCCTTGCCCCATTGCTCCCACAGCAACTGGGCACCGATATGGTCGAACCAGACCATTTGCTGCAAATCCCAGGCCGCGCCCTTGGGCACGGCCCTGATCTGCGGCGCCAGCCGACGCCAGATATGGCGGTCGCCCAGCTCGGCGGCACTCCAGCGGCCCGCAGGCACGGCCCATTGCTGACCTTCGCGGGACTGCAGCGGGCATTGAGGTAGTTGGTCTGAGCTGGGCAAAGAAAAGCTTCCTAGGACATGGGGGAGACGGGCTGACCGCAGGGGCCAGCATAACGCGCCAAGCGAGGAGCATGCCAAACGCAGCACGTAGGCCGCTGCCGCATGCCACGCAATGATAGCGTTGCAATTTTTATCAAAAATCCGCGAAAGTCAAAACCAGCACTGCGCCGACAGCTTCCAAAACAGGAGTATGCGAGCGCTTTCCCTATCGACACCCGCAAGCTCATCACACCTAATGAACCAGCCTTTTTGCCCATGACTGCCTGATGCTCTGGCCTCTGCGCCTAGCTGTACCGGCCTTTTGATCTGCCCATGAGTGATACCCAGTTCGACTACATCGTCATCGGCGGAGGCACAGCAGGTTCGCTGCTGTGCAACCGTCTCACCCGCAACAAGAATCACCGGATTCTGCTGATCGAAGCCGGCGGCAAGGATGACTACCACTGGATCCACATCCCCGTCGGCTATCTCTATTGCATAGGCAACCCGCGCACCGACTGGCTCTATCAGACCGAGCCCGACCCCGGCCTCAACGGTCGCAGCCTGCGCTATCCGCGCGGCAAGACACTGGGCGGCTGCTCCAGCATCAACGGCATGATCTATATGCGCGGCCAGGCCCGCGACTATGAGCAATGGGCCGAGCTCACCGGCGACGACACCTGGCGCTGGGAGCAGGTCCTGCCGGCTTTCAAACAGCATGAAGACCATTGGCGTCTCGACGCCGGCGGCAGCGCCAGCGAAGAGTTCATGCGCCTGCACGGCAGCAAGAGCACCGGCGGCAGCGGCGAGTGGCGCGTGGAGAAGCAGCGTCTGCGCTGGGACATACTCGACGCCTTTGCCCAGGCCGCGCAGCAGGCCGGCATCCCGGCCACCGACGACTTCAACCGCGGCTGCAACGAGGGCGTGGGCTACTTCGAGGTCAATCAGAAATCGGGCCTGCGCTGGAACACTGCCAAGGCATTTCTGCGCCCCACCTGCTATGGCCGTCCCAACTTCGAGATGTGGACCCGCGCTCAGGTGCGCCGGCTGATTCTGGAAGATCTGCCGGACGGCAGCCAGCGCTGCACCGGCGCCGAAGTCTGGACCGGAGAGGAGATGGTGACTGTGCAGGCCGGGCGCGAGGTGCTGCTCTGCGCGGGTGCGGTCAACTCACCGCATATTCTGCAGCTGTCGGGCATAGGCCCCGGCGAATTGCTGCAGCGCCATGGGATGGCTGTGCGCCGCGATCTGCCCGGCGTGGGCGCCAATCTGCAGGACCATTTACAAATCCGCTCGGTCTACAAGGTGCAGAACGCCAAGACGCTCAACACCATGGCCGGCAGTCTCTGGGGCAAGGCGGCCATCGCCCTGGAATACGCACTCAAGCGCAGCGGCCCCATGAGCATGGCGCCTTCGCAACTCGGTGCCTTTACACGCAGCAATCCGGCATTGGCCCACCCCAATCTGGAATATCACGTGCAACCGCTGTCGCTGGATGCCTTTGGTGAGCCGCTGCACGACTTTGCCGCCTTCACCGCCAGCGTCTGCAACCTCAACCCCAGCAGCCGCGGCACGGTGCAACTGCAAAGCGCGGATTTCCGCCAGGCTCCGGCCATCGCACCCCATTACCTCTCCACGCAAGAAGACCGGCAGGTGGCGGCAGACAGCCTGCGCGTCACGCGGCGCATCGTCAGCCAGCCGGCGCTTGCGCGCTTCCAACCCGAAGAGTTCAAGCCCGGTGCTCAATACCAGAGCGACGAGGAGTTGGCGCGTCTGGCCGGTGATATCGCCACCACCATCTTCCACCCCGTGGGCACGACCAAAATGGGACGCGCCGACGACCCGATGGCAGTCCTGGACAGCCGTTTCAAGGTGCGAGGCGTGCAGGGTCTGCGCGTGGTCGATGCCGGCGCCATGCCCACCATCACCAGCGGCAATACCAACAGCCCGACGCTGATGATGGCCGAGAAGGCGGCGCAGTGGATTCGTGACGCGACCTGAAAAACGGCCGCACGAAAAGCCGAGCGATTCACTGCGACAAGCCCGTCAGCGCCCGAAATTCGCTCTGGAGCGCAAAGTCTGTACTAGCGGAAGAATCCCGCGCGGCGTCATTCTCCATGAAGCAAAGTCCTCAGAGATCTTTTGCTTATAAGCATATGACGCTATTGTTTTTGAAATATCTCAAAACTCATAAGGATGTCACGAAACTTTCTGATTCATTTGTCAGACGTTTTTGATATAACCCAAGGGAATTCCCCAATGCACCACACAGGTGCAGCCCTTACATTCTCGTCACTCTCGCTGCTCCACGAAGCAGCATGGAGGGCCGAGGAGACAACTCGACACAACCAGACCAATACATATAAAAGCATCAAAGATGCGTTCAAAAGCGCCCCACAGTGGGCGCTTTTTTTATGCCTGCGCACAAGCTTGAGGCTGCGGTGCGACAATGCCGGCGCCATCCTCGGGCATTCAAGCCCGCTCTCCCCTGGCTTCTTCATCCCGCCTCCGGCAGCGCCGCCCAGCGGCAACGCGCGTTGCTCACGGCATGCACCAATTGCAGGCATTTGCTCCATGGAATGGATTCTTGTTTCCCTCGCCTCGGCCCTGGCCGGGTTTGTTGACGCCATCGTGGGAGGCGGCGGACTGATTCTGGTGCCGGCCATGTTTGCAGCCTTCCCCACCACCACGCCTGCCACGCTGTTTGGAACCAACAAGAGTGCCGCCGTCTGGGGCACGGCCATTTCCGCCTGGCAGTACAGCAAGCGTGTGCATATCACCTGGGCCACGCTGCTACCCGCCATCGGCACGACGCTGGTGGGAGCTTTTCTCGGAGCCTGGGCTGTCACATTGATTTCGCCCGATTTTCTGCGCAAGCTGCTGCCCTTCATCCTGCTGGGCGTGCTGGGCTACACCCTGGCCAAAAAAGAGCTGGGCCGCGACCACGAGCCGCGCCTGGCAGGCCGCACCGAGATGCTGACCGCCAGCGCCATCGGCCTGCTGATCGGTTTCTACGACGGCTTCTTCGGCCCGGGCACAGGCAGCTTCTTCGTGTTCCTGTTCGTGCGCCTGCTGGGCTATGACTTCCTCAACGCCTCGGCCAGCGCCAAGCTGCTGAACCTGGCCTCCAACGCCGCTGCACTGCTGCTATTCACTCTCAAGGGCCATGTCTGGTGGCACTTTGCGATTCCGCTGGCCGTGGCCAATGTGCTGGGCAGCATGCTTGGCACCTGGATGGCCTTGCGCCACGGCACGGGCTTTGTGCGCACGATTTTCATCGGCGTGGTCAGCCTGCTGATTCTGAAGACAGGTTACGACGCTTTTCTGCGTTAAACCATTACACAGCAAGCGTTAACAGCTATCAATTTATCAAGGTGCTGTTTCGTCGTCGGACAGCACCGAGATATCTTCCACACGACGCGGCGTGCCGATCGGTGCGCCTGCCTTGCCCTGGCGCACGGCAGCGATATCAGCCTCGCTGGGATAGTTGCCCACCAGCCAGTAGTCCAGTATGCGGCGTGCGATAGGCGCGGCAGCCGCTGCACCGAAGCCGGCATTCTCCACAATCACGGCCACGGCAATCCTGGGCGCTTCGGCCGGGCCGTAAGCGATATAGAGCGAGTGGTCGCGCTGGTACTCGGCCAGACGCGCAGCGTTGTACTTTTCCTTCTGGCCCACGCTCACTGCCTGGGCCGTGCCGGTCTTGCCGCCCGACAGATAGCTGGCACTGCCGAAGACGCCACGGCCCGTGCCGCCGGTCACCACTCCGACCATGCCGCGCTTGACGGCATCGACATTGCTCTGCTTGTAGCCCAGATTGACGGGGGCCGGCTGAACAATGGCCGTGCGCGTACCGGTGACGGAGTCGATCAGCTCCTTGCCCACATGGGGCGTGAAGCTCATGCCGTTGTTGACCAGCGTGGCCAGCGCATGCGAGAGCTGGAGGATGGTGAAGTTGTTGTAGCCCTGGCCGATACCCAGAGAAATCGTCTCGCCTGCAAACCATTGCTGCTGGGCTGCGCGCTTGTAGGTCTTGCGCTTCCACTCCTTGCTGGGCAGCACGCCGCGCACCTCGCCGGGCAGGTCGATGCCGGTGATCTGACCAAAGCCCAGCGGCTTCATGAAGTCGTGGATCGCATCCACGCCCATCTCGTTGGCCAGCGTGTAGAAATAGACGTTGCTGGAATGCTGGATGGCGCGCGCCAGATCCACCGGGCCCAGCGCATGGCCGGAGCGGAAGGTGTGGCCGCCGAAAGTCCAGGAGCCGCCGTCCTGGATCACCGTGCCCGGCGTGCGCTTGCCGGTCTCTATGCCCGCCAGGCCCATAAAGGGCTTGTAGGTCGAGCCCACGGGATAGGTGCCGCGCATGGAACGGTTGAGCAAAGGGCGGTCCAGCGATTCGTTGAGTGCCTTCCAGCTTTCCTGGTCGATGCCGTCGACAAAGAGATTCGGGTCGTAGGTCGGCTTGCTGACCATGGCCAGCACCTCGCCGTTGCGCGGATCCATGGCGATGGCCACGCCGCGGCGGTTGCCGTAGAGGTCTTCCACCATCTTCTGCAGCTTGATGTCCACCGACAGCTGCAGGCTGTGTCCCGGCGTGGCAGGGCGACTGCCCAGGCGGCGCACGGCATGGCCGCCAGCCGAGGTTTCCATTTCCTCCCAGCCGGTCTGACCGTGCAGCTGCAGCTCATAGCTCTTTTCGGCCCCCAGCTTGCCCATGACCTCGGTGCCACGGTAGTTGGCCGCATCGTCGGAGTCGTCGATCTCTTCTTTTTCTCTTTGGTTGATACGACCGATGTATCCGATCAAATGGCTGCCGGTTTCCTTGAGCGGGTAGGTGCGGAACAGGCGGGCCTTGATATCCACGCCCGGAAAGCGATAACGCTGAGCCGCGAATTTGGCGACTTCCTCATCCGTCAGGCGCGAGCGGATCGGAATCGACTCAAAGCTCTTGGAGTCATCCATGAGCCGCTTGAACTTGCGGCGGTCGCGCGGCGTGATCTCTATGACCCCGGACAGCCCTTCGATGGTCTCGTCCAGATCCTCGACCTTGGAGCGTGTGATCTCCAGCGTATAGGCCGAGTAATTGGTCGCCAGCACCACGCCGTTGCGGTCCAGGATCTGGCCCCGGTTGGGCACGATGGGGACCACCGCCGTGCGATTGCTCTCGGCCCGCTCGGCAAATTCCTCATGGCGCTCGACCTGCAGCACCAGCAGACGCCAGACCAGCAGACAGAACGCCAGGAACACCACGCAGCCCATGACGACTGCACGCATCCGGAAGCGCTGCAGCTCGACTTCGGTGTTGCGAATCTCCATCATGCGCAGGCTCCCCGCACGCCAAGCCAGTGACTGCAAGCAAGGGCCGCCCCGCAGCGAGGCAGTCGTCCCCCCCCGCGAAGCGAGAGGGGGAAAGGCGCGCAGCGACTCAAGGGGGCTTTCATCTACAGAGGCCGGTTTTCATCGCTGTCCGGCGCACGGCGCTGCGGCGCCAGCAGCAAAGCGCTGACCACAGGCCACAGCAAGGTCTCGATCACTGGAGCTATCAGAAACTCCAGCCCGGGGAAGATACCTCCCGTCGCCACACGCAGCAGAACCTGAATGCCGTGCGCCGCAGCAAACACCGGCAATAGGTGCAGGGCCTGCACGGGGCTCGAGAACCAGAGCAGGCGGCGACTCATCCAGCCCGTCACGAAGACCAGCAAGGTATAGGCCAGTGCATGCTGGCCCAGCAGCGAAGCCCGGTCCACATCCATGATCAGCCCCAGCACAAAGGCAATACCCAGACCCACGCGCTGCGGCTGATTCAGACTCCAGAAGGCCAGCAGCAGCAGCAACATGTCCGGCAGCCAGACGATGCGGCCCAGCGGAAGCATGTTGACGGCCAGGCCTATCACCAGGGTGACGACGATAAACAGAGGATTGACCGGCAGCAACAGCTGCTGGCCGCGCGGCATGATCATGCAGGATCCTTTGCAGGCTTGGCGGCCTTGGTCCCCGCCTTCTCAGCGGCGGCCTTCTCCTTTTCGGCAGCGGCCGCCTCCTTTTTGCCACGAGCCTTGGCAGCCCGGTCGGCCTTCTCGGCATCGGCCTGGGCCTGCATATTGGCGGCCTCGGGATGCTCGGTACGGCCCTGGGGCTTGAGCACCATCACATGGCGCACCCCCTGCACACGGCCCACGGGCTCGCAGTAGATGCGGGTGAAGGCCGAGTCGGCACGGCGGTCCACGGTCACCACCTTGGCCACGGGCAGGCCCGTGGGATAAAGCCCGTCAATACCACTGGTGGTGAGCAGATCGCCCACCTGTACATCGGCGTTGCTGGGCATGAAGCGCAACTCCAATCCGCCGGCGCGGGTCGAGGATGCATCGCCATAGGCGACGCTGCGCGCGCCAGTGCGCGGGTTGAAAACGGGAATGGCCTGATCGCGATCAATGAGCAGCGTGACCTCGGCACGCGTCGGATAGACGCGCGTGACCTGACCTATCACGCCTTTTTCATCGAGCACGGGCGAGCCCGGCGCAATATTGTCCGCCTGCCCCTTGTCGATCACCACGCGGCGCGTATAGGGGTCAGGACTGTCATAGACCACCTCGGCCACCTGCCCCGGCGTCAACGAGCGCTCACGCAACTCCAGCATGGAGCGCAGATGCTCGTTCTCCTTGATCAACTCGTCGGCCAGCTCGGCGCGCTGAGCCATGACGACCAGCTCCTTGCGCGCAGCATCCTCGCGGGCCACGGCCTGCTGTTGCACCTCGGCATAGCGGCTGGCGTTCTGATAGGCCAGCACGGGCTGGGCCACCAACCATTGCACGGGCGACAGCGCCACCGACAAGGCCGCGCGCACCGGCGTGGTGATCTTGAAACGCGCGTCGGCCACCATCAAAAACAGCGCCAAGGCGCTGTAGAGGGCAAGCTGGGAAGTGCGCGAGGCCTGTTGCTTGAACAGTGATGGAGCGCGGTGGTCCAGGGTGTCCAGGCTCATGCGTGCTCCCGCGGCATGGCCGCATGCGCACGGCCTCCTGGATCAGAAGGAATGCAAAAAGAGAGCGCGGTATGCAGGCGTATCACGGACTCAGGCCCTGTTCATGGAAGTGGCTGCGGTACGCGCACTATGCCGCGTGCCGCAAAACACCACATTGCACAGCGATTAATCGCTGGTGAAGATGCTGCCCTGGCGATCCATGGTCTCCAGCGCCATGCCGCAGCCGCGCACCACGCAGGTCAGCGGCTCCTCGGCCACCAGCACGGGCAGACCCGTCTCTTCGGCCAGCAGACGATCCAGATCGCGCAGCAGCGCACCGCCGCCGGTCAGCATCATGCCGCGCTCGGCAATGTCGGCGCCCAGCTCGGGAGGCGTCTGCTCCAGCGCATTCTTCACGGCGGAAACGATCTGGTTCAGGGGGTCGGTCAGCGCTTCCAGCACTTCGTTGGAAGAGATGGTGAAGCTGCGCGGCACGCCTTCGGACAGGTTGCGGCCCTTGACTTCCAGCTCCTTGACTTCGGAGCCAGGGAAAGCCGAGCCGATCTGCTTCTTGATCAGTTCTGCCGTCGGCTCGCCGATCAGCATGCCGTAGTTGCGGCGGATATAGCTGATGATGGACTCGTCGAACTTGTCGCCACCCACGCGCACGGAGCCCTTGTAGACCATGCCGCCCAGCGAGATCACGCCCACTTCGGTCGTGCCGCCGCCGATGTCCACCACCATGGAGCCGGAGGCTTCGGAAACGGGCAGGCCCGCGCCGATGCCGGCAGCCATGGGTTCTTCGATCAGGTACACGGCCGTGGCGCCCGCAGCTTCGGCAGCGTCCTTGATGGCGCGGCGCTCGACCTGGGTGGAGCCACAGGGCACGCAGATGATGATGCGGGGGCTGGGCGTCAGCACCGAGCGCGGATGCACCATCTTGATGAACTGCTTGATCATCTGCTCGGTGATCACGAAGTCGGCGATCACGCCGTCCTTCATGGGGCGAATGGCTTCGATGTTGCCGGGCACCTTGCCCAGCATGGCCTTGGCTTCGCGGCCGACAGCCTGAATCACCTTCTTGCCGTGGGGACCGCCTTCGTGACGGATCGCAACCACCGAAGGTTCGTCCAGAACAATGCCCTTGTCTCGGGCGAAAATCAGGGTGTTAGCTGTGCCAAGGTCAATGGCAAGGTCGGTGGAGAAGTACCGACGGAAAGCTCCGAACATTCAGGGTCCTCTCAGGCACGGCTTGCGCATCGGCTGGCCGTCGCCGGGATGTAAGGTAATGGAGTCTGGGTGGTGGGCATTTTTTGCACAATGACCAGCCGAACGGAGGTATTGCGGCAAAGCCGAGATAATACCGTATCCCCTGTGAATAACTTCTACTGTCAGGGTTAGAAACACTGCTTTACACGCGGCGGCCCTGTTAAATAATTTCTATGGCATTGAACGATCAAGACATTGCGCGCATCGCCAACTTGGCCCGCCTTGAACTGTCACAAGACGAAAGTAAGCGCATGCTCGCGCAACTAAACAACTTTTTCGGCATCGTCGAAAAAATGCAGGCTGTGGATACTTCGGGCGTCAGCCCTCTGTCACATCCGGTGGCAGCCATCCAGGACGTCGCCTTACGGCTACGTGACGATTTGGTAAGTGAGGGCAATAACCGCGACGCCAACATGCAGAACGCCCCTGCAGCCGAAAAGGGTTACTTCCTCGTGCCCAAGGTCATCGAATAAACGCGCGGAACCACAAGAACATGAGCCAAACCGAACTCCACCAATTGAGCGTGGCCGAGCTGGCCGCGCAGCTGCGCGCCAAGCAGGTCTCTGCCACCGAAGCCGCCCAGCATTTCCTGGCCCGCGCCAAGCAGCACCAGAACCTGGGCGCTTTTGTCGCCATCAATGAAGACGCCACCCTGGCCCAGGCCAAGGCGGCCGACGCCCTGATCGCCGAAGGCAAGGGCGGCAAGCTGGCCGGCGTGCCCATTGCGCACAAGGACATCTTCGTCACCAAGGACTTCCCCACCACCGCCGCCAGCAAGATGCTGGAGGGCTACCAATCGCCGTTTGACGCCACCGTGGTGCGCAAGCTGGCGAAGTCCGGCGTGGTCACCCTGGGCAAGCTCAACTGCGACGAATTCGCCATGGGCGGCGCCAACGAGAACTCGGCCGTGGCCCCCGTGGGCTTTGACGCGGCACAGCCCGTGCGCAACCCCTGGAACAACGAGCGCGTGCCCGGCGGCTCCTCGGGCGGCTCGGCCGCTGCCGTGGCCGCGCGTCTGGCCCCGGCCGTGACCGGCACCGACACCGGCGGCTCCATCCGCCAGCCCGCCTCGTTCTGCGGCATCACCGGCATCAAGCCCACCTACGGTCGCGCCAGCCGCTACGGCATGATCGCCTTTGCCTCCAGCCTGGACCAGGCCGGCCCCATGGGCCGCAGTGCCGAAGATTGCGCGCTGCTGCTCTCCGAGATGTGCGGCCCCGATCTGGACCGCGACTCCACCAGCCTGGACTACCCGGCCGAGGACTTCGCTGCCCGCCTGGGTGACTCGATCGAAGGCCTGCGCATCGGCGTGCCCGCCGAGTTCTTTGGTGAAGGCCTGTCCGACGATGTCCGCGCAGCCGTCGACGCCGCGCTCAAGGAATACGAAAAGCTGGGCGCCAAGCTGGTGCCCGTGAGCCTGCCGCGCACCGAGCTGTCCGTGCCCGTGTACTACATCCTGGCTCCGGCCGAGGCCTCGTCCAATCTGTCGCGCTTTGACGGCGTGAAGTTCGGCCATCGCGCCGCCAAGTACGAAGACCTCAACGATATGTACAAAAAGACCCGCGCCGAAGGATTCGGCGACGAGGTCAAGCGCCGCATCATGATCGGCGCCTATGTGCTGTCCGAAGGCTATTACGACGCCTACTATCTGCAGGCGCAGAAGATCCGTCGCATGATTGCCGACGACTTCCAGGCCGCGTTCAAGGACTGCGACGTCATCGCCGGCGCGGCCGCGCCGACGACGGCCTGGGCCATTGGCGGCAAGGCCGACCCGGTCAGCAACTACCTGGCCGACATCTTCACCCTGCCCGCATCGCTGGCCGGCCTGCCCGGTCTCAGCCTGCCCGCAGGCTTCGGCGACGGCGGCATGCCCGTGGGCCTGCAGCTGATCGGCAACTACTTCAGCGAAGCCAAACTGCTGAACGCGGCCCACCGCTTCCAGCAAGCGACAGACTTCCACCTGAAGAGCCCCGCCGGCATTTAAATGAAACACCCCCTGAGTCGCTTCGCGCCTTCCCCCTCAAGGGGGACGACAGCCTCGCTGCGGGGCGGCCCTTGCTCGCTGTCCCTGGATCGGGCCGCGCCGGTTTCATGCGCGGCGCCATGGATACAGCCCACTTTTTGAAGCAAGAACATGACTGTGAAACTAATCAATGGCTACGAAGTCGTCATCGGCTTCGAAACCCACACCCAGCTGGCGACCAACAGCAAGATCTTCAGCCGTGCCAGCACCGCCTTCGGCGCCGAGCCCAACACTCAGGCCAGCGCCGTGGACCTGGCCCTGCCCGGCACGCTGCCGGTGATGAACAAGAAGGCCGTGGAATGCGCAATCAAGCTCGGCCTGTCGCTGGGCTCGACGATTGCGCCGCGTTCCATCTTCGCGCGCAAGAACTACTTCTACCCCGACCTGCCCAAGGGCTACCAAATCTCCCAGTTCGAGATCCCCGTGGTGCAAGGCGGTGAAGTCAGCTTCTATCTGGAAGAAGGCAAGAACAACGTCCTCAAGACCGTGCGCCTGGTGCGTGCCCACCTGGAGGAAGATGCCGGCAAGTCCGTGCACGACGAGTTCATCGGCCAGTCCGGCATCGATTTGAACCGCGCCGGCACGCCGCTGCTGGAAATCGTGACCGAGCCCGATATCCGCTCCACCGCTGAAGCCGTAGCCTACGCCAAGGAGCTGCACAAGATCGTCACCTGGATCGGCATCTGCGACGGCAATATGCAGGAAGGCTCGTTCCGCTGCGACGCCAACGTGTCCGTGCGCAAGCCCGGCCAGCCCCTGGGCACCCGCCGCGAGATCAAGAACCTGAACTCGTTCAGGAATATGCAGATCGCCATCGACTACGAAATCCTCTGGCAGATCGAGCAGATCGAGGACGGCCACAAGATCCAGCAGGCCACCGTGCTGTTCAACCCCGACACGGGCGAGACCCGCGCCATGCGCACCAAGGAAGACGCGGCCGACTACCGCTACTTCCCCGACCCCGACCTGCCCCCGCTGGTCGTGGCACCCGAATGGGTGGAGCAGGTCAAGGCCGAGATGCCCGAGCTGCCCCGCGCCATGGCCGCGCGCTTTGTCGAGCAATACAGCCTGCCCGAGTACGACGCCACCACGCTGACGCAAAGCCAGGCCATGGCCGCCTACTTTGAAGCCGCCGCCAAGACCTGCGGCCAGCCCAAGCTGGCGTCCAACTGGGTCATGGGCGAGATCTCGCGCCGCCTGAACATGGAAGAGATCGGCATGGACCAGGTCAAGGTCAGCGCCGAGCAGCTGGGCACCCTGATCGCCCGTATCCACGGCAATGTCATCAGCAACAACTCGGCCAAGCAGGTGTTCGAGGCGCTGTGGACCGGTGAAGGCTCCGATGTGGACGCCATCATCGAAGCCAAGGACCTCAAGCAGTCCAACGACACCGGCGCGCTGGAAGCCATCATCGACGAGGTGATTGCTGCCAACCCTGCCAACGTGGAGCAATACCGCGCCGGCAAGGACAAGGCCTTCAACGCCCTGGTCGGTCAGGTCATGAAGGCGTCCAAGGGCAAGGCCAACCCCGGCCAGGTCAATGAGCTGCTCAAGGCCAAGCTGGCCTAACTCTGTTACAAGCACGTCCCTCAAGGCGTGCCTCTGCCCCCAGATAATGGGAGCACGCTCCAGGGCCGCAGGCAGCATATGCCTGCGGCCTTATTACTTGCAGCTCATCCCAGTCCTCGGTCCCCATGCCCTGTGGCGCCTGCCCAGGAAAAAATCAGTGATCTTCTCGAACGCCTCACTCATCGAATCCGAAAAAGAGCGCAACCTCTGCAGCAAGTTTTTTGCCGGTTACTTTTTCAACGAATTCACGGCCGGCTATGCCAAGCGCATCGTCCAGTTCAACCGCTACATCCAGGAAGTCACGGGCCGCGAAGACCTGGGCATTCAAAGCCCCCATATCTCGTTTGACACCCACGCCTACCTGTGCCACGAACGCCTGCGCAGCAAGCTGGCCGATGTGCTCATCTCAGACCCTGCGCGCCAGGTCTTTCTGTTCATCGAGACCAAATACCTGAGCAACTGGACTTACGCCGCCGATGTGGCCAAAGGGCTGGAGCGCCTGGACAAGGTCTTCGACGCCGATAAGAAGCCGCATCTGGCAGACACCCGCCAGCATTACTTTGTGCTGACCTCCAGACGCAAGGAAGAAGCCGCAGGCCGCCCCGTGCAGCACTACGCCCCGGTCAATGGACCGATCTATGTTCCCTCCCCTGCGCGCGCCGCAGAAGTGAGCGAGGGCGACGCGGCTGAGTCCGCGAAGCCTTCTTTCACTAGCCTGCTCTATTGGGAAGACCTGGCCCAGATGTGCGACCGCTCGGAAGTGCGGCAGTACATGGAGGCGCGGTTGAAGCTGTGTGTCAGCAGCAGTCGGAATCAGCACAAGGCTGGGTACTTTTTGCCGGGGGCGTGATAGTTAGGTGTCTGCTCCCCTCGCAGGCGCAGCCGAAGGAACGAGGGCAGCAGGGTCAGGCTCTTTGCTTACTTTCTGGTGGTCCGGCATACCGGCAGCAGAAAGTCAGTCGGCATGGCGGACCGAGACCCGCCCTCAGTCCACTAATCAGGCATGTCGCTAAAACAGAGACTTCAAGCCAAATGAGCCTCTAGCTCAATCGCATCAACGTAGGCCGCTATCAAAAAAGCGCTTTTTTTTTGTTGTACACGACAGAGGCCGGGTCTCGCCCCGGCAGGCGAGTTACCTTTCTTGCTCGCACAAGAAACGTAACCCCAAGAATGCGCCCCGACTGTCTGCGTCCCTACGCTTCGCTACGGGCAAACCTGCGTCACGCCATTCAGTCTGCGGTGCGGCAAAACTCGCTTTGCGCTGCGCGCGCCGCTCAAACAGGTTGCCGCAAGTCAGAGCACAAAGCATTGGCACTCTTCGGTGCCAATGCCCGCAGCCTAAACCGCGTGCCGCAGGCGCGGACACACGGGTGGATGCGGGAGCAGACGGCCTGCGAGAGTTGTGACGAAATTAGCTTCTAGCGCTTATCTGGATTGCGGTAGCAGCTATCAATTTCCTAAAGAAGCTATCTGGCTGTTGGTATCTGGCATTGCCCCTTTTGCCCACGCCTGCGACGGCAGGCTCTTGGGGCTGGCAATTGCACCGCAGAGTGCAACTGCATCGTCATCCAATCTGCGGCAACCTGTTTGAGCGGAGTGCGCCAGCACGCAGCGAGTCTTGCCGCACAGCCCCAAGCGCTTGACGGCGCAGGTTGCCCGCAGGCGAAGCCGGAGGGATGGGGGCAGTAGGGGCCAGCTCTTTGCCTACTTTCTGGTGGTCCGGCATACCGGCCGCAGAAAGTAGGTCGGCAGGCGAGCCGAGACCCGCCCTCTGCAAGCAAAGCAGGCATGTCGTTGGCTTTGTAAAACATGCCCTCATGTAACCCAGCAACCAAACAAGGCATCTCATCAAAACAAAACATCAAGCACTGACAGCTATCTTTTTCAAAAGCCACCGTTGATTACATAAAGCCGAGGTAAAGCGCACACCAAACCCACACAAATCTGCGCACAATCCGGCGCAAACCCCATACTTTTGCGCTCCATGTTCTCCAAGCTGCTCAAGCCCCTGCTCTGGCTGCTGGCCCTGTGCCTGGCGGTCTATATCTGTATCTGCAGCTATATGTTTGCGCAGCAGCGCCAGATGATTTTTCCGGGCAGCGGCACGCAGGTGGCTGCCGAGAGCACCGATTTCTCGCTGCAGCGCGCCGATGTGCTGCTGCGGGGCTGGCAGTTGCACCCGGCCGACGGCAAGGCGCGCAATGCGGTGATCTACTTTGGCGGGAATGCCGAGAACATTGCCCACCGGCGCCAGCAGCTGTCGCGCAGCCTGCCGCACAGCGATATCTATATGCTGGCCTACCGCGGTTATGGCGCCAGCGAGGGCGAGCCCACGCAAGAGCTGATGGAGCTCGATGCCGCCGCCTTGTTCGATGAAGTCAGGCGCCTGCACCCCGAGCTGCCCATCACCGTGATCGGCCGCAGCCTGGGCACGGGCGTGGCGGCTGCCGTGGCCGACCTGCGCCAGCCGGACCAGCTGGTGCTGGTCACGCCCTTCGACAGCATTCTGAACACGGTACGCGGCATGTATGGCTGGCTACCTGTGGAACTGCTGCTGCGCGACCCGTTCGACTCTGCCGCGCATCTGCGCAATTACCATGGGCCGATTCTGGTGCTGCGCGCCGGACGCGATCAGGTGGTGCAGCCCGAGCGCACCGACGCCCTGCTGCACAGCCTCAGGGACAAGGCTGTGCAGGTGCAGGCATTCGCCCAGGCGAATCACTCGACCATCTTCCGCGCCAACGGTTTCTGGAGCGCCATAGAGCAGTTCGTGGACGGGCATCACAAAGCGGCCTGAAAGACCTCCGACGCTCCCAGCAGGTGCTGTCCGGCGATGCGTTAAGTGCCAGTCAAATCCTTGACGACCGTCGTCGCGCCGTTTTGCCTGACGGACTCAATGCCCGCATCGCGCGAGGCTGCCGAGGCATAGAGCTGGCTTGTGCCGATAACCTGATGGTTGGCCGCCTTGAGGTTGAAATGCTCCTTGCCGTTGCTGGCTGTCTTTTTCTCATAGCGCTCGGCCAGCGGGCTGTTGGTCTGCACCGAGGCAATGCCGCTCTCGGCCGCCGCCCGTGCCTTGTACAGCTCGCTGGTGAGGATGATCTCGCCATTGCCGGCCTTCAGCACAAACCGGAACTGCCCATCGCTGCTCTTGCTCAACTCGAAATGACCTGCCATCGGTTTCTCCTTGATTGCAAAAAGCGGCCTGCGCCGCGGGGGTAGCCCGCACACTATAAAACCATCACCGCTGAAACCGGACATCTCACGGCCGGCTCCGGCGTTGATGAATCCAGCCCTGTCAGCTTTTCATGGTGTTTTCAGAAGACGGCTGATCAAGCCCCAGGCCTTCTGCCAAGCCCTCGGCATAGCCGAGCATCAGCGTGCGCCGTGATAGCAGCACGGACGCCAGCTGCGCCCAGCCCGCATGTTCCCGCACCTCATCCTGCCCCTGACCGTAGAGCATGCGCAAATCCTCTATCAGCCGATCGATCAGCACCGCATCGGGCAAGCTGGCGCGCACAAATCCCATCCAGGCGGCTCCCATGCCGAAGAAACGATAACCATATTGCGCCGCAAGATGACGGATGACGGCGTGGTTCTGGAAGCTGTCCCAGTCCGCGCTGAAATAGCCGTTCGGCTGGCCCGCAATCATGAGCTCGTCGTCGTGCACGGGCAGACGCTGGACATAGACCACCTCGTCGAGCAGCACCTCGGGACTGCGGTTGGCCTGCAGCAGGGCATCCACGTCCTCCGCAGCCAGTAGCAGCGTGCCGCAGACCTGCGCCCAGTCCTGCACCAGCTCGGGCCGCTGCAGCTGCGCCACGCGGTGCTGCAGCGAAGCCAGCGTCAGGGCCTGCTCCTGCGCCGGGTCCTCCCAGTCCATGTCGTCGGGACTGTCCAGATACAGGCGCTCATCCTGGCTCGCATGGCCGCTGGTGTAGCTGCACTGACTCACATCGTCCAGCGTGCACAGATAGCGATGTGCAGGGTCGGCGGCACGCAGCGCGTCCAGCCGCTCCAGCACCTCGTCCAGCGTCTTGAACTCCTGCAGCCATTCATGGGCGAATCCGAAGTTGCCCTGGCGGTATTCGGCCTGTTCCCCGTCGAATCTTCCTGTCTTCATTTGCGCAGCACCCGGCGATAAAAGAACACACACAGGCCCACGAAATAGGCCAGGCCCAGCCACATGGCGGGCGCAAAGCCTTCGCCCACCAGGGCCAGCGGTGCATCCTTGCCGCTGAAGCCTATGAGTGCCGCAATCAGCAGGCCCATCAGGCTCTCGCCCACGATCAAGCCGGAGGCCAGCAGCAGGCCTCGCTCCTCGGCCGCCGCCGTCCAGTCCTTGCCGCCGCGCTGCGCATAGGCCTTGATGGCTCTGGCAATGCACCAGCCCAGCACCGCGCCTATGGTCAGCGTCAAGCCTATGGTGGGCGGCAGATAGATGCCCAGGCCCACGGCCAGCGGCGGCAGCGCGCCCTTGCCGCTCTTGCGCAGGGTCAGATCGATCAGGATGACGGCAATGCCCACGGCCACGCCCAGACCCAGCATGCTCCAGTCCAGCGAGCCCTTGAAGATGCCGCTGGCAATCTGCATCATCAGCGTGGCCTGTGGCGCGGCCAGGGCCTGATTCGGGTCCATGCCGGCACGCGGCATGCTGCCGGCAAAACCGTAGGCGTTGTAGAGCAGATCCAGCACGGGCGGTATGACCAGCGCCCCCACCAGACAGCCGATGATGAGCACGATCTGCTGACGCCAGGGCGTGGCCCCCACCAGATAGCCGGTCTTGAGATCCTGCAGGTTGTCGTTGGAGATCGCAGCCATGGCCAGAACGGCCGAAACCATGAACAGCACCAGCGCAATGCCCATCTGCCCCGCGACGGCGCTGGCATAGGCCGGCACCAGGGCATGCAGCGCCAGCAGGGCCACGCCCATGAGCAGGGTGGCGATGATGCCGATGCCCGAGATGGGACTGGCCGACGAGCCCACCAGACCGGCCATATAGCCGCAGGCCGCCGCCACCAGAAAGCCGAACAGGGCCGCGAACAGCACGCACAAGGCCGCCAGGCCGTAGCGTGCGCCAGCGGCCAGATCGGGCATATGCCCGGCGATGAAGTCATTGACCACCAGGAACAGCACGCCCAGGGCGGCGGCACCTATCGCCAGCATCCAGCTGCGCGGCATGTCCTTGTCGGTTTCGTCGCCGCCGGCCCCCTCGGCAACGCTGCGTGCAGGCTGGTTGCGAATCGCCTGGACAATGGGCTTGGCCAGCGTGGCCACGGTCCACAGCGCCGAGATGCCGATGACGCCCGCCCCCAGAAAGCGGGCCTTGCTGCCCCAGAGCAGGGTGGACAGCTCGGAGAGCGCCTGGCCGGCCGCAGGAGACGCCTGGGCCGTCAGCCAGGGCACGACCACGCCCCAGCACAGCGCCAGCCCCGCAAGCACGGCAATGCCTGCGGCCGCCCCCATCAGATAGCCGGCAGCCAGCAGTGCGGGCGAAAAGCCTGCCGCCACGCGAAAGGCCACGCTGCCTGCGGGAATCCAGAAATTGAAGGCATCGCCAAGCAGACGCAGACCGCCGCTGAGAAAGCCGAACAGCGCGGCCAGCCCCGTGCCCCAACCCAGCTCGCGCAAGCCCGAACTACGCGGTTTGCCCAGGTTCTCCGGATCGTGAAGATGGCGCTGCTCATCGCCTACGCGCAACACCTCGGCAGCGGCCACGCCCTCGGGATAGGGCAGCTCGGACTGCACCACCAGCACGCGGCGCAGGGGCACGGTGTAGAGCACGCCCAGCGTGCCGCCGGCCGCGCAGATCAATGCCGTCTGCCAGAACGGGAAACCCGTCCACAGCCCCAGCATGAGCAATGCCGGCAGCACAAAGATGACCGAAGACAAGGTGCCGGCCGCGGAGGCCTGGGTCTGCACCAGATTGTTTTCAAGGATGTTGGAATCCTTGAAGCGATAGAGCAGCGCCATGGAGATCACGGCAGCGGGAATCGCCGAGGCAAAGGTCAACCCGACCTTGAGCCCCAGATAGACGTTGGCGGCGGTGAACGCCAGGGTGATGAGCGCGCCAAGCAGCACGCCACGAAAGGTGAACTCTCTCTTGATTGGTGTATTCATTGTGCAAGCGGGAGGGTCTGTAACGGCACAAGCCTAGCATCAGCGGCGCGCAACACCATGTCCGTCGCGCGCCCTTCGGGCCAGCTCCTGGCATCGCCAATGGCCGGTCCATGAAAAAAGGAGACCAAGGTCTCCTTTTCCGTTCAGAGGCCAAGGCTTCAGAACAGCACGCGGCAGCGGATGGTGCCCGCAATCTGCGCGAGCTTTTCCAGCGCCAGCGCCGAGGACTTGGCATCGATATCGATCACCACATAGCCCACTTTTTCATCGGTACGCAGGTACTGACCGGCGATATTGATGCCGTTGTCGGCAAACACCTGGTTGATGGCAGAGAGAATGCCGGGGCGATTCTCGTGCACATGCAGGATGCGGTTGTTGCCGGGGTGCTCGGGCAGCGCCACTTCGGGGAAGTTGACGGCCGATGTGGTCGTGCCGTTGTCGCTGTACTTGACCAGCTTTTCCGCCACTTCCAGACCGATATTGGCCTGCGCCTCCATGGTGGAGCCGCCGATATGCGGCGTGAGGATGACATTGTCCATGCCGCGCAGCGGCGACAGGAATTCGTCCTTGTTGCTCTTGGGCTCCTTGGGGAAGACGTCGATGGCCGCGCCCAGCAGCTTGCCGCTTTGCAGCGACTCCGCCAGCGCCTCGATATCGACCACCGTGCCGCGCGATGCATTGATGAGAATGCTGCCGGGCTTCATGGCGGCAATCTGCGCCGCTCCCATCATGCCGTTGGTGGAGGCCAGCTCGGGCACATGCAGGGTGACGATGTCGGACTGGGCCAGCAGCTCGTTGAGACCGCTGCTCTGCTGGGCATTGCCCAGCGGCAGCTTGGTCACCACGTCGTGGAAGATGACCTTCATGCCCAGGCCTTCGGCCAGCACCGACAGCTGGGTGCCGATGGAGCCATAGCCGACGATGCCCAGCGTCTTGCCGCGGATCTCGAAGGAATTCTCCGCGCTCTTCTTCCAGCCGCCGCGGTGGGAGACGGCATTCTTTTCGGGGATGCCGCGCAGCAGCAAAATGGCTTCGCCCAGCACCAGCTCCGCCACCGAACGGGTATTGGAGTAAGGCGCGTTGAAGACCACCACACCGCGCTCGCGCGCTGCGTTGAGATCCACCTGGTTGGTGCCGATGCAAAAGCAGCCCACGGCCACCAGCTTCTGCGCGGCCGCGAACACATCGGCCGTGAGCTGGGTGCGCGAGCGGATGCCGACAAAGTGCACATCGGCAATCTTGCGCTTGAGCTCCTCGCCGTCCAGCGCGCCGGTCAGTGCCTCCACATTGGTGTAGCCCGCGTCATGCAGCACCTTGAGCGCGGAGGGATGTATGCCCTCGAGCAGCAAAAACTTGATCTTCGATTTATCCAGCGACGTCTTACCCATGATCCAGCCTCGATCCATCAAAACTCCATTACAGCGGTTTCGTAATTCCGTTACAGGATCTGGGTGCATCGCTCCTTCGTGAAGTGAAGAGGAGCCGCACCGGCGTCCCTGGCCCAAAAACAAGCACTGGGCGGGACGGAAGCGTGCATGTGTCGACTCAGCTGTAACAAATTACGACTTTCCGATTCGCTTCCTACAATCGCGATCATTCACGCGCTTCCAATTTCATAGTTGAAAGTGCAGACCACTCAAGCTTTTTACAAGGATTTGCTGCCTATGCTGACCCTCTTGCGCCGCGCAGAAGATTTGCTGATTCAAGTTCTGCGTCTTGTCTTGCTCGCCTTTTCCATCTTTGTGCTGTTTGGCATGGGCCACTGGATCTGGGACCACTACAAGCCCAAGAAGCCCGATATCGCCACTGCCGGCGCAACGGCGCTGAACTGGAAGGATGCGCCCTACGACCTCAAGTACATGGAAGAAGAGACCGGCCGCGACCTGAGCGTCCTCGGCAACGCCGTGCCTATGGAAAAGCGTCTGGCCGACCCTGCCCTGCGTCCTGATTTCCGCAAGGCCGACGGCCTGCTGCGTGGCTTCATCTACCGAGACACGGCTGCGCGCAAACGCGTAGAAACGGAAAACAGCAGCCAGGGCCTGGATCCCATCCACCCCCTGCTCAAGGGCGATGCCCTGCCCTCGGCCGACGATATCAACCGCCAGATCAAGATGCGCGAGGCACGTGAAAACTCCTGCTGCGACAAGGAGGCTGCCGACGCGGCCGCTGCCGAGGTGGATGCCGCCTGGACGGCTCGCCGCATCTCGCTGACCCGCGAGGACCGCATGGCACGTGCCGCCGCAGATGCTGCAGCCGATGCAGCGATTGCGGCAGCCGCCGAGGCTTCGGGCGAAGACGCCATGCTGATGGATCCGGTGAACCTGGCCTCCGAAATCAACGACCGTGCCCAGGCAGCCGAGATGGAGCATGGCGAGGGTTCATACGCCGCCTACATCAAGGGGCTGCCCGTGGCGCTGGAGAAGGTGCTGGGCAACGAAAGCCTGGCCAAGAAGCTGCAGCAGCAGTCCGCTCCGCAGATCGTCAACACCTTGCTGACCAACTACACACTGTCGTTCGACCGCACGGCCGCCAAGCTGCGCGGCGACAACCCCGATGAGGAAAAGTGGGAGTTTCTGGGCATGGACACGGCTTTTGCCACGCTGCTGATTTCCTGCCTGGTGATGGTGATGATGGCGCTGGTGATGTTCCGCATGGAGCGCCATCTGCGCGGCATCGGCGCGCAATCGGGTCAAAAGTCCTGATCTCCCGGCTCCGGCACAAAGGCCGGAGCTTGCGCTATGGTTTCGGGCCCGCCGCTGTACAGCAGGCGGGCCCTTTTCTTTTCAGTTCAGCGATATCACCATGAGCACCACCCGTAGCAGTACCGTCCCCGTCCACGCGCAATTCGTCGAGCGCATGTCGCCGCGCGCCTTTGTGCCTGAAGCACTGAGCGCTGCCCAGATCGAGCAACTGGTGGAAGCCGCCCGCTGGGCGCCTTCGGCCAGCAACAAGCAGCCCTGGCACTTTGCCTACGCCCTGCGTGACGACGCGAACTGGCAGGCGTTCTCGCAGATCCCCAACGAAGCCAACCGCCGCTGGTGCCTGAATGGCAGCGCGCTGATCGTGCTGCTGTCGGACAGGCAGGCTTCCGCCGCCAAGCACAGCTTCGATGCGGGCTGCGCCTGGGGCTATCTGGCGCTGCAGGCCCATGCCATGGGTCTGGCCACGCACGCCATGGGCGGCTTCTCTGCCGATGAAGCCCGCAAGGTGCTGAACCTGCCCGAGCATCTGGTGCCCGAATGCGTGATCGCCGTGGGCCGCCGCGCCGATGCTGCCACGCTGCCCGACGATCTGCGCGAGCGCGAGCAGCCCTCGGGCCGCAAGCCGCTGGCCGAAATGCTGAGTGCCGGAGCCGTTCAGGCCGCCGCAACCGCCTGAAGCGGAGCCAATCCCGCCAAAGCTCCACAGCTCACCCTGTGGAGCTTTTTTTGACAGAATTGCCGCATTAATCAATACAACATTGCGGGAGCAGCTATCAAATTTGCGCCCCGCAGCCTGAGCCTATGTCCGTCATGCAAACAATGTGGCAGCGCCTGGGGCCGGTGGCCTCGCGCCCTTCTTGGAAAGAGCTGATCCGCGCCAGCATTGGCGCAGGCCTGGGCCTGGCTCTGGCCGGCATTCTGGTGGGGCTGGTCGAGCATTTCTTTCCCAACACCCTGTTTCTGTTCGCACCGCTGGGCGCCACGGCCGTGCTGGTGTTCGCCGTGCCCAGCAGCCCGCTGGCCCAGCCCTGGAACTGTGTCGTCGGCAACACCGTGCCTGCTCTCTATACCTTGCTGCTGCTCTGGGCGTTTCCCACGCTGTCCCAGACCTCGCTGGCCGCGCTGGCCGTGGCAGGAGCCATTGCCCTGATGCTGCTGCTGCGTGCCCTGCACCCACCGGGTGGCGCCGTGGCCTTGCTGACGGTACTGGCGGCGGCCCAGATGGCGCCGCTGGGCTGGCATCTGCTGATTCCCATGGCCGTGCTCTCAGGCGTTCTTGCTGCAGTCGGCGTGCTCTACCATCGTGCCTGCGGCCGTCCCTACCTGCACCAGCCGCCCCAGGCGGCCAAGACCCTGCGCCCCACCACGCGCCTGGCGCTGAGCGAGCAGGATCTGGAGCAGTTGTTGCAACGCTTCGAGCAAAGCTACAACCTGACACCCGAGGACCTGGGCGAGCTGCTGGCCGCCGCCGAGGAGGAAGCCATCAAGCGCCGGCTGTCCAGCGTGAACTGCGGCACCGTCATGTCCGCCAAGCTCCTGACCGTCAGCCCGCAGACTCCGCTCGAAGAGGTCGCCGAGCTGTTTCACCGCCATCTGATCAAAAGCCTTCCCGTGGTCGATGCGCAAGGTGAGCTGATTGGCCGCGTGCTGCGCGCCGACCTGTTCGACTGGCTCTGGCAGGATCACCGCGCGCGCCAGCAGCAAAACCTCTGGCAGCGACTGCGCAGCAGGCCATCCAAAGTGCAGTCCGTAGCCCAGGAACTGATGCGCGCACCAGAGATGAGCGTGCAGGAAGACACACCCATGGGCGATCTGCTGCACGAGCTGGCATCGCACAGCGTTCAGTTCATTGCCGTGCTGCGCGGCAAAACCCTGGTCGGGGTCATCACGCGCTCCGACGTGATTCGCACCTTGCTCTCCATCAATCAATAGCCATGCGGGCAAAGGCCCTCTTGCCTGACACGGGCTGCTGGATAAACTATGGGCAGTACTGGTTTGATTGCCCGAAAAGGAGTTGCTGCCATGGACGCCGTGTTCACCCCCAACCTCGACAAGCTGCGCAACATCGTGCAAAGCTTTGGAGCCAGTTCCTTTACCGCGACACAGGTGGCCACGGAATATGAAGGCAGCACTGCCAGCAGCGAAATCACCAAGACCTTCGAAGAGCTGCTCGCCCACCACGCCACCGTGCTGGGCATTCAGTCCGTGCCGGGCCACCATGTGGTCTGGCGCGCAAACTGAGCCGCTGACAAGCCCCTTCATGCATGCCCACTTCGGTGGGTATTTTCTTTTTCATCCAGGGATCAACTGGGCTAAAGTGCGGCGCCATGTCGCTGATTCCTCTTTCGTTGTGGATGCCGCTGTCCGTTGCGGCCTGCGTGCTGCTGGTACTGGCCGCCGTGGGCTGGCTATGGCGTACCGCCCTTCGCATCCCCGCAGGCAGCCGTGACGGCCGCAATATGCGCAGCATGGCCGCCATTGCCAGCGCAGGCCTGCTGCTATGGCTGGCCTATGGCTTGTTCAAGGGTTATGGGGCGCTGTGGCAAGCCGATGCGCTGATGCTCATGGCTCAGGCACCGTTGCTGGTGCAGATGCCCTTGATCATCGCTGGAGTGGCCTGGATTGCGACCCTGCTGCTGGGTCGAGTCATGGCCATGCACAAAGACGGCCACGAAGACTGAAGGCACAACCGTCAGTGCGAGCGCGTTGCGGCCGGCTGCAGATCAGCCCATAGCTTGCGCAGCTGCTGCAGCTCGGCATCGAAGCGCTGGTTGATGCGCTGCTTTTCCTCTTCCTGCTGCTTGATGAAGCGCTGCTGCTCGGCCTGAGATTCCGTGTTGTCGTCCAGCTGACGGCGCAGATTGGCGGGAGCCTTCTTCGGGTCGTTCTGATAGAACTCCAGCTCGGTATTGAGCTTGCGGCGGCGTTCCTTGAGATCGACCTGGCGCTGCTGGGCCACGCCGATCACATCGTTGACCTGGGCAATCGCCTCGGCTCTGGCGGCGTCATGCACGCCCTGATTGGGGAAGCGCGCCAGCATGGCACGGTCACGCGAGCGCTCCTCACGCAGGCGTTGCTGATCGGCCTGGTCCTGGCGGCGCTTGGCCTCCTGTGCACTGCGCTCCTGATCGGTCAGCGTGGGGCCCACGCGGCGCAACTCGACGCCCGTGGAACCAAGCACACGCTGCTCGCGATCGACGCAGGAGGCAATAGGTCTGTCGGCCGTGATGCGCCGCCCATTGGCATCCGTGCAGGCGTAGATACCGCCGCTATTGGCTGGGGCCTGGGCTTGAGCCGGCATGGCGCCTGCCCAGACGGTAGCTATCACATACAAACTCAGTTTTGCATGCAAGGCCTGCTTCATTTGCGTGTTTATTCCTTGTCTTCAACACCATAACGCTGACGGTAGGCCAGCACGCGCTCATGATGCTCGCGGCCGGCATCCCCGCCCTGCTGCTCGAGATAAAGCAACAGATCTGCCAGCTTGGCAATCGCACAGACCTGCATGCCCAGCTGATTGCGCACATATTGCACGGCGCTGTGCGGCACGTCCTGGCCATTCTCCGTCGCCATTTCCTGGCGATCCAGAGCGATGGCCACGGCATGCGGCTCGGCACCGGCCGCCTTGATGATAGCAATCGACTCGCGCGCGGCCGTACCGGCCGACATCACGTCGTCAATGATGAGCACGCGGCCCTTGAGGGGAGCGCCCACCAAAGTACCGCCTTCGCCGTGGTCCTTGGCTTCCTTGCGGTTGTAGGCAAAGGGTACGTTCTTGCCCTGGCGTGCCAGTTCCACCGCCACCGTGGCTGCCAAAGGGATGCCCTTGTAGGCAGGCCCGAAGACCATATCAAACTCCATGCCGCTGGCCAGAATGGCTTTTGCATAGAATTCGGACAGACGGGCCATCTTGGCGCCATCGTCGAACAGGCCGGCATTGAAGAAGTACGGGCTGATGCGCCCGGCCTTGGTCTTGAATTCGCCAAAACGCAGCACGCCCGCATCGACGGCAAACTGCACAAAATCCTGCGCCAGACGGTCTGCACCGCCCATTGGCTTCTCACTCACCACCATGGATTCATCCTTGTTCAAATTAACCAGCCTCAACCTCAACGGTATCCGCTCTGCCACGACCAAAGGCGCCGAAGCCTGGATCGAAGCCACTGCGCCGGATTGTATTTGCGTCCAGGAAATCAAGGCCCAGGCTTCGGATATGGCCGGGCGCTTCGAGGTGTTGGCCGGCATGAAGGGCTATTTCCACTTTGCCGAGAAAAAAGGCTACTCGGGCGTGGGCGTCTACACCCGCCACGAGCCCAGCGATGTGGTCGTCGGCTTCGATATCGACGAGTTCGACGCCGAGGGCCGCTATGTCGAAACCCGCTTCGACACGCCCGGCCGCAAGTTCTCCATCATCAGCGCCTACTTTCCCAGCGGCAGTTCGGGCGAGTTGCGCCAGGAGGCCAAGTTCCGCTTTCTCGCCAAGATGCACAGCCACCTGATGCACCTCAAGGCAGAGCGCGACTTCGTGCTCTGCGGCGATATCAATATCGCGCACCAGAAGGAAGACCTGAAGAACTGGCGCGGCAACCAGAAAAACAGCGGCTTCCTGCCCGAAGAGCGCGACTGGATGAGCAAGTTGCTGCACAAGACCGAGGCCGGCGGCGGTCTGGTCGACGTCTATCGTCAGCTTCAGCCCGACACCACGGATGCCTGCTATACATGGTGGAGCAATCGGGGCCAGGCCTATGCCAACAACGTGGGATGGCGTCTGGACTACCACCTGGCCACACCGGCGATCGCGGCCCTGGCCCGCACCGAGTCCATCTACAAGGGCGAGAAGTTCTCGGACCACGCGCCCATCACCATTGGTTACGACATGGCGATCTGAAGCGCGCAAGCAACGCCGGCAGCGACCTGCAAGGCAGTGAACGCACGCATGCTCGGCGAATTGAGTTAGCGCAAGGTGCAACAGTACAACCCATGCGAGCATGAGTTGTACTGAGCCGGCTGGGCAGGTTTCCGAAAGAATGAACTGCGGAACCTGGAGGGCGACAAGGCCACAGCGGTTCCCGTTTCGCTTTTAGGAAAAGGAATAGCCAATGAAGAAGATCCTGATGACCCTGGCCCTGTGTGCAGTCGGTGCCCTGAGCGCACCCGCCATGGCGGCAGGCTGCGAAGCCGTCGTTGAAAGCAACGATGCCATGCAGTTCAATGTCAAAAGCATCGATGTGCCCAAGTCCTGCAAGAAGTTCAGCGTGACTCTCAAGCATGTGGGCAAGATGCCCAAGACCGCAATGGGCCACAACATCGTGGTCAGCACCGCTGCCGACATGCAGGCCGTGATCACCGACGGCATGGCCGCTGGTGCTGGCGCCGACTATGTGAAGGCCGGCGATGCACGCGTGCTGGCTCACTCCAAGGTGATCGGTGGCGGCGAGACTACCAAGTTCGACATCGATGCGAGCAAGCTCAAGGCTGGCACTGACTATGCCTTCTTCTGTTCCTTCCCCGGTCACTCGGCCCTCATGAAGGGCTCGCTCAAGCTGGGCTCCTGAGTTCCGAAGCTCCCGATTCAGGAGCTTGCAGCGCTTTCCTCATATAAGTTTTGAAGTTATTTAAACTGAAAAACATTGATAAGCAAGCGCCATAAGCTCTGAAATCAGGAGCAAAATCGGCTACATCAAAGCGCCTGTGATTCGCGTCACAGGCGCTTTTTCATGGCTTATTCCATCGCCGAAGTCAGCGGTCTGTTGCTCACCACATGCTTCATCACCAGCGTGGAAGTCATGCGCAGCACGCCGGGCAGCCGGGTCAGCTGCTCGTCATAAAGCCGCTGGTAGGCAGGCAGATCGCGCACCACGACCTGCAGCAGATAGTCGGGATCACCGAACAGGCGCTGGGCCTGCACCACATTGTCGAGCCGGGCCACGGCGTCCTCGAACGCAGGCACGGACTTGCTGTCCTTGAGCGTGACAAAGACCAGGGACGAGAAATCCAGCCCCAGCGCCGCGGGGTCCAGCTCGGCGCGGTAGCCGCGAATCACGCCCGATTCTTCCAGCGCACGCACACGCCGGTGGCAGGGCGACAGGCTCAGGCCCACCTGCTCGGCCAGCTCGGTCACCGTGAGGCGGCCATTGTTTTCGAGCGCAGCAAGAATTTTTCGATCCAGCGAGTTCACGAGGCAGTTTCTTCCAATTTCAAGCCGATCGGCGGCGAATATTGAGAGCACATTCTCTCTCCTCTTCCATATTCTCTCGGCATCAACGCTTTTCGAGGGAATTTCGTGTCCTACGCCGCCTTGACCGCCTTCTGGGCCGTCTCCTTTCTGCTGGTGCTCACGCCCGGGGCCGACTGGGCCTATGTGATCTCGGCCGGTCTGCGCGGCAGACGGCTGGTGCTGCCCGCCACGCTGGGCCTGGCCTGCGGTGCGCTGCTGGCCACGCTGGCCGTGGCGGCAGGCGTTGGCGCCCTGGTGGCGCGCAACCCGGCCCTGCTGACCGCCTTGACGGCCACCGGCGCGCTGTACCTGGCCTGGATGGGCGTGGGACTGTGGCGCAGCCCGGCAGCCATAGGCAGCGCCGGCGATGCCGAGAGCGGCACGCGCTGGCACTGGACGATCAAGGGTGCCAGCGTCAGCGGCCTCAACCCCAAGCAGCTGTTGCTGTTGCTGGCCCTGCTGCCGCAGTTTGTGCGGCCTGCCGAGGGCTGGCCGGTGTTTGCGCAGATCATGGCCCTGGGCGCCGTCCATGCGGCCAGTTGCGCCGTGGTCTACTTCGGCGTGGGCTGGGGCTCGCAAAGCGTGCTGCGCTCGCGCCCCGCCGCCGCGCTTGCCGTCTCGCGCCTGTCGGGCACGCTGATGCTGGTGATTGCCGCCGTGCTGCTGGGCGAGATCGCCGTTCAGCATCTCTGACAGCAAAAATGCCTGCGGCCGAAAACCGCAGGCATTTCAAGAATAGGCATATGCCACAACCCGGGACACCGGGCTCCCGCATTGCAAAGCAAGGCGGCAGAGGGGGCAGAGCGCCTCAGCAGAGGCCACTCCATCTCATCAGCTCTTCAGTGCCCCCAGCACCTCGTCCAGCATCTTCTTGGCATCACCGAACAGCATGCGGTTGTTGTCCTTATAGAACAGCGGATTGTCCACGCCCGCATAACCGGAGGCCATGGAGCGCTTCATCACGATCGAGGTCTTGGCCTTCCACACTTCCAGCACCGGCATGCCGGCGATGGGGCTCTCGGGATCGTCCTGGGCTGCCGGATTGACGATGTCGTTCGCGCCGATGACGATGGCCACGTCGGTCTCGGGGAAGTCTTCGTTGATCTCGTCCATCTCCATCACGATGTCGTAAGGCACCTTGGCCTCGGCCAGCAGCACGTTCATGTGGCCGGGCATGCGGCCCGCCACCGGGTGGATGGCAAAGCGCACATCCACACCCTGCTCACGCAGGGTCCGGGTGATTTCATTGACGGTGTGCTGGGCCTGGGCCACGGCCATGCCGTAGCCGGGCACGATGATGGCGCTTTTTGCCTCGCGCAGCATCTCGGCGGTCTCGGCTGCACTGACGGGTGCCACTTCGCCCTGGGGCTCGGCGGCCGCAGAAGCATCGCCTTTCTTGGCGAGAGCGCCGGAGCCGAAGCCGCCCGCAATCACGCTGATGAAGTTGCGGTTCATGGCCTGGCACATGATGTAGCTCAGGATGGCACCCGAGGAGCCCACCAGCGCGCCGGTGACGATCAGCAGGTCATTGCCCAGCATGAAGCCGGTGGCCGCAGCAGCCCAGCCCGAGTAGCTGTTGAGCATGGACACCACCACGGGCATGTCGGCCCCACCGATGGCCATGACCATGTGCACGCCGAACAGCAGGGCGATGACGCTCATCACGATCAGCGGCAACATGCCGTCAGCCACGGTTTGGGCATGCAGAAACTCGCGCCCGAACCAGATCACCACCAGCAGCGCGAGCAGATTGAGCCAGTGGCGTGCGGGCAGCAGCAGCGGCTTGCCGCCTATCCTGCCGTTGAGCTTGCCGAAGGCTATCAGCGAGCCCGAGAAGGTGACGGCACCGATCAGGATGCCCACGTAGATCTCCACCTCGTGAATGGCTTTTTCTGCGCCAGCGAGCTCGATGGAGGTATCGACATAGCTGGCAAAGCCCACCAGACAGGCGGCCAGGCCGACCAGGCTGTGCATGAGGGCGACCAGCTCGGGCATCTGGGTCATCTTGACGACCTTGGCCGCATACAGGCCGATACCGCCACCGACCACCAGCGCGCCGACGATCCAGGCGATGCCGCCGGCATCGACGCGTGGGCCGAACACGGTGGCCAGCACGGCCAGCGCCATGCCGACCATGCCGAACAAATTGCCGCGGCGTGAGGTTTCGGGGTTGGACAGGCCACCGAGGCTGAGGATGAACAAAATGGCAGCCCCCAGATAGGCCACCGTTGCGAGACTTTGGGACATGGTGTTTCTCTCTTGTGCTCGTTCTTCTTATTTGCGGAACATGGCCAGCATGCGACGTGTCACGGCAAAGCCGCCAAACATATTGATGGCAGTCAGCACCAGCGCTGCAAAGGCCAGCCAGCGGATCAAGTCATCAGGGCGAGCGGTACCCGCCGTTCCCGGCGGTGCAATCTGCACCAGGGCGCCAATGGCGATGATGCTGGAGATGGCGTTGGTCACGCTCATCAGCGGCGTGTGCAAGGCCGGCGTCACATTCCACACCACCATGTAGCCGATGAAACAGGCCAGCACGAACACCGTGAAGTGGCCCAGGAAGGCCGCCGGCGCGTAGGCACCGATGAACCAGAAGGCCAAGGCGGCAATCGCAAAAATAATGGCCAAGGTCTTGGCCGGCAGCGGGCCGGCAGCGCCATGACCATGGCCGCCTTTCTTCTGCTCCACCACAGCCACGGCCGGTTTGGGGGCTGGCTTGGGCGCCTGGGCAAGGGGCGGGGCAGGCCAGGTGATTTCTCCGTCCTTGACCACGGTCAGGCCGCGAATCGCATCGTCTTGCATATTCACCACGGCCACGCCATTCTTGGCCTTGCACAGCTCTTCCGTCAGGCGCAGCAGGTTGGTGGCGTACAGCGTGGACGATTGCTTGGCCAGGCGCGATGCGAGGTCGGTGTAGCCTATGATGGTCACGCCGTGGCGCACCACGGCCTCGTTGGGAACGGTCAGCTCGCAGTTGCCGCCCTGCTCGGCCGCCATGTCGACGATCACGCTGCCGGGCTTCATGCTCTGCACCATCTCGGCCGTGATCAGCTTGGGCGCCGGTTTGCCGGGGATCAGCGCGGTGGTGATGATGATGTCGGCCTCCCTGGCCTGCTGGGCATACATCTGGCGCTGCGCAGCCTGGAAGCCCTCGCTCATCACCTTGGCATAGCCGCCGCCGCCGCCGCCGTCTTCTTCGTAGTCGACCTTGACAAACTCACCGCCCAGCGATGTGACCTGATCGGCCACTTCGGCGCGCGTGTCGTTGGCGCGCACGATGGCGCCCAGATTGGCGGCCGTGCCAATGGCCGACAGACCGGCCACACCTGCGCCGGCAATGAAGACCTTGGCTGGCGGCACCTTGCCTGCGGCCGTGATCTGGCCGTTGAAATAGCGGCCGAAGGCGTTGGCGGCCTCGATCACGGCGCGGTAACCCGAAACACCGGCCATGGAGGTCAGTGCATCCATCTTCTGCGCGCGGCTCAATGTCCGGGGCAGCGAGTCGATCGCCAGCACCGTCACCTTTTTGGCAGCCAGTTGCTGCATCAGATCGGGATTCTGGGCCGGCCAGATGAAGTCGATCAGGATCTGGCCTTCGCGCATCAGCGCGACTTCTTGCGGGGTGGGCGGGCGCACCTTGAAGAGGATGTCGGCAGCAGCCCAGACCGCCGCAGCGTTGGGCAGCACCTCGGCCCCCACTGCGCGATAAGCGTCATCGCTGAAGTTGGCGGCATCGCCGGCGCCCGATTCGATGGCGACCGAAAAACCCAGCTTGATGAGTTTTTCGACCACATCGGGCACGGTGGCCACGCGCTTTTCCAACGGGAAGGTTTCCCGTGGAATGCCGATGCGTTGGGCGCCAGAGCGTTGGGCGTCACCAAGCTGGGCGTCAGCGCCGCTCGGCTGGTTGGAAGAGGTAGACATGCAGAGTCTCCTGGAGTTTAAAAACGGTTTTCCTCCAGACCGCCCCGTCCTCTGTCATTCCTGCCCGTGGGAGGAACTTGTATTGCATGGGCATTGGCACGGCCTGAACGATCTTGAAACTGTGTCGGGGCGCCTCCCATGAAGCGAATGCCCGCTGCCTTGCAGCACAAATACGTTTTAGCAGCCCGCACCAAAATGGGGCACTCGCATCCATGCTAGCTCAAATGAGGGATGACGCCAGAATCTGAGCGGGCATTTTTGATGCGCGTGTCATGCCGTGTCATGCTTGCGGGGTTCGCAGCCCGCGAGACTACGCAAACGCCCGAAAAATACAAGTCACCCATGTTGCAATATCACACTGTCCCCGTCACAGCCTTTCAACAGAACTGCTCTCTCGTCTGGTGCGACCAGACCATGGACGCGGCCGTCATCGACCCGGGCGGAGATATCGAGCAAATCGAGTGGGAGGTGGAACGCCTGGGCCTGAATCTCAAGGCCATCTGGATCACCCACGCCCATATCGACCACGCGGGCGGCACCAGCGAGCTGGCGGCCAAGTACGAGCTGCCCATCATCGGCCCGCATGAGGGCGACCAGTTCTGGATCGACGGCCTGCCCCAGCAGGGCGCCATGTTCGGCTTTCCCCACTCCGACCCCTTTGTGCCCACGCGCTGGCTGCATGACGGCGACACCGTGAGCATCGGCCAGGAAACGCTGAACGTGCGCCACTGCCCAGGTCACACGCCCGGCCATGTGGTCTTCCACTCACCGCAGATCGACCGCGCCTTTGTCGGCGATGTGCTGTTTGCCGGCAGCATAGGCCGCACGGACTTCCCGCAGGGCAATCATCAGCAGCTGATCGACTCCATCGTGCAGCGCCTGTGGCCCATGGGCGACCAGACGATCTTCATCCCCGGGCATGGCCCGGAAAGCAGCTTTGGCCGCGAGCGCAAGCTGAACCCCTATGTCAGCGGAACCTGAAGCCTGACGGCCGAGGCTTGCGGAATCAGGTCTTCCGTAGCAGCATGCGCCTGTCACGCCTTGTGACATCACATCTATTGGAGGGAGTTCGTATGCGCAATTTATGGAAAATTTGCCTGGCTTCAGCCCTGGTCAGCAGCTCATGGGCGAGCCTTGCTCAGGCTCCGGCAGCGGCGCCTGCCGCACCGGCCGCCAAAACAGCCCCCATGCCCGCCAAGCCGGCGGCAGAACCCGCAGCAAAGGCTGCGCCGGCCCCTGCCGCTGCCAAGACGGACATGCAGACCTTTGTCTGCAAGGATGGCTCCACCATGAGCGCGGCGTCCTCCAAGGGAGCTTGCTCGGGCCGCAAGGGCATTGATCAGCAGGCCACTGCCAAGGCAGCAGCAGGCGCCAAGCCGGCCGCGACCGCCGCACCTGGCGGCGGTGCAGGCAAGGTCTGGGCCAATGAGGACAGCAAGATCTACCACTGCCCCGGCACCCGTTACTACGGCACGACCAAGAACGGCAAGTACATGAGCGAGGCCGATGCCAAGGCCGCCGGCATGCACGGCGCCAACAACAAGAGCTGCAGCTGAACCTGTAGCATCAAACCATCGCGCTGACCTGCGATTGCAGGCAGCGCGATTTTTCATTCACAACAGGCTGGATTGCTTGTCCATCAAACACAGGCAGCTATCAATTCAAAAGGACAATCGCGGGCATGAACTGGTTGGTCGGACTGGGTATCTTGCTGATGGCGGCCTTGCTGCTATGGGCTTTTTCGGCGCTGTTCATCAGCATGCTCGCCGGCCTGGCGGTCAGCGCCCTGCTCTGGCAGCCGCTGCGCTGGTGGCGCCGCAGGCAGTTGCTGCGCGAGCTGGAACAGAACCCGGCTCTCGATGTCCAGCAGCAGGCCCCTTGTGCCCTGTTTTATCTGCTGTCCGCAGCCGTGGTTCTGCTGGGATGCGCCGCCGCACTGGCCACTCTGATTCATCTGCCCGACAGCCTTTATTCGCCCGAGCAGCTTTCTCTGATCTGTGGTCTGGTCTTTGCCATCAGTCTTGCCACCCTCATCAAGCTGAGCGGCAATCTCGTCAGCCTGGGTGAGGAGGCCTCTGCCGCTGCCGAGATCAGGGCGGCCTGGTCGCTGGCAGCGGGCATTGTGCCCATGCTGTCCCTCATCACCCTGATTTTCTTCGTACCGCATACGGCGGGCTGGATGGTCTGGCGCGAGCAATGGCGGGGCTATGACAGCACGCAGTTGCGCATCCCCCTGAAGCACAACGATGCCGAGCACCAGCAGGCCTTGTTGCAGTTGGTCCGCCCGATGCTGGAGCAAGGCAGCCGCATCCTGAGTCACCGTGCCCGCTCGCGCAGCGGCGGCAGCTATACCCTGAGCGCAGCCCTGCCCGCACGCTATCGTTTTCATAACAATGCGCTGGAGTTGCAACTGGCGGGTCTGATGCCGCAGGAGCAACTCAACATGCATCTGCAGGCCCTGATTTCCGTGGTGGAAGGAGAGGCCAGCAGCCTGCCACTGGCCTATGCCCAATGTCAGCCCTCCCCCGATTGGTTGGGCAGACAGCGCTTTTTCGGGCGTGGCCAGCAAGCCATGCAATCGCTGCGCGAATGCGTGCGGACTCGCCAATCCGAGCTGACGACCGCTCTTCAATTGCTGCGGGGCAATCTGCAGGAGGTGCAAGTGGGCTGGAGTCGCTTTCGCCCCTGGCCGGCTCTGCCGCGCTGGCAGGCAGCTGCCTTGCCGGAAGATGAAGATGAACTGCTGCGGCTCGATACTTTGCGCTAGGAACCACTGAGCGGCAACACATCCAGCCACTGGCCGGGCTCCAGCCCTTCAATCGAATAAGGCCCCACGGCCATGCGCACCAGCCTCAGCGTGGGGTGGCCGACGGCTGCCGTCATGCGGCGCACCTGGCGGTTCCTGCCCTCGCGGATGATGAGCTCGATCCAGCAATCGGGAATGTTCTGGCGCACGCGAATCGGCGGGTTGCGCGGCCACATCAGGGGCTGGGGTTCTATCAGGCGGGCCTTGGCGGGCAGTGTCTTGCCGTCGCTCAACTCCACGCCCTCGCGCAGGCTCTGCAAAGCGGCCTCGTCCGGGATGCCTTCGACCTGCACCCAGTAGGTCTTCTCCATCTTGTGGCGCGGATCGGCAATGCGGGCCTGCAACTGGCCGTCATTGGTCAGCAGCAGCAGGCCTTCGCTGTCGGCATCGAGCCGGCCCGCCACATAGACACCGGGCACATCGAGCCAGTCCTTGAGGCCCTGCCACTTGCCCTCGGGCGTGAACTGGCTGAGCACTCCATAGGGCTTGTGAAAGCACAGCAGACGCGTGACCTCGGGCCGGGGCGCGGGCTGGCGCACCACGGTGCTGCGGCGCAAGTTGCTGGAGCGATTGGAAGAGAACGGGCGGGGCATGGCAGCGAGCTTAGCAACAAAGACCTGGACTGGCATCAAGCATCAAAAAGCCTTGTATCGCTTACTGGACTATGAAAAATAGCTATCAGTTTTGAAAATCCGGGAAAGCAGCACCGAGGAGCGGCTGTGGATACACCTCACGCACGCAGTTCAGCCAGGCCTGGGCCGCACGCGACAGGTAGCCGGGCCGCCACATCAGCGCCACATCCCAGGGGATCTCGGGCTCCACCAGCGGGCGGCTGGCCACGCGCTGCGGGTCGTAGCGGGCGATGACATGCTCGAACATCACGGCCACACCCACCTGGGCCGCGACCAGATGGCCTATGAAATCCCAGTAGCGCGTCTGCAGCTTGACCTGTGGCGTGAAGCCCGCTGCCTCGCATTGCTGCAGCACATGCTCGTGCAGCGCAAAGTCCGAGGTGTAGAGCACAAACGGCAGCTCGCGCAGATCGCTCCAGCGCATGGGCTGGCCCGGGTCTGTCACCTGCTGGGCGGGCAGCACCACGCGCGTCTTCTGGCGCGCCACGGTGTAGCGCTCCAGCGCCGGATCGGGGGCCGCGAACAGGCCCAGCGCCATGTCCAGCTTGCCTTCCTGGATCAGTTGGTACTGGGCGCGCGCGCCCTGCTCGTTGACCTGAAGGTTCACACCCGGATAGCGCTGCTGGAACAGCGCGATCACCGGCGCCATGTAATGGCCCGTGGTGGGCATGATGCCCAGGGACAGATCGCCGCGCGTGATGTGATCCACCTCGGCCACCTGGCGGCGCAGCAACTGGGCCTGCTCGAGAATCTCCATCCCGCGGTCATAGACCACCTGGCCGGCATCGGTAAGCTGCACGCCCCGCCCCTCGCGCAGCAGCAAACGGCCACCGAATTCATCTTCCAGCGCCTTGACCATCTTGCTGATGGTGGGCTGGGTCACATGCAAGGTTTCGGCCGCGCGGGTGAAGCCGTTCTGACGCACAACCTCAATGAAATAGCGCAGGGCGCGCAAGTCCATGACAATTCCTTTTACGCATGGAAAAAATGAAAATAAGTCATTTTATGAATATAGGTGAAAACCCTAGAATTTCACCCATGTCACAGATTACGGAAGCTGCCGCCCCTCGCGCCCAGGGCTGCAGCCATTCTTTCGCCCAGACACTCTGGCAACTGCTCAAGGCCATGCTGCAAGTGTGCCTGCTCAGCGCCATCTGGATTGCCATGGATGTGCTGCGCCAGCATTTCGGCTGGAGCATGCCGGCCGGTCTGATCGGTTTCGGCCTGCTGGCCGTGGGCCTTTTTTCGGGCCTGGTCAAGGCACGCTGGCTGCAAAGCGGCACCAACTGGCTGCTGGCCGAGATGCTGCTGTTCTTCGTTCCCGCCATGCTGGTGGTCACCGAATACCCCGATCTGATCCGCCACCAGGGCTTGCGCATTCTGGCCGTCATCGTCGCCAGCACAGCCTGCGTGATGGCCGTGACCGCACTGGCAGTCGATCGCGTCTATCGCTTCGAGCTGTGGCTGGCAAGGCGCAAGTCCAGCCGCGATGCCGCCGCCCTGGATGAGGAATAAGCCATGCTGTCGAATGAAGTCATCGGCCTGCTGTCGCTGCTGGCCACCGTGGCCTGCTACTGGGTCAACAAGCGCCTGTACCGCAAGCATCCCCACCCGTTGCTGATGCCCATAGTCGCCACCCCCATGGTGCTGATCGGCCTGTCGCTGCTGACCCATGTCAGCTACCCGCAGTACATCGCCCAGACACACTGGCTGGTCTGGCTGCTGGGCCCCACCACGGTGGCATTTGCACTGCCGCTGTACGAGAACCGCAAGCTGCTGCGCAAGCACTGGATGTCGATTGCCACCGGCGTGGTCGTGGCCAGCCTGGTCTCCATCTCCACCACCATTGCGTTTGCCGATATGTTCGGCCTGTCCGAGGCGCTGCAAAAAGGCCTGGCCGTGCGCAGCATCACGACACCGTTTGCGATCGAGGCCGAGAAAGTGCTGGGCGGCCCCACCGATCTGGCTGCGCTGTTCGTGCTGCTGACCGGTGTCAGTGCCATGCTGCTGGGCGAGACCGTGTTGCGTGTGCTGCCCCGCATCCGCAGCAAGCTGGCCACGGGCGCCAGCTGGGGCGGAGCTGCCCATGGCAGCGGCGTGGCCAGAGCGCGCCAGGCCGGCGAGGTGCAGGCCGTGATGGCATCGCTGGTGATGATGATTGCCGGTGCCGTCAATGTGCTGGCCGCCCCCTGGGTGCGCACATTGTTTTTCTGAGCGGCGCTCAGGGACCGGCTCCGGCAAGCGCCGCTCTCAGCGCACCGGAATGGCAATCGGGCGCAGCGGCGCGGCGTCGCCGCCGCGGATCTTGAGCGGCCCTCCGATGAAGGCGAACTCATAGACCTTGTCGCGCGAGAGCCCGTCCAGGGCCACCAATTCCATGATGGGAATGCCTTGCTGGGCCAGCAGGTAGCTGTGCAGCGGCACATAGTCATCGTCCACTTCCGAGGGGAAAGTCTCCAGGCTCAGGTTGTCGGCGCCGACAATCATGGCGCCGGCATCCTCGGCCAGAAAGCGTGCGGCATCCAGGCCCAGCCCTGGCGGTTTGGCCATATAGGCCTGGGGTTGCTCGTAGAGCTTCATGCGCCCCGTGCGAATCAGCACGACATCGCCCTTTTGCAGCGTCACGCTCTGGCGTGCCAGCGCATCCTTGAGGTCCTGCCGGGTGATCCGGTACTGGTCGGGCAGCATGTCCAGGCCCTTGGCCGCGGCCACGTCAATCAGCACGCCGCGCGCCACCAGAGGCGGGAATTTCTCTATGCCTGTGCGCTGCCAGCCCCGGTCGCCCAGATGCTCGTCGGCGCTGAAGCCGTTCCAGATCCTGCCGCGTATGCCGAAATGGTTGAGTGCGTCGATGTGCGTGCCCGTGTGGCTGTACATGGAGAACGCCGTGCCCGTGTAGCTGCGCGTGGCGTTCATGTTCTTGCCCACGTTCATGGGGTCGTCCACCACGGTGCCGCGTGGCGTGTGCGTCATCCAGAACTGGTAGTGCGGATCGCCGGCATCCTGCCAGCTGGGCATGCCCACGTAGTACTCGGTGGCGAGGTCATAGACCTGACCGCCTGCGATGCGCTGCAGGATGGCAGCGCGCGAAGCGGGCGTTATCAGGTTCAGGCGGCCGATCTCGTCGCCCGGCCCCCAGGGGCTGGTGCCCACATCCTGGCCGGCACCGGCCGGGAGCGTGTGGCCACCGTGGGCATGAGCCAGGCCGGAGAACGCTGCTGCCATCACGAGCAACAGGGTAGGCAAGCGCCGGACACGGGCGCGGAAAGAGAAGTTCATGAGTGTTTCCTAGGAAGCGGTGCGCCTTTCGGCGCTAGTGAGAAAGTGAGAGGAAATGGCTTAGCCCAGCAGGACGCGCAGCCGTTCACGCAGCATGTTCAGGGGCTGGGTCTGTAGCGGTGGCAGGCCCTGGGCGATCAAGGTGGGAATGCTGCGCAGGCCCAGGCGCCGGGCCAGGGCAAGGTCCTCCTGGACCAGGTCCATGGCCTCGGCGCTTTCCATGCAGCGTGCAAAAGCATTGCGCTCGAAGCCGGTGTGCGTGGCAATGTCCAGCAGCACCTCGGCGTCGCCAATGTTGCGATGGGCACTCATATGGGCGTGCTGTATGGCATCGAACAGATTCCAGTGGGCCTCGTCGCCCTCCAGGATCTGGGCGGCCTGGCAGGCCAGTGCGCCGGCCAGGCCGCTGGGGTACTCAAAGGCTTCGCGGCGCATGCCTTCGATGTCGATGCGCTGGGTGTCGTCATGCCGTGCGCAGGCCGCCCAGTGCCCGAGAATGGTCTGCTTGGCCTGCTCCATGGAACCAAACCTTGCCACCATCTCGGCGCGGGAGGCTTGCAGCACAAAGCTGCGCTGACGTACACGCAGGCCCAGCTCGCCTGCCACCTGGCGCAGGCGCGGCGACATCACATAGCACCAGCCGCAAACCACGTCGTGGAAGAAATTGATGCTGGGAGCTGCCTGCGCTGCCGCGGGCAGGACCGGGTCAGGGGCTGGATGGGCTGCGGCCTGCGCGGGCAGAGCGCAGAAAAAATCATGGCATTGCGTCATGCTTGTGTCCTTCATGGCTGATGGACAGCAAGCGTAGGACGCAGGCCTCGCAGGAGTAAGAGGCCTGCGCTTGAGAAACTCTTAATCCAGCGTCAAGAATCCCCGCCCATGGCCGCAGGCAGCTCTTCGGCCAGAAAGTCCACAAAGGCGCGCACCTTGGGCAGCAGGTGGCGTTGCGTGGGGTAGACCACGTAGACATGGCGCGGCTGCTCGGCCCAGTCTTGCAGGGCCAAGGCCTCCAGCTGGCCCTGGGCGATGGCGGGCCGGGCCAGAAAGGACGGCAGTGCACCAATGCCGAGGCCAGCCACCAGCAGTTCCCGCAACATCAGGCTGTTGTTGACGCTGGCTCGTGCTTCGCTCGGAACTTGCAGGCCGTCGTCAGCCTGAGCCAGGCTGTAATTCAGCAGCGCATGGTCGCGCAGCGCTGCCACGCTGGCCGGGCGGCCGTGTTGCTGTAAATAGGCCGGCGACGCGCACAACATTTGCGACAGCGAGGCCAGACGTCGCGCAATCAGCGATGAATCCGCGAGCTCGGCGCTCAGGCGTATGGAGACATCGAATCCCTGGCCCACGGCGTCCACCAGTCGGTCTTCCATGGATAGGTCGATCTGCAATTGCGGATGGCGCTGCATAAAGCGCGCCAGCAGCGGCGCCAGCGTGCTCAGCGCAAACGACAGCGGCGCGTTCACGCGCAGCCGCCCCGTCACCTGCAGGGACTGGGCACGTACCGATTGCTCCAGCGTGTCAAAGCCATCCAGCAGCCGGCAGCATTCGGCGTAATAGGCCCGGCCGGTATCGGTCAGACTCATGCGGCGCGTGGTGCGCTGGATCAGCACCGCCCCCAGCTGTGCCTCCAGCGCGCGCAACTGCTTGCTGAGAGCCGCCGAGGAAAGATCGAGTGCATCGGCGGCCCTGGCAATGCTGCCCAGTTCGACAATGCGCCTGAAGGCGCGCAAAGGGGTGAGCGAATCCATGGAAGAGAAGAGCGAAAACCTGGGCCGCAGCGTAGCAGCTTTCGCTGCGGGGGCGACGCGGCCCGGGCATGCTCGCTCTTCTTCTGAAAAATGGGCCGCTCAAGTTTTGCAGCTTGCTTGAACAGCCCCAAGCATCACGCCAGCGTATAGGCCGTCTTCACCGTGGTGTAGAACTCCTGGGCATAGCGGCCCTGCTCGCGCGGGCCGTAGCTTGAGCCCTTGCGACCGCCGAACGGCACGTGGTAGTCCACGCCCGCCGTGGGCAAATTGACCATGACCATGCCGGCCTGGCTGTGGCGCTTGAAGTGCGTGGCGTGCTTGAGGCTGGTGGTCGCAATGCCGGCCGACAGGCCAAACGGCGTGTCGTTGGACACCGCCAGGGCCTCCTCGTAGTCCTTGACGCGGATCACGCTGGCCACGGGGCCGAAGACTTCTTCGCGGTTGATGCGCATGCCGGCCTCGGTGTCCACGAACAACGTGGGCGCCATGTAGTAGCCCTGCTTGCCGCTGCCCGTGTGGCAGGCCACGCGGGCGCCGCCGGCGGCCAGGCGCGCGCCTTCGGCCTTGGCGATTTCTACGTAGCTCAGATCCTGCTCCAGCTGGGCCTGGCTGACCACGGGGCCCATATCGGTGCCGGCGGCGCGTGCATCACCGACCAAGATCCGCGCCATGCGCGCCTGCAGGGCCTCGATGAAGGCGGGGTAGATCTTGTCGGTGACGATGAGGCGGCTCGATGCCGTGCAGCGCTGGCCCGTGGAGTAAAAGCCGCTCTGGGCCGACAGCTCCACGGCCTGAGCGAGATCAGCATCGTCGAGCACGATCTGGGGGTTCTTGCCGCCCATTTCCAGCTGCACCTTCTTACCGCTTTTGACGCAGGCTTCGGCAATGCCGCGGCCCACGCCCACCGAGCCCGTGAAACTGATGGCCGCCACATCGGCATGGTTCACCAAGGCTTCGCCGATCACGCGGCCTCGGCCCATGACCAGGTTGAACACACCGGCGGGGATGCCCGAGCGGTGGATGATGTCGGCCAGGGCCCAGGCACTGCCGGGCACCAGGTCGGCGGGCTTGAGGACCACGCAGTTGCCGAAAGCCAGGGCCGGGGCGATCTTCCAGGCCGGGATGGCAATGGGGAAGTTCCAGGGCGTGATCAGGCCGACCACGCCAATGGGTTCGCGCGTGATCTCCACGCCGATGCCGGGACGCACCGACGGCAGGGTCTCGCCGCTCAGGCGCAGGCATTCACCGGCAAAGAACTTGAAGATCTGGCCGGCGCGGCCGACTTCGCCAATGGCTTCGGGCAGGGTCTTGCCTTCTTCGCGGGCCAGCAGATCGCCCAGCTCCGCCTTGCGCGCCAGGATCTCCGTGCCTATCTTGTCCAGGGCGTCGGAGCGCGCCTGGATGCCCGAGGTGGACCAGGCAGGAAACGCGGCAGCGGCAGCAGCCACGGCGGCCTGCACATCGGATGCTCCGCCCTGGGCGTATTCGCCGATCACATCGGACAGATCGCTGGGATTGGTGTTGGGGGAATAACTGTCAGCAGCCGTCCACTGGCCGTTGATGAGGTTGTCGTAGCGGGACATGGAGTTCTCCGTAAGAAAAAGAGGAACGCGAAGCAAGCGTCGTGCAAATCAGGGCGCGGCCCAGGCCAGAGACGCCGAGCAAGGGCCGCCCCTCAGCGATGGCGGTCCCCCTGGGGGAAGGCGCGCAGCGCCTCAGGGGGGAGGCATTACCTCACCATGCAAGGCCGTTTGTTGTCGAACTTCCAGCCGGGGATCAGGTGCTGCATGGCAATGGCGTCGTCACGCGCGCCCAGGCCGTGCTCCAGATACAAGGCATTGGCGCGCTTGAGCGCCTCGCGGTCCACGGTCACACCCAGGCCGGGGGTCTTGGGCACCTCCACAAAACCGCCCTTGATCTGCAGGGGTTGCTGCGTGAGGTACTGGCCGTCCTGCCAGATCCAGTGTGTATCGATGGCCGTGACCTTGCCGGGCACCGCGGCGGCCACATGGGTGAACATGGCCAGCGAGATGTCGAAATGGTTGTTGGAGTGCGAGCCCCAGGTCAGGCCCCAGTCGCGGCAGGTCTGGCCCACGCGCACCGAGCCGGCCATGGTCCAGAAATGGGGGTCGGCCAGCGGGATGTCCACGGACTGCAGCGACAGGGCGTGCACCATCTGGCGCCAGTCGGTGGCGACCATGTTGGTGGCCGTGGGCAGACCGGTAGCGCGGCGAAATTCAGCCATGACCTCGCGGCCCGAGAAACCGCCTTCGGCGCCGCAGGGGTCTTCGGCATAGGCCAGCACGCCGCGCATGTCGCGCATCAGGCGGATGGCGTCCTTGAGCAGCCAGCCGCCGTTGGGGTCCAGGGTGACGCGTGCCTCGGGGAAACGCTTGGCCAGCGCGGTCACGGCTTCCACTTCCTGCTCGCCGGCCAGCACGCCGCCCTTGAGCTTGAAGTCGTTGAAGCCGTAGCGCGCGTAGGCGGCTTCGGCCTGGCGCACGATGGTCTCGGGCGTCATGGCCGTCATGTGGCGCACCTGGGTCCAGTCGTCCGTGCCCAGCTTGTCTTCGCCGGGCTTGACGTAGTCCAGGCCGGTCTTGTCGCGGGGGCCCACAAAGAACAGGTAGCCCAGCATTTCCACGCGATCGCGCTGCTGGCCTTCGCCCAGCAGGGCGGCCACGGGCACGCCCAGGTGCTGGCCCAGCAGGTCCAGCAGGGCGGATTCGATGGCGGTCACCGCGTGCACGCCGATGCGCAGGTCAAAGGTCTGCAAGCCGCGGCCGCCGGTGTCGCGGCCTTCCAGGGATTTCTGCAGCTCTTGCAGCAGCTGCAGGTGCTGGCCGATGGAGCGGCCGATCAGCACCTGCCTGCCGTCCTCCAGGGCCTGGCGAATACCTTCCCCGCCCGGCACCTCGCCCACCCCGGTACGGCCCGCGCTGTCGTGCACCAGCACGATGTTGCGCGTGAAGTAGGGCGCATGCGCGCCGCTGAGGTTCATGAGCATGCCGTCGCGGCCGGCGACGGGAATGACTTCGATGGCGGTGATGGTCGGGGTAGTGGACATGGGAAGACTCTTCAACAGACTCGGAGGGAAAGGGACATCACTGCGCGGCGGACCAGGGCACCTCGGCCGCTGGGCGGCCCGTGGCGATGAACTGCTGCAGATTCAGCAGAACCAGGTCGGCCATGGCGCGGCGGGTTTCATGGGTGCCGCTGGCGATATGGGGTGCCAGCACCACGTTGTCCAGGGCCAGCAGGGCCGGCAGGGGGCGGGGCTCGTCCTCGAATACGTCGAGGCCCGCACCGGCGATGCGCTTGTTCTCCAGGGCATCGGCCAGGGCGACCTCGTCGACCACGCTGCCGCGGGCCACGTTGACCAGGAAGCCCTGCGGGCCCAGCGCGGCCAGCACTTCGGCATTCACCAGGTGGCGCGTGCCTTCACCGCCGGCGGCGGTGATGACCAGGATGTCGGCCCAGCGCGCCAGCTCCAGCAGCGAGGGCAGGTACTGGTGGGACGAGCCTTCGACGGAGCGGCGGTTGTGGTAGGCCACTTCCATGTCGAAGCCCGAGGCGCGGCGCGCCACGGTGCTGCCGATGCGGCCCATGCCGAAGATGCCCAGGCGCTTGCCGCTGGCGCGGGTGCGGATGCCAAAGCGGCCCCGGCTCCAGTCGCCGCGGCGCACGAAACGGTCGGATTCGCTGAGGCCGCGTGTAGCGTCCAGCAGCAGGGCAAAGGCCAGGTCGGCCACACAGTCGTCGAGCACGCCGGGCGTGTAGCCCACACGCGCGCCGCGGCGCAGCAGGGCATCCTTGTCCAGGGCATCGAAGCCCACGCCGAAGCTGCTCACGAACTTGAGCTTTGGCAGAGCGTCGACCACACGGGCGGGCAGGCCCATGGCGGCCGAGGTGACCAGGTATTCGAACTGCGCTCCATGCTCGGCCAGGAAACGGTCGGGATCGGCTTCCTGAGAAAGGATATGCACGTCATAGGCCTGAGCCAGTTCGGCGTCGAGTTGGGCCAGTGGCATCTGGCCGTATTGAAGAACGCGTGGTCGGATGGTCGCCATGCCTTGAAATCCTTGGAACTTGCGGGGACTGAAAGCCCCGGTGAAAAGGGCCTGCGTGGTGGCTGGCCTGCGGGAAACGGCCTGGGGGCCGTCCCGTTGTTTCTAGCTCAATCTGCGGTGATCTTGCGGGTATGGATCAGTTGCTTCCAGCGCTCGTTCTCCTGTGCCTGAAAGCGCGTGAATTCTTCGGGCGTGTTGCCCACGATTTCCAGCCCTTGCTCCACAAAGCGCTTGCGGATGTCGGGCTGCTGAACGGCTGCGATCGCGGCCTTGGACAATCTGGCCTTCACATCGACCGGCAGGCCCTTGGGAGCGGCCATGCCTTGCCACGAATAGACCTCGGCCCCCTTGACGCCGGACTCGGCCAGTGTGGGCACATCGGGCAGCACGGGCGAACGCTGGGTTCCGGTCACGGCAATGGCGCGCAGCTTGCCGCTACGCAGATGGGACAGCACGGCGTTGACGTTCTGGAACGAGAAATCCACCTGGCCACCCAGCAGATCGGTGATGGCCGGTGCTCCGCCCTTGTAAGGCACATGCACGGCTTCGGTACCCGTTTGCTGCCAGAACAGCTCGGCCGACAAGTGGTCCGAGGAGCCATTGCCGGAGCTGGCAAAACTGATCTTGCCGGGATTGGCCTTGAGCGCGGCGATCACCTCGCTCACGCTGCGGGCCTTTTGCGTCGGGCTGGCGACAAGCACATTGGGCGCCTGCACGGGAATGGTGATGTAGTCGAAATCCTTGCCGGCGTCATAGGGCACGTTCTTGACCATATGAGGGGTCACCACGAAAGGGCCCAGCGAAGCCACCAGCAGGGTGTAGCCATCGGCCGCGGCGCGCTTGACGGCTCCCGCACCGATGGTGCCCGTGGCTCCAGGACGGTTCTCCACGACAAAGGGCTTGCCCAGTTGCTCGCCCATGCTCAGGGCCAGGGCACGCGCCACGGTGTCGGTGGAGCCACCGGCCGGGAAGGGCACGATGATGTTGACGGGTTTGTCGGGAAAGCTGCTGGCCGCCTGGGCGGCCAGGGCCAGGGTGGCACCCAGCGTGATCAGTATTTTTTTCATGCCTTGTCTCCTGAAGACGCAGGGCCCGGTTCTTGGCCTGGCCCCTGCATCGGGTCTTATTGCGGGCCGAGCTTGTCGATCAGGACCTTGAGTTCTTCCATCTCGGCAGGCTTGAGGTCGGTCAGGGGAGCGCGCACGGGACCGGCATCGTGGCCGACCAGCTTGGCGCCGGCCTTGATGATGCTCACGCCATAGCCTTCGACACGGTTGCGGATCTTCAGGTAGGGCATGAAGAATTCCTTGAGCAGCTTGTGCTGTGTGGCCTGGTCATCGCTGCGCACGGCCTCGTAGAACTGCATCGCCGTCCTGGGGATGAAATTGAAGACGGCAGAGGAGTAGACGGGCGTACCCAGAGCCTTGTAGGCGGCCGCATAGACCTCGGCCGTGGGCAGTCCGCCCAGATAGGCGAAGCGATCACCCATCTTCATGAAGATGGAGGACATGGTCTCGATATTGCCCAGGCCGTCCTTGAAGCCCACCAGGTTGGGGCAGCGCTCGGCCAGGATGGCCAGGGATTCGGGCGTGAAACGCGAACGGTCGCGGTTGTAGACGATGACGCCGAACTTCACGCTCTTGCAGACCTGCTCCACATGGGCGATCAGGCCTTCCTGGCCGGCTTCGGTCAGGTAATGAGGCATCAGCAGAATGCCGTGGGCGCCCAGTCGTTCGGCCTCCTGGGCATGGGCGATGGCGTTGCGGGTGGGGCCGCCGGCGCCGGCGATGATGGGCACCTTGCCGCGGCAGGTATCCACGGCGGTCTTGATGATCTGGCCGTATTCCTCGCCATACAGCGAGAAGTATTCGCCCGTGCCACCGGCTGCGAACAGGGCACTGGCGCCGTAGGGAGCCAGCCATTCAAGGCGCGCGGCATAGCCCTTGGCATTGAAGTTGCCCTGGGCATCGAAGTCCGTCACGGGGAAGGACAGCAGGCCGGAACTCATCACGTCTTTGAGGTCTTGGGGTGTCATGGTAATCCTTGAAAAGAGGAGAGCAAAAAAAGATCTGGCAGCTCAGTCCAGCTGCAGTTGGGCGGCTTGCACCACGGCGCGCCAGCGCGCGCGCTCGGCGTTGAAGAATTTGTCGGTTTCCGCGGGCGTCATCGTGACGACCTCGGCACCCTGGCCGGTCAGTCGGGAGCGGACCTCGGTGGAGCGGATGGCAGCGAGCAGCACCTGGTTCACACGCTGCACCACGGCTTCAGGCGTCTTGGCGGGCAGCACCACGCCCTGCCAGGTGCCCGAGGCAAAACCCTGTGCGCCCTGCTCCGCCAGCGTCGGCACATCGGCGATCAGCGGCATGCGGGTGTTCTTGGAAATGCCCAGCAGCTTGAGCTTTCCGCTTTGCACATGCGGATAGGTGGCCAACATGCCGTTCATCAGCACCTGGGTCTGGCCTGCCACCGTGTCCTGGACCGACTGCACACCGCCCTTGTAGGGCACGTACACCCATTTGGCGCCAGTGATGCGGGCCAGCTCCACGCCCGCGAGATGGGGGGCACTGCCCGATGCGGTGACGGCAAAGTTCAGGTCCTGCTTCTTGGACAGCTCCACCAGCTCCTTGAGATTGCTGGCCTGGACGGAGGGATGCACCACCAGCATATGGGGCGAATAGGCCAGCATGGCTGCACCGCGCAGCGCCTTGGAAGGATCGAAGCTGAGCTTGGTATAGATGGAGGGAGAGATGGCCAGCGCGCCGAGATCGCAGAGCAGCCAGGTATAGCCGTCGGCCGGTGCACGGGCGACGAACTCAGCGCCCAGATTGCCATTGGCGCCGGGCTTGTTGTCGATCACCACGGTCTGCTTGAGCTCCTGGGAGATCAGCTGCCCGATGGAGCGCGCAATGATGTCGGAGCTGCCGCCGGGCGGATAGGGAACGACCAGACGGATGGGCTTGCTGGGCCAGGCATCGGCAGCCAGCAATGTGGACGACAGCAAACCGCCGGCCGCCAGGGCCAGCAGAGAGCGCAGAAAGTGCGTGCGTCGGACCATGGTGAAATGTCTCCTTGTTGTGGTCAGTCATCATACAACTAGGTTTTTTTGAACACCAAGATATTTCTTCTAAGGGTAAGCACGGATCGCTGCCGTCTACCAGGCTTTGGTCTTCGTCATTTCATCCAAGAAATATGCGTCAAACCCAATCCTTAAGATCGCTTGAAGCTATAAATTTGGAAGCGTTTCCAAGTGCTCAGCGCAGCGGCACACTGCGGTCGCCGCATGCCGCGGGCGGTCCGCCACTCTTTGCTACCGAGTGTCTCTTCCATTTGGCGCCCGCCCAGGCCAGGGTTTCGGAATCAGGACTCTGCGCTCAGGCTCAGACGCTGGGCCAGGCGCAAACGCTCCCGCGAATTGGTCAGATGGATGCGCATGGCGGCGCGTGCCGAATCGGCATCCTGGCGCACGATGGCGGCATAGATCTCCTCGTGCTCGCGGTTCACCCGGCGCAGATAGTCGGGATCGCGTGCCGGCGTATGCATGGAGGCGATGCGATTGCGCGGAATCAGCAGCGTTCCGAAATGCTGCAGGATGTCCTGGAAATACCGGTTGCCTGTGGCCTGCGCGATGCTCAGGTGAAAGGCCAGATCATGCTCGACGGTGTCGTGCCCCAGAGCGAAATGATGCTCGAACTCCTGCAGAGCCTCGCTCATGACCTTCAGATGGACTTCGCTTCGGCGCTGGGCAGCCAGACCGGCAGCCTCGGTCTCCAGACTGATGCGCAGCTCCAGCACGGCCAGCACATCGACGGACTCGCTGAGCTCGCGCGCGCTGAGCATGGGGCTTGCGCTCTGACGCGCGGGCAGCACAAACGTGCCTATGCCATGGCGGGTCTCGACCAGCCCCGCCGCCTGTAATTTGGACAAGGCTTCGCGCACCACGGTGCGGCTGACGTCATAGCTGCGCACGAGTTCGGACTCGGTGGGCAGCTTGTCCCCCTCATGCAGCAGGCCCTGGCGGATCTTGTGCTCGAACTCCTCGGACAACAGATTCGCCAGACTGCGGCTGCCCTTGCTGGTTTTGCTGCGCAGCGCGTACCCCTCCGTCAGCGGCAAAGACGGGCTTGATTGGGGTAATTCCGATGTCTGAGTACTCATGAGCCTGATGATAATGGCTTTCAGTTGTACGACAACATACCACAAAGACTCTCTATTTCAACTTCGGCCCGCAGCTCCTGCGCCGCATCAGTCATCTCAAGATGAGCACTTCTCACCAGATCCGCCACATCCGCATCACGCCGATTGCCTTCCGTGATCCGCCGCTGCTCAACGCCGCCGGCATTCACGAGCCCTGGGCACTGCGCTCCATCATCGAGATCGAGACCGCTTCCGGTCTGGTCGGCATCAACGAGAGCTATGGCGACCAACCCATGCTGGATGCCCTGGCCAAGGCCGCACCGGCCCTGGTCGGGCTCTCGCCCTGGGCCCTCAATGAAATGGAGGCCCGTGTCGCCGCCCTGGTCACTCCGCCCAAGCTCACGGCCTCGGAATTTCTGGGTCAGCAGGTCTCGCTGGCCCCTGGCACCCATGTCTCCAAGACCGTGGCCAAGGTGGTCAGCGCCTTCGAGGTCGCCATGCTGGACCTGCAGGGCCAGATGGCCCAGGCCCCCATCGTTGACCTGCTGGGCGGACCCGCACGCGACCGCGTGCCCTACTCGGCCTATCTGTTCTACAAATACGCCGAGCATGTGGGCCAGCCCTATGCACCCGACGCCTGGGGCGAAGCCCTGACGCCGGCCCAGCTCGTAATCCAGGCCCGGCGCATGATCGATCAGTACGGCTTCCAGAGCATCAAGCTCAAGGCCGGCACGCTGCCGCCCGAGCAGGAGGCCGCCGGCATCCTGGCGCTGGCCGAGGCCTTCCCCGGCACACCGCTGCGCATCGACCCCAATGGCAACTGGACCGTGGAAACCAGCCTGAAGATCGTGCAGCAATTGCGCGGCGTGCTCGAGTACTACGAAGACCCGGCCCCGGGCCTGGACGGCATGGCCGCCGTGGCACGCGAGTGCGATGTGCCACTGGCCACGAATATGGTGTTGACGGACTTTGCCGAGTTCCGCCGCAACGCCGACATGGGCTGCCCCGTGAAGATCGTACTCAGCGATCACCATTACTGGGGCGGCCTGCGCGCCACACAGCGCCTGTCCACGCTGTGCCGCACCTTCGACCTGGGCCTGTCCATGCACAGCAACTCCCATCTGGGCGTGAGTCTGGTGGCCATGACGCATCTGTGCGCCAGCGTGCCCCTGCTGACCTATGCCTGCGACACCCACTATCCGTGGCAGGACGAGGAAGTCGTCGAAGGCGGCCGCCTGCAGTTCGAGCAGGGCAGCCTGCGCGTGCCCACCACGCCCGGCCTGGGCGTGAGCCTGGACCGCGAGGCCCTGGCCCGCCTGCACGACAACTATCTGCATTGCGGCATCCGCAACCGCGACGACCTGGGGCAGATGCGCAAGTACGACCCCGCGTTCACCGGCCACCAGCCGCGCTTCTGAACCCGCTTCCACGCCATTCCAACGACAAACCCTTCCCGGAGACAAGCACCATGCAACGCCGCACACTCATCCAACATTCCCTCGCCAGCGCCCTGCTGCTGGGCACGGCCCTGGCCGCCATGCCCGCCGCCGCGCAGGGCAACTGGCCCACGGGCAAGCCCATCACCTATCTGGTGCCGTTCCCCCCCGGCGGCAATACCGACACCCTGGCGCGCGTGATTGCGCAGCCGCTGAGCAAGGCCCTGGGCACGCCCGTGGTCATCGAGAACAAGGGCGGCGCCGGCGGCAGCGTGGGCTCGGCCCTGGCGGCACGCGCCCCGGCCGACGGCTACACCATCCTGGGCGGCACCATCAGCTCGCACGCCATCAATGTCAGCCTGTACTCCAAGCTGGACTATGACCCCGTCAAGTCCTTCACGCCCGTCGCCATGCTCGGCTCCGGCCCTCTGGTGCTGGTAGTGCCTGCCTCCAGTCCCTACAAGACTCTGGCCGACGTGCTGGCTGGCAGCAAGGCCAAGGCCTCGTCGGGCGGCCTGACCTCGGCCTCTCCGGGCAACGGCACCTCCAACCACATGGCGCTGGAACTGCTGGCCTATCAGACCGGCGTGAAGTTCACCCATGTTCCCTACAAGGGCAGCGGTCCCGCCGTGCAGGATGTCATGGGCGGACAGGTGGACATGATGTTCGACACTGCTCTGGTCGTCGGCCCGCACATCCAGTCCGGCAAGCTGCGCCCCATCGCCGTGAGCAGCTCCAAACGTCTGGAATCGCTGCCCGATGTACCGACGATTGCCGAGGCCGGCGAGAAGGGTTTCGACATGGGCTCCTGGCAGGCCGTTTTCGCCCCTGCGGGCACGCCCAAGCCCATCGTGGACCGCCTGCATGCCGAAATCCTGAAGATCGTGGCCACCCCGGAAGTCCAGGCCCGCCTCAAGAACTTCGGCATGCTGCCGTCGAATATGAGCACCGTCGAGCTGGCCGATTATCAGAAGGCCGAGGTGAGCAAGTGGGCCAAGGTGATCAAGTCTGCTGGAATTAAAGCGGAATGACCCCCTGAGGCGCTTCGCGCCTTCCCCGTTGCACGGCGCCCCTTCTCGCTTCGCGGAGGGGGACGACGCCTTCGGCTGGGCGCCCCCGCCGCGAGGCGGCTCTTGCTCGGCGCCCCTTGATGGACCATGCCGGTTGCGTGGACCGCGCCAGGCGAGCAGCGAAATAGAAAATTGAGACATTGCCATGAGTACCCCCGCCCCACTTTCCATCACCATGCACCCGGCCGACAATGTGGCCATCGTCGCCAACGACGGCGGCCTGCCCGCAGGCACGGTGCTGCCCTCCGGCCTGGTGCTGGCCGACCAGGTGCCACAGGCGCACAAGGTGGCGCTGGTGGACATTCCCGAGGGCGGCGAGGTGCGCCGCTACAACGTGATCATCGGCTATGCGCTCAAACCCATTGCCGCCGGCAGCTGGGTGCACGAGCGCTTGCTGCAGATGCCCGAGGCACGCTCGCTTGAGGGCCTGCCCATCGCCACCGTCAAGCCGCCCGTGCTGGAGCCGCTGACAGGCTATAGCTTCGAGGGCTACCGCAATGCGGACGGCACGGTGGGCACGCGCAACATCCTGGCCATCACCACCACGGTGCAATGCGTGGCCGGGGTGCTCGACTTTGCCGTGCGCCGCATCAAGTCCGAGCTGCTGCCCCGATACCCTCATGTCGACGACGTGGTGGGCCTGGAGCACAGCTATGGCTGCGGCGTGGCCATCGACGCCGTGGGAGCCGAGATCCCGCAGCGCACGCTGCGCAATATCAGCCGCAACCCGAACTTCGGCGGCGAGGTCATGGTGGTCAGCCTGGGCTGCGAAAAGCTGCAGCCCGAGCGCCTGCTGCCGCCGGGCAGCTTTCCCATCGTCGACGAGCGCGAACCAGCACTCGATGTGGTCTGTCTGCAGGACGAGGCCCATGTGGGCTTTATGTCCATGATCGACTCCATCATGCGCCAGGCCGAGCAGCATCTGCGCCGCCTCGACGCCCGCCGCCGCGAGACCGTGCCCGCCAGTGCCCTGGTGGTGGGCGTGCAATGCGGTGGCAGCGACGCCTTCAGCGGCGTCACGGCCAACCCCGCCGTGGGCTTTTGCACCGACCTGCTGGTGCGCGCGGGCGCCACCGTGATGTTCAGCGAGGTGACCGAGGTGCGCGACGGCATCGACCAGCTCACCTCGCGCGCCGCAAGCCCCGAGGTGGCCGAAGCCATGATCGAGGAAATGGCCTGGTACGACGCCTATCTCGACAAGGGCCGCGTGGACCGCAGCGCCAACACCACGCCGGGCAATAAAAAAGGCGGATTGTCGAACATCGTCGAGAAGGCCATGGGCTCCATCATCAAGAGCGGCACGGCCCCCATCACCGGCGTGCTGTCGCCGGGCCAGCGGCTGGCCGATCGCGACATCAGCCAGGGCCTGGTCTATGCGGCCACGCCAGCCAGCGACTTCATCTGCGGCACGCTGCAGCTGGCGGCGGGAATGAACCTGCATGTCTTCACCACGGGCCGCGGCACGCCTTACGGTCTGGCACAGGTGCCGGTGATCAAGGTGGCCACGCGCAGCGACCTGGCGCGACGCTGGCACGATCTGATGGATATCAACGCCGGACGCATTGCCGACGGCGAGGCCACGATCGAAGACATAGGCTGGGAAATGTTCAGGCTGATGCTCGATGTCGCCAGCGGTCGCAAAAAGACCTGGGCCGAACATTGGCAGTTGCACAACGCGCTGGTGCTGTTCAACCCGGCCCCGGTGACCTGAAGCCGTACGGCGCCCTCACCTCTGAAACACTTGCCAATCCAGAGTGCTTTGCGAAGCTGCTGCCTGAGCTGCAGACAGAATCGCCGGAAACGCTGCCATGGCAGCGTTTCCGGTTTGCGCATGCGCCCTTAGGCCTGCATGGAGCCCGTCTTCAGATAGCGCTGATGCCAGTCATAAGCCTGGTCGAGCAAATGTGGCGTGTGCTTGCCCGGTGCGTCGCGCAGCGCGCGCTCCAGATACTCGCTCATCGCCGCCTTGTAGTCGGGGTGCACGCATTTCTCGATGATCAGACGCGCGCGCTGCACCGGAGCCAGGCCGCGCAGATCGGCCAGGCCCTGCTCGGTCACGATGACCTGCACGTCGTGCTCGGTGTGATCGACATGGGAGACCATGGGCACGATGCAGCTGATCTTGCCGTCCTTGGCCGTGGATGGCGTCATGAAGATGGACAGATAGGCGTTGCGTGCAAAGTCGCCGCTGCCGCCAATGCCGTTCATGATGGACGAGCCCATGACATGCGTGCTGTTGACGTTGCCGTACATATCGGCCTCGATCAGCGCGTTCATCGAAATCAAACCCATGCGGCGGATCAGCTCCGGGTGGTTCGATATCTCCTGCGGGCGCAGCATGATGCGCTGGCGGTAATAGTCGATATTGGCCAGAAAGCGCTCCATGGCCGCCGGGCTCAGCGCCAGCGAGGTGGTCGATGCGGTATCTAGCTTGCCCGACTCCAGCATGTCCAGCATGCCGTCCTGCAGAACCTCGGTATAGGCGTTCAGGTGGTCGAACGGGCCCTTGTTCAGCCCCGCCAGCACGGCGTTGGCGATATTGCCAACGCCCGACTGCAGAGGCAGCAACTCTGGCGGCAAACGGCCCGCCTTCACCTCGTGCTGCAAAAAGTCGATGATGTTCTCGGCAATGCGCATGGAGCCTTCATCGGGTGCCGTGAATGCCGCCAGCCTGTCGCGCTGGGCAGTGGGCACCACGGCAATCACCTTGCTCGGATCGCAATGCAGATAGGGTTCGCCGATGCGGTCGAACGGATGCTCCATGGGTATGGGCTTGCGCTTTGGCGGCACGGCCGCGCCGTAGTAGATATCGTGCATGCCTTCGAGCTCGGCGGGCTGGGCGCTGTTCACCTCGAGAATGATCTTGTCGGCCTGCTCCAGCCAGGTCTTGTTGTTGCCCACCGAGGTCGACGGAATCAGGCGACCGTCGGGCAGGATGCCCGCCACTTCGATCACCGCCACGTCAAGATGACCGAGGAAGCCGAACCACACATGCTGCGCCACATGGGACAGATGGATGTCCACATACTGCATGCGGCCCTCGTTGATCTCCTTGCGCACTGTTGGGTCCGACTGATAGGGCAGACGGCGTTCGATGCCATGTACCTTGGCCAGTGCGCCATCGAGTTCGGGCGAGGTCGAAGCTCCCGTCCACAGACTGATGCGGAAGTTTCCGCCGTTGGCGTTGCGCTCTTCAATGCGGCGTGCCAGTGCCTGAGGCACAGCCTTGGGTGCACCTGCGGGTGTGAAACCGCTCATGCCCAGTGTCATGCCGGATTGAATCAGGCCGGCGGCCTGGTCCGCCGTCATGATGCGCTCGCGCAAGACAGGGCAAAGCACGCGATCTGCAGGAGAAGCGGTGGAAAAGGAAGTCTGCATGTAATGTGTCTCGTCTTGCCAGCCTTCTTGAAGAGGGATGGTATTTTTTTGTAGTTCAATAGTTGCACTTTGACTGGTGCAAACCCGGATTGAACTACGACACACAGAGAGTCGCCAAGCGTAGTTGACTAGAGAAAACCCCGATGTGCTTTCTTTAAAGAAGCCGACGAAGTTGGATTCATAACTCAAAAAAGTGAGCATTCATCGCTCAACGGATAAAGGATGAAAACTTGAAACTGCTGAAATCGACCACCATGGCAGAGTTGCCAGAATGCAGGCGGAAATTACAAAATATTTGCCTGTACTCACTGCCAGCAGACATAGGCTGACAAAACCACCATGGTTCAGCAACCAGAATTCGACACATGGCTTTTGATACCTCCGGCTGGCAGCACAAGCTGCGACGCCTCGCCCACCCCCTGCAACCGCTGATCGACTCCGTACAGCTCTGGCTGCAGGCCGACGGTCTGCGCATGAGTGCCGCCATGTCGTTTTACGGCATGCTGAGCCTGGCGCCGCTGTTGCTGGCCGTCGTGGGGCTGCTCGGCTGGTGGCTGGATCGCAGCTATGTGGAAAGCACCTTGATCAGCCAGATACAGAGCGTGGTCGGGGAGCGCGCGGCACAGGTCGTCAAGAGCGCTCTGGCCAGCGCCCAGAACGCCAATCAGGGATCGCTCGCGTCCGTGCTCGGTCTGGTGATGATGCTCTCGGGCGCCACCGGTGTATTTGTGGAGTTGCAGGCTTCGCTGGACAAGCTCTGGTCCATGGGCGAAGAGTCTCGCCCGCAGGAAAACAAGCCCTGGTGGAGCATGGCCATCTCACGTCTGTGGGGATTGAGCTATGTCGTGGGCCTGGGCTTTTTGCTGCTGGTGTCCATGGTGCTTTCGACCGCCATCCAGATGATCACCAAATGGGCCAATGACGAGTTGCAGCTTGTGCCGCTGGGCCCGCTGATGGGACTGATCAACGAGGGCCTGTCCTTCGGCATTGCGGTGCTGCTGTTCTGGGGCCTGATGCGCATGGGTACCGGCATCAAACCCGTCACCAGATACCTGCTGCTGGGCTCGCTGACGGGAGCAGCCCTGTTCACCATCGGCAAACAGGCCCTGGCCTGGTATCTGTCCACCGCCGCCGTGGTATCGGCCTATGGCGCAGCCGGCTCGCTGGTGGTCGTGCTGATGTGGTTTTATTTCACCTCGGCCATCCTGCTGTTCTCGGCCGCCACGGCCAAGGCCTGCAGCAAATCCAAGGTCCAGCTGGGCGTCCCGTTTGTCTCACGCAAGCCGTCCAGCGCCACACCCATGGATGTGCAGCGTCTTCCCGAAAATGCAGGGGAGAACATATGAAGCCGCCGAGATCGACTGCCATACCTGGGCTTGCAACCATCTGCGTCATGTCGACAATGTAAAAAGGCCTGCTGATGCAGGCCTTTTGCTCGGGGCGAGGTGGAATCACTTTTCCACAAACGCACGCTCAATGACGAAGTCGCCGGGCGTGGTGGTGTTGCCTTCCTTGAAGCCGCGCTTTTCCAGCAGCTCCTTGAGTTCGGACAGCATGGCGGGGCTGCCGCACAGCATGACGCGATCGGTCTCGGGATTCAGATCGGGCAGACCCAGGTTTTGCGGGAAGGTGCCGTTGTTGATCTGGGCGGAGATACGGCCCTGGTTGCGGAATGGCTCGCGTGTCACCGTGGGGTAGTAGTGCAGCTTGCCCTTGACGATATCGCCAAGGAATTCATGCTCGGGCAATTCCTTCTCGAACAGCTCCTGATAGGCCAGCTCCTGCACCTGACGCACGCCATGCACCACGACCACGTTGTCGAAACGCTCATAGGTCTCGGGGTCGCGCGCCACAGCCAGCCAGGGAGCCAGGCCGGTGCCCGTGCCGATCAGATACAGATTCTTGCCGGGCAGCAGATAGTCGATCAGCAGCGTGCCCGTGGGCTTCTTGCCCACGATGATGGTGTCACCCACCTGGATATTCTGCAGCTTGGAAGTCAGAGGGCCTTCGGGTACCTTGATAGACAGGAACTCCAGATGCTCTTCGTAATTGGGGCTGGCGATGGAGTAGGCGCGCAGCAGATTCTTGCCATCCACCTTCAGGCCGATCATGGTGAAGTGGCCGTTGGAAAAGCGCAGCGATGTGTCGCGGGTGGTGGTGAAGGAGAAAAGACGGTCGGTCCAGTGGTGGACGGACAGCACGCGTTCTTCAAGAAAAGCACTCATGATTCGTCTGAAATAAAAACTCGAAGCAGAAAACCTGCGCGGCAAATGCTGGGCGGTGGCGGGGCACTGCAGGTCAGGGCTGCTAGCGCGTTGGCTGCCGGTTGCCAAGCGGGACAAGACCTATATTGTCCGGCAATTGCACAGAAACGGGTGAATCACACATGAATGTCTTGAGATCGAATAGTGATAAGCAGAATGAAGCTGTCCGATACCGCGGTATCGACGAAAAACTGCCCCGCCGTTCTTGACTCAGGGAAAACGCTGCTCTAGGATCATTCCCCACGCGCTTTGAACAAGCGCTTTATTTGTCTATATAAATGCTCAGATTGAGCATTAGTGATTGCGGCGACCCTGTGTCTCAGGCCATGGTCGCCCACCTAGCACCAAGGAGAATGACAATGCAGCTGCGCTGGTCCCTGCCCCTGCTGACACTGGCCGCCCTGCCCGCCTGGGCACAGGGCGTGATCAAGATTGGCGAAATCAACAGCTACAAGGCTCAACCCGCGTTTCTGGAGCCCTACAAGAAGGGAATGGAACTGGCGGTTGAACAGGTCAATGCCGCAGGCGGCATTGCCGGCAAGAAGCTGCAGCTCATCGTGCGTGACGACAATGCCACGCCGGGCGATGCCGTGCGTGCCGCAGAAGAGCTCTACACGCGCGAAAAGATCGATGTGCTCACGGGCAGTTTTCTCTCGCATGTGGGCCTGGCACTGACCGATTACGCCAAGCAGAAAAAGCGCTTCTTCCTCGCCTCCGAGCCGCTGACCGACAAGATCGTCTGGGCTGACGGCAATCACTACACCTACCGTCTGCGCGGCTCCACCTATATGCAGACCGCCATGCTGGTGGAGGAAGCGCTCAAGCTCAAGAAGAAGCGCTGGGCCATCGTCTACCCCAACTACGAATACGGCCAATCCGCGGTTGCCACCTTCAAGACGCTGATGAAGGCCAAGCAGCCCGATATCGAGTTTGTGGCCGAGCAGGCACCTGCGCTGGGCAAGATCGACGCCGGCTCCGTCGTGCAGGCGCTTGCTGACGCCAAGCCCGATGCCATCTTCAACGTGCTGTTCGCCACCGACCTGGGCAAATTCGTGCGCGAAGGCAATACACGCGGCCTGTTCAAGGGCCGTGAAGTCGTGGGCCTGCTGACGGCAGAACCCGAATACCTGGATCCGCTCAAGAAGGAAGCGCCTGTCGGCTGGACCGTGACCGGCTACCCCTGGTATTCCATCAACACCCCCGAGCACACTGCCTTCCTCAAGGCCTATCAGGCCAAGTTCAAGGACTACCCGCGTCTGGGCACCATCGTGGGCTACAACGCCATCCAGTCGATTGCTGCGGGCCTGCGCAAGACCAAGGGCGACCCCGACACCGAGAAACTGATTGCGGCCTTCAAGGGCCTGGAAGTCGCCACGCCTTTCGGCCCCATCACCTACCGGGCACAGGACAACCAGTCCACCATGGGCGCCTATATCGGCAAGACTGCCTATGACGAGAAGCTGGGGCGCGGCGTGCTGGTCAACTACCACTATGCCGACGGCAAGAACTACCAGCCCACGGACGAGGAAGTGAAGAAGCTGCGCCCCGCGACAGCGAACTGATTTCGCATCGGCGAAAATACCAGGCCACCTGCACTGCAGCAGGTGGCTTTTTCATCTCTGAACACACTATGTCGAGCTTCAGGAGCTACGCAGCATGAGTGCATCCGGCCTGCTGGCCCAGTTGCTCAACGGACTGGCCAGCGCATCGTCGCTGTTTCTGGTTTCGGTCGGGCTGTCGCTGATCTTCGGTGTCACCCGCACCATCAACTTCGCCCATGGCTCGTTCTATATGCTGGGTGCCTTCATCGCCTACAGCAGCGTGGACCTGCTCTCGCCCCATATCGGCTTCTGGCCCGCGTTGCTGCTGGCTCCGCTGGCCTGCGGCGCACTCGGGGCGCTGACCGAGACACTGCTTCTGCGTCGCATCTACAAGGCGCCAGAGCTGTTTCAGCTGCTGGCCACGTTTGCGCTGGTACTGGTCATCAAGGATGCTGCGCTGTGGCTGTGGGGCCCCGAGGAACTGTTCGGCCCGCGTGCCACAGGGCTTGAAGGCTCGGTGGAGATTCTGGGCCGCCAGTTCCCCACTTACGATCTTTTCTTGATAGCTGTCGGCCCTTGCGTCCTCCTGGGCCTGACGCTTTTGTTGACCAGGACCCGCTTTGGCACCCTGGTGCGTGCCGCCACGCAGGACCGCGAAATGGTGGGCGCCCTTGGCGTCAACCAGGCCTGGCTGTTCACCGCCGTCTTCGCACTGGGTACGCTGCTGGCAGGCCTGGGCGGAGCGCTGCAGCTGCCGCGCGAGCCCGCGAGCCTCGAGATGGACATGCTCACCATTGGCGCCGCGTTTGTGGTGGTCGTGGTCGGCGGCATGGGCAGCATACCGGGCGCCTTCATTGCCGCGTTGCTGGTGGCAGAGCTCAAAGCCGTCTGCATCTGGCTGGGCGTGCAGGAGATCGCGGGTCTTGAGCTGTCGTTCTCCAAGCTCACGCTGGTGGTGGAGTTCCTGGTCATGGCCGTGGTGCTGATCTGGCGGCCCTGGGGCCTGCTGGGCAAGCCACAGGCGCTGGCTCGCAACGCGGGCGAGCCTGAACAACCTCTGCGCCGCTCGGGGCGTGGTGCAACGGCCGCCTGGCTGGGTCTGCTGAGCGCGCTGGTGCTGCTGCCGCTGACGACGGGTGTCGCCGAAGGCGGCAGCTATGCCACCGTGCTGCTGGCCGATATCTTTGTCGCCGCGCTGTTTGCGAGCAGTCTGCACTTCATACTCGGGCCTGGCGGCATGCACTCCTTCGGTCACGCGGCCTACTTTGGCCTGGGTGCCTACGGTGCGGCACTGCTGGTGCGTACGCTGGATCTGCCCATGGAAGCGGCGCTGCTGCTCGGCCCCCTAGCCGCCGCTGCGGGCGCCCTGCTCTATGGCTGGTTCTGCGTGCGGCTGTCGGGCGTCTATCTGACCATGCTGACGCTGGCGTTTGCGCAGATCAGCTGGGCCATCGTCTTTCAGTGGGATGACTTCACGGGCGGCAGCAACGGCCTGACCGGCGTCTGGCCCCCCGAATGGGTATCGCAGGGCTCGACGTTCTACTGGCTGGCTCTGGGCATCTGCGCGCTTGGCATCTATCTGCTGCGCCGCCTGCTGTTTTCGCCGCTGGGCTATGCGCTGCGCGCATCGCGCGACTCGGCTCTGCGGGCCGATGCGATCGGCATCGACGTGCGCCGCATTCAGTGGACGGCATTCGTGATCGCCGGGCTGTTTGCCGGTCTGGCCGGAGCGCTGTTTGCCTTCAGCAAGGGCGGCGTTGCGCCCGACGCCATGTCTGTCACCAAGTCGGTGGATGCACTGGTCATGGTGCTGCTGGGCGGCGTGCAGACACTGGCCGGCCCCGTGGTGGGCGCGGCCGCCTTTACCTGGCTGCACGACACCGTGGCACGCAACACCGAATACTGGCGCGCGCTGATGGGGGCGACCATGCTGATTCTGGTGCTGCTGGCACCGCAGGGCATTGCAGGCTATGCACAACTGCTGTGGTCGCGCACATGTGGCAAGGTATGCGGCAAGGACAAAGCAGGAGCCAGGACATGAGCCTGCTGCAAGTACAGAACCTCAGCAAGGCCTTTGGCGGCGTGAAGGCCGTGCAGCAGGTCTCATTCAGCCTGCAGGCAGGCGAGCTGCTGGCCCTGATCGGCCCCAACGGCGCCGGCAAGAGCACCACCTTCAATATGGTCGGCGGCCAGCTGCCGCCCGACAGCGGCCAGGTGCTGCTTAACGGCCGTTCCATCACCGGCCTGCCGCCGCGCGCCATCTGGCGCAAGGGCGTGGGACGCACCTTCCAGATTGCACAGACTTTTGCTTCGCTCAGCGTGGTGGAAAACGTGCAGATGGCTTTGCTGTCGGCCGATCGCAGGATCTTCAGCTGGTGGCCGCGTGCCGCCAGCCACCGGCGTGCGGACGCCCTGACCCTGCTGGAACAGGTGGGCATGGCGGCTCAGGCCGATCGCCCCTGCAGCGCTCTGGCCTATGGCGATGTGAAGCGGGTGGAGCTGGCCATGGCGCTGGCCCATGATCCGCTGCTGCTGCTCATGGACGAACCCACGGCCGGCATGGCCCCGGGCGAGCGTGTCGCGCTGATGCAGCTGACGCGCCAGCTGGCGCAGCAGCGCCGCATGGGCGTGCTGTTTACCGAACACAGCATGGACGTGGTCTTCGGTCAGGCGGACCGTGTGGCCGTGCTGGTGCGCGGCCAGCTGCTGGCCGAAGGTAGGCCGCAAGCCATTCGCGACGACGCGCGCGTACAGCAGGCCTACCTCGGTACCGGCCTCGTTCTTGAAAAACAGCAATGAATCAAATGCATAGCAACCAGCGCTTGATGGATAAGGGTAAGAGCCCCAAATTGCTTGAAGTTCAGAACCTCGATGCCTGGTATGGCGCGGCCCATATCCTGCATCAGGTATCTCTGGCCGTGGGACGGGGCGAAGTCGTGGCGCTGATGGGTCGCAATGGCGCTGGCAAGTCCACCACGCTCAAGAGCATTGCCGCCCTGGTGCCGCACCGCGAGGGCAGTATCCGCTTCATGGGAGAGGCGATAGAGAAAAAAGCCTCGCACCAGATCGCGCAGCGCGGCCTGGGCTATGTGCCCGAGGATCGCCGCATCTTTACCGAGCTGACGGTGCTGGAGAACCTCGAGGTCGGCAAGCAAAAGCCTCGCCGATGGCCCGATGGCTCCGCCATGCCGCACTGGACGCCCGAAAAGCTTTTTGCGCTGTTCCCCAACCTGGGCGAGATGCCTGACCGCCTTGGCGGGCGCATGAGCGGTGGCGAGCAGCAGATGCTGAGCGTGGCCCGCACGCTGATGGGCCAGCCCTGTCTGGTGCTGCTGGACGAGCCCTCCGAGGGGGTTGCTCCGCTGATCGTCGAGCAGATGGCGCGCACGATTCTGGAGCTGAAGGCACAGGGCATAGGCATCTTGCTCAGCGAGCAGAACCTGCCGTTTGCCGAAGTCGTGGCCGACCGGGCCTATGTGCTGGAAAAAGGCCAGATCGTGCACGCGGCCAGCATGGCCGAGCTGGCGAGCGACAAGGCGGCACGCCAGCAATATCTGGGCGTCTGAAACCCTGGTCTAGCGTAACGACAGCAAGGGCGTCAGCGGGCGCAAACGGGATGAGCGCAGCAGCTTGCCGGGCAGCAGGTAGCTCCCCCCGAAAATCGGCAGTTCCACTTCGGTGAAAACCACCTCTAGATCCACGCCGCTTTGCAGCCAGGCCTGCCAGACCAGCGTGGTGCAATAGACGCCCTGGCCCGAACCCTGCAGCTGAAACGGCTTGCCCTGCTGCGCCATGGCCCAGGCCACGGCCCGCTCACGCGCACCGTGGTCTGCCGCGACCTGATACAGGCGAAAGGCCTGAGCGCGCTGAACGCCCAGGAAAAAGTCCAGCGAATCCAGCACCACGGCATCGGGTTGGCCCTCGCGTTCGGACGGCGTGGCATGCAGCACCTGCCAGTGACCGGGCCGGCCCACCAGCATGCCCACATGGCTGAAGTCACCACCGTCCACGGCCTGCACCAGTTGGCTGACGTTCTCCGTACCTTGGCGAAAGATCAGATCACCCGGCGCAGCCTGCGGCGGCAGCTGCGGCGTTGCAAAAGCCAGGCCAGCACAGCAGGCCGACAGCGCCATCACAGCGGCCGTTGCCAGCCGCCGAGAAATCACAGCTGCACTTTCCAGACGCCCTGTTCCTGGAACAGATTGATGCGCTCGCGGCGACTGCTACCATCGCGGTAGTAAACCTGAACCCTGAGCTTGGTGACCTGCTCTTCCTGGGACACAACTCGCTCCAGCACCTCGACCTTGAGCAAACCGCCGCGGGAGTTGATCAGCTTCTGACCGCTGGTCAGTATCCGGCGCAGCTTGCTCTCGAAACCTGCCAGCTCTTGCTTGGAAATATGGCGTGCCGAAATCAAACGCATGCAAGCGTCGAAATCGCCTTCGGCAATCAGTTGGTAAAAGTGCTGGACCAGTTCATCCTGACTTTGTTCAGGGGTGGTCGTGGCACAGGCCGACAGACCCAGAGCCAGAGACAGCGAGAAGGGGAGAAGCAGACATCGGCGGCGGGAAAGGGAGACAGAAGCAGACACGGACCGGGTACAGCAAAAGCAAAGAAGGCCGCAGTGTAGTCGCCACAACGGCCCTGCTCTTGCGTGCAGTCAGTGCACCGGCCTATTCGACCACCACCGGGCTGAACTCCGGTGGCGCGCCGAAGTAGGCACGCGGCGACGCAGGCTGCGCGCCATCGATGTCCTGCACGCCATACTCGCTGGCCAGCTCGGCCGTATAGAACACGCCGCCGGAGCGCTGCTCCAGACAGTCGGCATCGCCATGCAAGGCCAGTACCACCCGACCTATGAATTGCGGCGTTTCGGCGCTATCGAAGCTGTCGCCGTACTTGTCGGGTTCGGCCGCGCAGACGCGTTCGGAGCGCTCGGTCCTGACCAGTCCGGGCCAGAGCGAAACCACACTCACGCCGGCAGGCCTGAAATCGTGGGCCATGTCGAAGCTCATCTTGTCCGTGCCGGCCTTGCCCGCGCCATAAGCCGGCCCATGCATATAGCAGCGGCTGCCTGCCGACGAGATATTGACCACCAGGCCGCGCGCCGCGATCAGCAGGCCGGCCGCGCAATGACTGGCCACGTAGGTGGAACGCAGACCCACATCGAGCAGCCCGGTCATCTCCAGCGGCTTCTGCCAGAAGGGGCCGGGAACGGTCAGCGCATCGGGAATCGCAATCGCACAATTGACCAGAATGTCGAGCCGACCATGCTCGCGGCGCACACGCTCGAACAGCGCCGCCACCTGGACATCATCGCCATGGTCACAGGCCACGGCAATGCCGTGGCCGCCGGCTGCCGTCACATCGGCAGCTGTTCTGCCTACCGTGCCGGGCAGCGGCGAGTCGCCCTCCTTCACGCTGCGCCCCGTCACATAGACGGTTGCACCCGACGCACCCAGCGCCAGCGCCACACCCCGGCCCACGCCACGGCTGGCCCCCGTCACCACACATATCAAAGCCTGGTTCATGCTCTTTCCTTTGTGTCTTGAAGCAGCATGAATCTGGAGCAAACTGCGGCGCCCGGCAACGTCTGATAAGACTATGTCTTGCGATGCATGCGCTGCTGTGCCCGGGCGTGACGAGCCAACGTCTGCTGTGCCATGTGGAGCACCGGCGCATCGACCATGCGGCCGTCCAGCACGCAGACACCGCCGCCAGCCTCGGCCAGCGCCTGGCACAGGCGCTGCGCATGGGCCACGGCGGCGGGGTCGGGGTCGAAGACGGCGTGCAGGGGCTGCACCTGGGCCGGGTGAATGCACAGCTTGCCGCCAAAGCCCATGCGCCTGGCGCGCGCCGCGTCCAGTGCCAGTCGTTCGGGGTTGCGCGTTTCCACGGTCACGCCGTCCACGACCGCGCCAATGCCGGCGCGGCGCGAGGCCAGGACCAGTGCCATGCGCATGGGCAGCAGCTCTTCCTCCTCCAGCCCGCAGGCCATGCCTGCATCGACCTGGAAGTCCAGATGGCCGAAGGCCAGCCGCACCACCTGAGGAGCGGCAGCCAGGGCAGCCGCAGCGTCCAGTCCGGCCACGCTCTCGATCAGGGGCAGCAAGGCCGCCTGTGCCCCCGCAGCCCGGGCCACCGCATGCAGGGTCTGGGCACGCTCGGCCTTGGAGATCACGACACCGGCCACGCCCATCTCCACCAGCTGCGCCAGCGCGCGCAGGTCCTCGGCATGCCAGGGTGTGCCTTCGGCGTTGATGCGCACCAGCAGGCGTGCGCGCTGCGTGCCTTCCAGCGCTTCCACGGCCTGGGCCAGCGCCTGGCGCGCGCCCTCCTTGTCGGCCGGTGCCACGGCGTCCTCCCAGTCGGCGATCACCATGTCGGCACCGCTGTCCATGGCCTTTCCAAGGCGTTCGGGGCGCGTGGCAGGAACGAAAAGAAAGGAGGTGGCCTGTCGCGCCAGATCGTGCATGCGTATGTCCTTGAAGAATGGCTTATTCGGCTGAAACGCCGGCGGCCTTGATGACCTTGTTCCAACGCACCACTTCGGCCTGCAGATGGGTGCGCAGGCCTTCAGGCGTGGCCTTCTCAGGCGATACCAGGTCGGAGCTGAGCTCGGCGATGCGCTTTCTGACGTTCTCGTCCTTGATGGCCACGTTCAGTGCCTTGTTGATGGCCATGACCACCTCCTTGGGCGTGCCCTTGGGCGCATACATGCCATGCCAGACCTTGACGTCAAAGCCCTTGAGGCCCTGCTCGTCCAGCGTCGGGATATTGGGCAGCGACGACAGGCGCTGAGGTGTGGTCACGCCGAAGACCTTGGCGCGCTGACCGTCCTTGATCACGGGCACGGTCTGGGTGGTCTGGTCGCACAGCAGGTCCACCTGACCACCCATGAGGTCGTTCATCGCGGGGCCCGCGCCCTTGTAGGGCACGGTGGTGAGCTTGACGCCCGCCTGGTGCATGAACAGCATGCCGCACAACTGGGACACGGCACCGATGCCGGCATTGGCCAGAGAGACCTTGTCCTGGTTCTTCCTCACGTAGTCGAGCAGCTCGGCGAAGTTGCTGGCCGGGAAGTCCTTGCGCGACAGCAGGGTCATGGGGACGTCCAGCACCTGGCCGATGTACTCGAAGTCCTTGAGCGGGTCATAGGACAGTTTCTTGTACAGCGCCGGCGCCGTGGCCATGCCCATGTGGTGGATGAGGATGGTGTAGCCGTCCGCCTTGGCCTTGGCTACGCGGGCCGGTGCGATGGTGCCGCCCGCTCCCACGGTATTTTCCACCAGCACGCTCTGGCCCAGCACCTGCCCCATGGGGATGGCCAGCAGGCGCGCCACCACGTCGGTAGGTCCGCCCGCACTGTAGGGAACGACAAGGACAACCGACTTCTCCGGCCAGGAACTGGCTTGGGCGCCGGCGCATGCCGCCAGCGCGCAGGCGGCGGCCGCTGCGTGAACAAGGCGGCGGCGGAAAGGGTTTGTGCTTTGCATGGTTTGTCTCCTGTGCACTTTGGTGGAAGCGGGAGGCGCTCTGTGACGGCGCCTTTCCCTTGGATCCGCCGGCCGGGACCGGCGGGAGAACTCAGTCCAGCAGACGCCGCGCGCGCGGCCATTGCGCGACCTGCCACAGCCTTGCCACCGCTGCCTGGGCGGGCTCGGCTGGCACATGGCCGCCGTAGGCGATCAGCCGCAGCGCCTTGGCCGTGATTTCCTCGCGCGACAGCGTGTTGCCGGGGTCGCCCTTGGGCTCGTCGACACGGCCCTTGAGCAAACGGCCATCCGTGGTCTGCACGCTGACCTTGCCTATCCAGCGTCGGGGATAGGCAGCGTCGACCTCGGCATCAAGCTCCATGCTCACCTTGTCGCGCAGCGCCACGGTTTCCTGTGCCAGATAGTCGCGGTCGAACTCCGTCAGCCCCGCATGGCCATGACGCGCCGCCAGCGCCAGCACGGTGCCCATGGAGAACTTGCTCTGGTGCACGGTGCTCGGCCTGACCACGGGGCCCAGCACATCGATGGCGCCCTGATGCACATGACAGGTGACCTGGGCCAGGTCGGCGGGGGTCAGGTCATGGTCCTGCATGACCTGCAGCAGCGCATCGGCGGCCGGGTGGGTGTGGCGGCATGAGGCATGCCATTTGAATGAGGTCTCGGCTGTGGCCCAGCGTGTGCCCAGTCCATCGCTGAGCCGTGCCGGGTCGGCATCCGTGGACATGCCTGCCGCCAGTCCCTGCGGCCCCGTGAAGATGTCCTGCGCGCCCGTGAAGCCGTCCTGCGCCAGGAAGGCGGCCGTCAGTCCTGCTGAGGCAGCATGCGCCGTGTGCAGCTGCTTGCTGTCGGCGCCTGTGCGCAGAAACTCCCACAGCCCCGCCGACTGCGTGCCGGCCGAGCCGAAGGCATGCTGCATCTGCTCGGGCGTCAGCTTGAGCAGACGGCCCACGGCGGCAGCCGCCGCCAGCGTGCCTGCCGTGGCCGTAGTGTGGAAGATGCGGTAGTGGCTGCGGCCCAGAAACTCGCCCACCCGGATGCCGACCTCATAGCCGGCAACACAGGCCTGCATAAGCTCGACGCCGCTGGCACCAAGGCTCTGCGCCACCGCCAGCGCGGGCGGGAAGACCACGGCCGCAGGGTGGAACACCGAGCCGTTGTGCACATCGTCCTGCTCGGCCACATGCGAAGCAGCGGCGTTGGCCTGGGCCGCCATCAGAGGTGAACTGGTGGCGGCACTGCCCAGTATCTCGCAGGGGCCCGCGGCCGGGCCCTGGGACAGCGCGAAGCGCGTGATGCTCTGCACGGGGCGCGCGTTCTGGCCTGCGAGAGCGGAGCCGAACCAGTCCACCCACAGATCCTCGGCGCGGCGCTGCACCTGCAGCGGGACACCCTCCCAGCACAGCGTGGCCGCGAACCGGGCCAGCGGATGAATGCTCACTTGGGTCTCGTTCTTCATGGAATCACTCCCGCGCATACGCTGCGCACAGCTTTCACAGAGTTGCTTCTTCGGCGTACAGAGCACGGATGCGCTCGGCCGACCAGCCCAGCTCGGCCAGGATGGCCTCGCTGTGCTCGCCTACGGACGGCACAGCCTCCATGCGGTAGTCAAAGGCGCTGTTGGCACCGGGCGGCAGCAGTGCCTGCACCGGCCCGGCCGGCGTTCCCACGCTGCACCAGCGCTGACGCGCGGCCAGCTGCGGATGGGCCCATAGGCCGGCCATGTCGTTGACTCGCGCATTGGCAATGCCGGCCGCGTCCAGCCGCTGCACGACCTGGGCCGCATTCAGCGCGTTGAACACATCCAGAATCAGCGCTCGCAGCTCTTCGCGGTTGGCGTTGCGCTGCGCATTGCTGTCAAAGCGCGCATCGCTGGCCAGTGCCGGCTGCAGCAGCACCTGCTCGCAAAAAAGCTTCCATTCGCGCTCGTTCTGCAGGCCCAGCATCACCGTGCCGCCGTCGCCCGCCTCGAAGGGGCCATAGGGGTAGATGCTGGCATGCGATGCGCCCGTGCGCGGCGGCGGCGGCGCGCCCTCCCAGGCGTAGTACATGGGGTAACCCATCCACTCGCCCAGCGCCTCCAGCATGGAGACATCGATATGGCTCCCCTCACCCGTGCGGCCGCGCAGCAGCAGGGCCGACAGGATGTTGGTGTAGGCGTACATGCCGGCCGCGATGTCGGCCACCGAGATACCTGCCTTGGACGGCACCTCGGGCGTACCCGTGACCGATAGAAACCCCGCCTCGCTCTGGATCAGCAGGTCGTAGGCCTTCTTGTCGCGGTAGGGACCGTCGGCGCCATAGCCGCTGATGTCGCAGACGATGAGCTTGGGATTGTGGGCCTTCAGCACCTCCCAGGACAGACCCATGCGCGCGGCCGCGCCGGGCGCCAGGTTCTGCACCAGCACGTCGGCGCCTTCGAGCAGTTGCATCAGCGCCTCGAGTGCGTCGGGCCGCTTGAGATCGAGCTCCAGGCTTTGCTTGCTGCGGTTGATCCAGGTGAAGTGCGAGGACTGGCCGTTGACGCGCTGGTCGTAGCCGCGCGCGAAATCGCCATTTCCCGGACGCTCCACCTTGATCACGCGCGCGCCCAGATCGGCTAGCTGGCGGGTGCAGAAAGGCGCAGCCACCGCATGTTCCAGCGAGACCACGGTGATGCCGTCGAGGGGTCGAAGACTATGCTTTTTCATCTTGAAAATCCATTGCACTTTGGCGAAACTCACGACCCGAACAACTGACGCGCTCAAAGCCAGGGACAGCAAGCAAGGGCCTGGGCCGGCCACGCCGCCCCGCAGCGAGGCTGTCATCCCCCTTTGGGGGCGCCGTGCAACGGGAAGGCGCGCAGCGCCTCAGGGGGGTGTCGCACATCAAAACGAACGTGGCAGACCCAGCAGGTGCTCGGCCACATAGGAATAGATCAGGTTGGTGGAGATCGGCGCCACCTGATAGAGGCGGGTTTCGCGGAACTTGCGCTCCACGTCGTACTCGCAGGCAAAGCCGAAGCCTCCGTGGAACTGGATGCAGGCATTGGCCGCCTCCCAGCTGGCCTTGGCCGCAAGATACTTGGCCATATTGGCCTGAGCGCCCATGGACTCTCGCGCGTCGAACAGTTCGCAGGCCTTCCAGCGCATGAGATTGGCGGCCTCGACCTCGATGAAGGCATCGGCGATCGGGAACTGCACGCCCTGGTTCTGGCCTATGGGACGGCCGAACACCTGGCGGTCCTTCACGTAGTTCGTCACACGGTCCAGGAACCAGTAGCCGTCGCCTATGCACTCGGCCGCGATCAGCGTGCGCTCGGCGTTCAGGCCGTCGAGGATGTACTTGAAGCCCTTGCCTTCCTCGCCGATCAGGTTCTCCTCGGGGATCTCCAGGTCCTCGAAGAACAGCTCGTTGGTCTCGTGGTTGACCATATTGAGGATGGGGCGCACGGTCATGCCCTTCTTCTCGGCCTCGCGCAGATCGACCATGAAGATGGACATGCCCTCGCTTTTCTTCTTCACTTCCGCTAGCGGCGTGGTGCGCGCCAGCAGGATCATGAAGTCGCTGTGCTGGATGCGGCTGATCCAGACCTTCTGACCATTGATCACATAGCGCCCGTCCTTCTTCACGGCGCTGGTCTTGATCTTGGTGGTGTCCGTGCCCGTGGTGGGCTCTGTGACACCCATGGACTGCAGCCGCCATTCGCCCGAGGCGATGCGCGACAGGTATTTCTCCTTCTGCGCCTGCGAGCCATGGCGCAGCAGTGTGCCCATGTTGTACATCTGGCCGTGGCAGGCGCCCGAGTTGCCGCCGCAGCGGTTGATCTCCTCCATGATGACGCTGGCCTCGGTCAGGCCCAGGCCGCTGCCGCCGTACTCCTGCGGAATCAGCGCGGCCAGCCAGCCTGCGTTCGTGAGCGCGTTGACGAAGGCTTCGGGGTAGACGCGCTGCTCGTCGATCTTGCGGAAATACTCGTCGGGGAACTGCGCACACAGCGCGCGGATGGCATCGCGGATCTCATGGTGGTTATTCGAGCTGGTATGTTCGATCATTTAAAGCCTTTTGGCCTATAACGCTTATCCATCAAGCGTCATATGCTATGGTTTTTAATTCTTCAGGACACCGTGGCCGTAGCCTGCATGGTGAGAAAGCCGTCGTGGTCCTGAGCCCACAGGTCGATGGTCCTGCCGTCATCGCGCGGCTTTCCGTGCACGCTGAAAGGATGCAGGTCGAAGGTCGGTCGCAAGGCCTTGAAGTCGAACGCAACCACCCTGACGCCGGGCAGCTGGCGGCGCAGCAGATCGAGCAGCAGCGTGGCAATCAGCGGACCATGCACGATCAGGCCCGGGTAGCCCTCAACCTGGGTCACGTACCGGCGGTCGTAGTGGATGCGGTGGCCGTTGAAGGTCAGCGCCGAGTAGCGAAACAGCAAGATGTCGTCGGGCACGATGCTGCGCGACCAGGCAGCCTGGCCCGCGAGCGGCGGCTGCGGTGGCGGCACCGGGTCGCCAGGTCTTGCAGCGGCTCGGTAGACGATGTCGTGCTCTTCGGTCAGCGCCAGGCCGTCGTGATTCAAGAACCGGTGCTCCACCAGCACGAACAGCAGCTCGCCCGAGCGTCCGGTCTTGTGCTGCACGCTGCGGATGGTGGAGACGCGCTGCACCTCCTGCCCCACACGCAGCGGATTGTCTGTCTCCCAGCGCAGCCGTCCGCCCGCCCACATGCGGCGCGGCAGCGGCACGGGCGGCAGGAAGCCGCCGCGCCGGGGATGCCCGTCGGGGCCGATCTCGCTCTGGCGCGCATGCGGCAGGAAATACAGCCAGTGCCATAGCGCAGGCACGGCTGAGCCATCCTCAGGCACGGGATCGTCACGATCCAGCGTGGCCGAGAGGGCACGCAGCGGAGCTGCGGTGATGATGTCGGACATGGTCTCGCTGCGCTCCTGCCAAGACTGGAGCTTGGTCAGGGTGGCTGCGTCGATCTGGACAGTGTTCGGGTGCATGGATGGAAGTGCTGGAAGAGATTCAGTTCACCGTGGCGCCGGAGGTCTTCACGATATGCGCCCATTTGGCGATGTCCTGCTTGAGAACGGCAGCCAGCTCGTCAGGCGTGACTTGACGCTCTGGCGTGCCCGCAAGCTCCACGCCCTGAGCCTGCAACTGGGCTCGCATGTCCTTGTCCGCCATGGCCTGCTGCATGCCTTCGCGCAGCCGGCTCATCACCGCAGGCGGCAGGCCGCGCGGCGCGAACAGGGCAATCCACAGCGTGCCGTTGTATCCGGGCACGAACTCGCCCAGCGATGGCACGTCGGGCAGCAAGGGCGAGCGCGCTGCGCTGCTGACCGCCAGTGCCCGCAGCTTGCCCGACTTGATGTACTGCAGCGTGGACGGCAGGCTGCCGAACAGCAGCGGTAGCTGCCCGCCCAGCACATCGTTAAGTGCCGGCGCCACGCCCTTGTAGGGGACATGCTGCAGCTGCACGCCGGCCATCTGGTTAAGCATCTCGCCCAGCAAGTGGTTGAGCGTACCGTTGCCTGCCGATGCATATTGCAACTCGCCGGGCTTGGACCTGACCAGGGCCAGCAGCTCGGGAACGGTGCGGGCAGGAAATGATGGATGGGCCAGCAGCACATTGGGCACGGCGCCGATCATGCTCACCGGCGTGAAGTCGCCCACGGGATCGAAGCCCGGCGACTTGTAGAGTGCGGGATTGATGGCCTGGCTGCTGCTGATGGTCATCAGCAATGTATGGCCGTCCCTGGCGGCCTTCGCCACGGCCTGGGTACCGATGTTGCCGCCGGCACCGGGGCGGTTCTCGACCACCGTGCCCACGGACAGCTTCTCGCCCAGTTTCTGTGCCACGATGCGGCCCACGATGTCATTGGTTCCGCCCGCTGCCTGGGGCACCACCAGCACGATGGGGCGGGCGGGATAGGAGGTCTGCGCCCAGGTCGGCAGGCCCAGGGTCAGCAGGGCGCCGGCGCAGAGGCTGCGGCGCGATACCGATGGAGTGGAGGGCGGGGCTGATCGGACTGGCACGGCGACTGTCTCCTCTTTTGGGGTTGATAGCCCTATGCTCGCTGGCGCCAGCTCTGTGCACAATCTCTGATATTGGAATCAAGCCTTTTGTTTTTCCGAAGCCTTGACTTGATTGGTATAAACCATGAGCCGCCATGCAATTCGATCTCAAGGATTTAAGACTCTTTGTTTTGATAGCACAGACAGGAAGCCTGACAAGGGCGTCCGAACAGTCTCACCTATCGCTTGCAGCTACCAGCGCACGTGTCAAGGCACTGGAGGAGCAGGCCGGCATGCCTTTGCTGATACGAGAGGCTAGAGGGGTAAAGCTGTCGGCACCCGGCGAGGCCTTTTTGCACCATGCGCGCGCCATGCTGCAGCATTCGCAGCAATTGCAAGCCGACCTGCAGGAGTACGGCGCGGGCCTGCGCGGCCATGTGCGCGTATTCGCCAACACCACGGCCGTGACGGAGTTCATGCCCGACATACTTGCGGCCTACCTCACCCAGCACCCGCACATCAGCGTGGACCTGCAGGAGCGCCCCAATGCCGGCATTGCCACCGACATCCGCGACGGCCGCGCCGACCTGGGCATCGTGGCCGGCGAGGTGGACACACACGGCCTGCGCGTGCTGCATTTCAGCACCGACCGGCTGGTGCTGGTGACCCCCGACACCGCGCGCTGGGCGGACATGAGCAGCGTGGCCTTTGCCGATGTGCTGCACGAGCGCTTTGTGGGCATGCACCGTAGCAGCACGCTGCAGACCTTTCTGGAGCGGCTGAGCCAGCAACTGGGCACCACGCTGAAGCTGCGCATACAGTTGTCCAGCTTCGACTCGATGTGCCGCATGGTCGCGGCAGGCGTGGGCGTGGCCGTGGTGCCCGAGACCGTGGCCCAGCGCTACCGCGGCCTGCCGCGCGTCTGCCGCGTGCCGCTGACCGACGCCTGGGCAGTGCGCCCCCGCTATATGTTGGTGCGCGAGGAACAGCAGGTATCGGTCCAGCTGCAGGAACTGATGGACGCCATCGCTGCCTACCATGAGCACGGCGAGAGCAACGTGACGCAGAGCGAATCTGGCCGCTAGAACGACGCCGCGGCGAGCACGCGTGATCGCAGCCGCGGCAGGTCGATGACGGTGATGCCGCCGTATTCGATCTCTATCAGGCCGGCCGCCGCCAGGCGCCGCAGCGCTGCGTTGCAGCGCTGGCGCGACAGGCCAGAGAGGTTGGCAATCTCCTCCTGGGACACCCGCAGGCGCGGGTCGCTGCCCGGATGCAGCCAGGGGTGGAACAGGCCTACCAGTGCACGCGCCACCTGACTGTCGGTATCGAGCAGATGGTGGGCCGCAAAGTTGCCCAGGAACCAGTGCATGCGCTCGTTGATCTGACGCAGCAAAAAGGCTTCGAAGCTGCGCTCGCTGCCGCGCAGCCATTCAAAGACCTCGGCGGGCATCAAGGCCACGCGGCTGTCGCGCAGAGCGATCACGTCCGCCGTGCGCGCCACTCCGCGCAGCACCGTTCCCTCGCCGAACCAGCTGCCCACCGACAAGCCGCCCAGCGTGACAGAGCGGCCGTCGGCGCTGCTCACCGACCATTTGAGCAGCCCTTCGATGGCGCCATACCAGTGCCGAGGCGCATCTCCCATACGGCACAGCGCAGTGCCCGCGGGCAGGTCCACCTCGCGCATCTCCGCACGCACGCGTTCGCGCACGGCAACGTCGAGCACGGGAAACCAGGCCGAGCCGGAGAGCAGTTCGTCGAGGGTGGGACGGGCCGCGGCCGTTGAGCGGTGATGGCGGGCGATGGTGAAGCTCCTTGCGTACTTACCCCGAGGTCAAATGTCATCGCAACGACTGATTCGTGCAGGGGTGAAAAAAATAATAGCTGACGACCCAACCCCACGCATCAGGAGACGCCATGAGCAAGCGCAAAGTGATCGTGACCATTGCCCCCACGGGCGGCATGGCCCACAAATCGCAGAACCCCCATCTCCCTACCCAGCCGGACGAAATCGCCGAGGACGTGGTGCGCTGCTTCAATGCGGGCGCCAGCGTGGCCGCCATCCATGCGCGCCGCCCCGACGACGGCGCCACCTGCAATGCCGACATCTACCGCGACATCAACACCCGCATCCGCGCTGCGGGCTGCGACATCGTGATCAACAACTCCACGGGTGGTGGCGTGCACGGCGACATGGTGCGCGAGCTGCAGGGCGGGCGCTGGGAAATCGCCTGGGAGGAGCGCATCAAGGGCATGGACGCAGGCGCCGAGATGTGCACGCTGGATGCGACCACGCTGAACCTGAGCTTCGGAGGGCGCGAGATCCTCATGGACACGCCGCTGTCCCGAGGCCGCGAGCTGGCCGTAGGCATGAAGGCGCGCGGCATCAAGCCAGAGTGGGAAGTCTTCGCACACACCCATATCCTGCAGGACGTGACGACGCTGATCGAGGAAGACCACGATGCCGCACCGCACTTCATCAACCTGGTGATGAATGTCCACCGCAACTTCCAGAACGCCATGCCGTTCTCGCCGCGCTATCTGCAGCAGATGGTGGACGTTCTGCCCGCCAACAGCATCTTCTGCGTCAGCGGCATCGGCCCCTCGCAGCTGGAGGCCAATGTGGCTGCGCTGCTGCTGGGCGGCCATGCGCGTGTGGGCCTGGAGGACAACCTCTACTACCGCCAGGGCGAACTGGCCACCAATGTGCAGCTGACGGAGCGCATCGTGCGCCTGATCCGCGAGCTCGACATGGAGCCCGCCACACCCGAGGAAGCACGTCAGATCATGGGGCTGCAACGCAGTGGCATGCCGCGACCCGCGTTCGCGCCCGCCGCCATGGCACAGGCTGCCTGAGCCGCGCACGGCGCAGCACAGCTCACAAAACAACGAGGAGACAGCATCATGAACTTCACATACAAGGCCCTGGCGGGCGCCGTGACGCTGGCCGGTGCGGCCACGGCAGCAGCCCAGATTTCGGACGATGTGATACGCATAGGCTTCATCAGCGATATGTCGGGCGTATACCGCGACTACGACGGGCCGGCAGGCGCAGAGGCCATACGCATGGCCATCGCCGACATGGGCGGAGCCATCAACGGCAAGAAGATCGAGCTGGTGGCGGCCGACCACCAGAACAAGGCTGACATCGCCGCAGCCAAGGCGCGTCAATGGTTCGACGTGGAGCGCTTCGACATGCTGATCGGTGGCGTGAACTCGGGCGCGGCCATTGCCATGGCGGGCGTGGCGCGCGATAAGCGCAAGCCCTATTTCGTGGTCGGCTCGGGTGCTTCCAGCCTCACCAACGAGCAGTGTTCGCCCTACACGGTCATGTATGCCTACGACACGGTGGCCATGGCGCGCGGAACGGCCAGCGCCGTGCTCAAGAGCGGCGGCAAGCGCTGGTTCTTCGTGACGGCCGACTATGCCTTCGGCAATGCGCTTCAGGCCGATGCCGCCAAGGTGCTTGAGGCCGGCAGCGGCAACGTGGCCGGTGCGGTCAAGCACCCGCTGGGCGCCAGCGACTTCTCGTCCTTCATGCTGCAGGCTCTGGCGGCCAAGCCCGATGTACTGGCCCTGGCCAACGCAGGCGGCGACACGGTCAACGCCATCAAGTCGGCGGCGGAATTCGGGCTGGCGCAGAAGATGAAGCTCGCGGGCATGATCATCACCATTCAGGACGTACACGCCCTGGGCCTGAAGACGGCACAAGGCATGTATCTCACCGACAGCTGGTACTGGAACCAGAGCCCCGAGGCCAGCGCATGGGCGCGGCGTTTCTTCGACAAGCACAAGCGCATGCCCACCTCCTTCCATGCGGGCGACTACTCCGCCACGCTGCAGTACCTCAAGGCCGTGCAGGCCGCTGGCACGGACGATGGTACCAAGGTGATGGAACAGCTCAGGAAGACCCGATTCAACGACATGTTCGTCAAGGACGGCTGGCTGCGCGCCGACGGCCTGATGGTGCATGACATGCATCTGATGCAGGTGAAGACGCCAGCCGAATCCAGAGAGCCCTGGGACTACTACAAGGTGGTCGAGACCATCCGTGGCGAGGCCGCCTGGACTACCCGCGCAGAGACACGCTGCGCGCAATGGAAGACATCATGAGCGCGGCCGCAACCGTGATACGGCACGTGGCCGTGGTCGGCACCGGCGTGATCGGTGCCAGCTGGGCAGCGTTCTTCCTGGCGCGCGGCCTGGATGTGACGGCCACCGATCCCGCTCCCGGCGCCGAGCAGCGCCTGCGCGAAGCGGTGCAGCGCCACTGGCCGACCATGCAACGCATGGGGCTGGTGGATGGAGCTTCGCCCGAACGCCTGCGCTTCGATGCCGAGCTTGAGCGTGCGCTGGACGGCTGCGACTTCGTGCAGGAAAGCGGCCCCGAGCGCGCCGACTTCAAGGCTGACCTCTATGCGCGCATGGACGCGGCCACACCACCCCGGGTACTGCTGGCCAGCAGCAGTTCGGGTCTGCCGGTCAGCGGCATGCAGGCACGCTGCAAGACGCCGCAGCGCGTGGTTCTGGGCCATCCCTTCAATCCGCCGCACCTGATTCCGCTGGTGGAGGTGGGTGGTGGCGATGCCACCTCGCCAGACAGCATCCAGCGCGCCATGGACTTCTACGCAGCACTGGGCAAGCGCCCCATTCATGTGCGGCGCGAGATCGCTGGCCACATCGCCAACCGCCTGCAGGCCGCGCTGTGGCGCGAGGCCTTTCACCTCGTTGACCAAGGGGTGGCCAGCGTCAGCGACATCGACACGGCCATCGCCCACGGCCCCGGCCTGCGCTGGGCGCTGATGGGGCCATTCATGAACCTGCATCTGTCTGGCGGACAGGGCGGCATGCAGCATCTGCTGGAGCACCTGGGCGGCCCCATCGAAAGCTGGTGGCGCGATCTTGGCAATCCAGCCATGACAGAGGCGCTCAAGGACAGTGTGGTGCAGGGCGTTGCAGAGGCGCGCGGCATGCGCCGCGAGGAGGAGCTGGAGCGCACACGCGACGAGCTGCTGACCGACCTGATACGTGCCAAGGTCCAGGGCTCGCTGTTCTGAGCCCACATAAAGGAGCATGCATGCAAGCCATAGACTTCCTGTCCGACCCGCAGCAGGTCGCCCCGCCGCGCAGCCTGCGCATCGATCTCGACGACGGCAGCTTCGTGCTGCGATCGCCCGTGGCCCTCAAGCCCTATGCACGTTGCGTGGGCGAGTGGCTGGAACGCTGGGCGCGCGAGACCCCCGAGGCGCCGGCCCTGGCCGAGCGCACGCCCGACGGCAGCGGCTGGCGCATGCTGAGCTGGGGCGAGCTGCGCGAGGCCGTGGGACGCACGGCCCAGGGGCTGCTGGACCTGGATCTGCCCCCCGGCCCTGTGGTCATCCTGTCGGACAACGCCATCGATCACGCGGTGCTGATGCTGGCCGCCATGCACGTGGGCCGGGCAGCCTGCTCGCTGTCCAGTGCCTACTCGCGCACGGCGCGCGACTTCGGGCGGCTGCGCCAGATGCTCCAGGTGCTGCAGCCCGCGCTGATCTACGCATCGGACGCGCGCCTGTACGGACCGGCGCTGACGGCCTGCGAAACCCGCGCGCCCTGCGTCTTCAGCGCACATGCACAGCACTGGCCTGGCGGGCTGGATTTCGAGGCGCTCATGGCCAGACCCGAGACGGCCGCCGTGCGCACTGCATACGAGGCCATCGCGCCCGACACGCATGCCAAATACCTGCTGACCTCGGGCTCCACAGGCACGCCCAAGGTGGTCATCAACACGCACCGCATGCTGTGCGCCAACCAGCAGCAAATGGCGCAGACCTGGCGCTTCCTGGAGCAGGAAAAGCCCGTGCTCGTGGACTGGCTTCCCTGGAGCCACACCTTCGGCGGCAACCACAACCTGCATCTGGTACTGGCGCACGGCGGCACGCTCTACATCGACGAGGGCCGGCCCGCACCGGGTCTGATCGAGAAGACGGTGCGCAATCTGCGCGAAGTCCGCCCCACGCTGTGGTTCAACGTGCCGCGCGGCTTCGACATGGTGCTGCCGCTGATGGAGGCCGACGACGCGCTGGCGGCGGACATGCTCTCGCGCCTCCGCCTGGCCTTCTATGCGGCTGCGGCGCTGGCCCCCTCGACCTGGAAGCGGCTGGAGGCGGTGGCCCAGCGCGTGCGCCCGGGCCGCCCCCTGTGGCTGACCACGTCCTGGGGCTGCACCGAGACCTCGCCCGCGATCACCTCGGCCCACTGGCAGCTTGACAGCGCAGGCTGCATAGGTGCGCCGCTGCCCGGGCTGGAGCTCAAGTTCGTACCCAACGGCAACAAGCAGGAAATGCGCGTGAAGGGCGTGTCGGTTTTCCCCGGCTACCGCGACGCACCGCGCGAAACGGCAGCTGCCTTCGACGAGGAAGGTTATTACCGCATCGGCGACGCAGGCTTCGTCGTGGACGAGCAGCGGCCCGAGCGCGGCGTGATCTTCAACGGCCGCGTGGCCGAGGACTTCAAGCTCTCCAGCGGCACCTGGGTCTCGGTGGGAACGCTGCGCGTGGAACTGGTGTCGCGCCTGGCGCCATGGGTGCAGGACATCGTCATCGCAGGCCACGACCGTGACGAGCTGGGCCTGCTGGTATTTGCCACGCCCGCAGGTGCTGCCGCCCCCGAAACCCTGGCACAGGCACTGCGCCGCGTGATGCACGAGCAGCGCGACGCAGGCGCGGGCAGCTCGCAAAGCCCCGGCTGCGCGCTGGTGCTGGCCGATCCGCCAGATGCGGAGGCCGGAGAGATCACCGACAAGGGCTACGTCAACCAGCGCGCGGTGCTGACGCGGCGTGCCGATGCGGTGCGACGTCTGTTCGCTTCAAAGGATGCATCGGTCATTCGCTGCAACATTTAAAACCATAGCAGTCATCGCAAGTCAGTATTCAAATTTTGGCGAAAACAATACAGATCTGATGCATTACAAGCGATGACAGCTATCAAATCAAATGGTTACTCCTGACTCGCCGCATATCCGCTCAAGCCCGGTCAGGCGTGCTCCGCCTGCTCCAGCTCCTGCGCCAGCGTGCGCACGAGCTCGGCCGCTGGCATGGCGCGAGCCAGCGGTGCGCCCTGGCCGGCCCAGTGTGCGGCATAGTCGCTGCTGCCTTGCGCGCTGGCTACCTGGTGCAGCGCCTTGCCTGCGTCATACACCATGGGATAGGCGGGCAGTGCTCCCGCATAGTCTCGTCCCAGCTGGTGCAGACGGTTGAACATACCGCGCGCAGGGCGTCCGGAAATGGCGGCGGTGATGGCCGTGTGCTGCGCGCTGTCGCTTTGCAGCTCGGCGCGGTAGGCCTGGCTGGCTGCGGATTCGGGGCAGAGGATGAAGGCCGTTCCCATCTGCACGGCACAGGCTCCCAACTGCAAAGCGGCAGCGATGCTTGCACCGTCCATGATGCCGCCAGCGGCGACCACGGGCAGACGGGACTCGCGCGCCAGCAGCCGCACCAGCGCCAAAGTCCCCATCAGTCTGTCCTGCTCGGGCACGAAAGCGCCGCGATGGCCGCCCGCCTCCATGCCCTGGGCCACGATCACATCCACCCCGGCCTGCTCAATCTGGCGCGCCTCATCGAGACTGGTGGCGCAGGCCAGCGTGGTGATGCCGGCGGCGCGCAAGGCATCGACAAAACTCTGCTCCGGCAGGCCGAAATGAAAGCTCACCACGGCGGGGCGCAGCTCCAGCAGCATTGCCTGCAACCGCTCATTGCCCAGTGCGGACTCGTAGATGCAGCGCAGGCCGGACGGCACGGACGCGCCGTAGCGCTCGAACTCTGGCGCAAGATAGCGCAGCCACTGCGCTTCGCGCTCGGCATCTGCTACCGGCGCACGGTGACAAAAGAGGTTGACGTTGAAGGGGCGATCGGTCAGCGCACGCGTCTGCTCGATATGCTGGCGCGCCTGCTCAAGGCCGTAGGCGCCTATGCCGATAGAGCCCAGGGCGTATGCATTGCTCACGGCAGCCGCCAGTTGCGGGGTCGAGGTCCCGGCCATCGGGGCCTGAATGATGGGATGCTGCAGACCCAGGCCTGTCATCCACAAAGGTAGTTTGCTCATCGCGCGTCTCCCGGTTGTCACATCTCGATCCTGATCATTGCGCAGTGCGGGCCAGGCGGCTTGAGGCCACCAGCAGCGCCCCCAGGCCCAGCGCTGCGCAGCCCAGCACGAACAGCTGGCGATAGCTGCCGCTGCTGGCGTAAACAAATGCCATCAGATAGCCGGAGCTGGCCTGCAGCAGCGCAAATGCCGCCGTGGCGTAGCCCCACATTTTCTTGTGCTGGCCGGGGCCGATGAGCTGCATCAGATAGCCCGAGGTGATGGCAGCCATGCCAGGCGACAGCGCCCCCACCAGAAAGCCCGACAGCGCATGGCCGCCGAAACCTGCCCAAGCCAGCGGCAGGCCGATGGCCACGGCCTTGAGGGCATAGGCGCCCGTGGTCGTACCCCACCAGCCCCAGCGCGTGGCACAGTAGGCCGCACACAGCGGCCCGACCATCGCGCCAAGCCCGAAGAATGCCCATTGCGTCGAGGCATAGGCGCCGCCCAGCTGCAGCTCGCGATCCAGGTAGTCCACCCAGAACACGGTGTGCGGCACAAAGCCGAAGGCGTCGCAGGCATAGGCGACCAGCACCAGAATCACCGCCAGGCTCCACGGCGTTGTGCTGGAGGCTGCGACCGCCGTGGGCTGGATCGCCACCGGTGCATGCAGCGGGATCTGGCGCGCAGCATGCCGACCGCTGTAAAGCGCCAGCGCAGACAGCGCCGTCAACGCCCACCAGACGGCACTCAGGCTGCTGCGCGCAAACATGGGCACCAGCGTGGCGGCCAGCAAGGCGCCCACGCCAATGCCGCAGAACATCAGCGGGCCCAGCGTGGCACGGCGCTGCGGCGCTGCTGCAGCCATGGCCACCGACGGGCCCAGCACCATCAGCGCGGCACCGGCAATGCCCGAGATCAGCCGCCAGACAAAGAACAGGGCCATGGGCTGGGGCAGGCTGCAGCCGGCAAAGCTGAGCATCACGGCCACCCAGCAGATCACCAGCACGCGCAGCGCGCCCATGCGCTCGGCCAGCGGCGCGGCGACCAGGGCGCCGATCAGATAGCCGAGCAGATTGGCGGCGCCCAGATAAGCCACCTGCTCGCCGCTGAACCAGCCCGCATGAACCATCTGCGGCATCAGCGCGGTATAGGCGAAACGGGCCAGGCCGACGCCGCTCAGGGTGGCCATGAAGCCGGTCAACAGCAGGGGAAGCTCTTTGCGTTCGATCACAGCTCGGGTTATGGAGAGGAAATTGGCATCAAGCCTAAACGCTGCGACTCGATCATGTCCAATGATTCAAAATGATGACTTGCATCTCAATTCGAGATATTGGAGCCGCATATGCAACTCAAATCCCTGCGCATGTTCGAAGCCGTCTGCGAAAGCGGCAGCTTTGGTGCCGCAGCCCAGCTTCTGCACACCGTGCAATCCAATGTCACGGCCCATATCAAAAAGCTCGAGGACGAAGCAGGCGTGCAGCTGCTGATGCGGGCCAACCCGGTCTTTCCGACTCCGGCCGGGCGTACGCTGCTGGAGTCTGCGCGGCAGATGCTGCAGTCCCATGACCAGGTGCTGGCCATGCTGCAAGCCCGGCAGTTTGCCGCCGGCCAGGTCAAGGGCGCCTTGCGCATAGGCTCGATGGAAACCACGGCCGCACTGCGTCTGCCGCCACTGCTGGCCGAGTTGCGCAGGCAGCATCCGGGTATCGACCTGGAGCTGGACGCCCAGCCCAGCGCCGCATTGCTGATGGAGCTGGCGGCTGGTCGCATCGACTGTGCCTTCATCAACGGTGCCGCACCACAAAACGAGCTGCAATCCTGGCCGGTATTTCGTGAAGAGCTGGTGCTGGTCAGCGGACAGCCGCTGACGCGCTTCCCCACCGCCGCAGAGTTCAGCAGCTCCGTGTTTCTGGCCTTTCGCCAGGGCTGCAGCTACCGCCAGCGGATCGAGCTGCTGATGGCTTCGATGGGCGTGACGGCGGTACGCATCATGGAGCTGGGCATGCTGGACACCATCCTCGGCTGCGTGGCTGCCGGCATGGGCTATGCGCTGCTGTCGCGCTCTCTGGTCGAAGCCCAGCAGCAGCGCTTTGGCGTGCACTGGATGACTCTGCCCGGCAGGAGCGGACAGGAGCTGGCCTTTGTCGACACCTGTTTTGTGACCGCTGCCGTACAAGGCTGGTCGCCGGCACTGCATGCATTTGCGCAGGTACTGGGTGTCAATCCGCAAGCCACACGGGCACAGCCCGTGGCGCTGGCTCTTGCCGCCTGAGAGCGGCAGGACATCACGGCTGCATCAGCGCGCGGCGGTACTGCAATGCCTCGGCCAGATGGGTTTGCGTGATGGCATCCGAGTCCGCCAGATCGGCAATGGTTCGCGCCACCTTCAAGGCCCGGTGCGTGCCGCGCGCCGACCAGCCAAGGCGCGCTGCAGCCTTGTGGGCAAAGGTCAGCGCCTCGGGCTCCAGCTGCAGATGTGTGTCGAGCTGTGCCCCCTGCAACTGATGATTGGGCAGGCCCTGGCGCTGCAAGGCCTTGTCCCTGGCCGCGCTCACGCGTTGCTGTACGGCAGCGCTGCTCTCCCCTTCGGGCGCTGCCAGCAACTCCTCGGGCGACAGTGCCGCCACCTCCACATGCAGATCGATACGGTCCAGCAAGGGACCGCTGATGCGTGCCTGATAACGTGCCACCTGATCGGGCGAGCAGCGGCAGGCCCTGATGCGCGATCCCCAGAAGCCGCAGGGACAGGGGTTCATGGCTGCCACCAGCTGGAAACGGGCCGGGAACTCCGCCCTCTGCACGGCCCGCACGATGGTGATGCGCCCGGTCTCCAGCGGCTCGCGCAGGGCTTCCAGAGCGCTGCGCGCGAACTCGGGCAGCTCATCCAGGAAAAGCGCACCGCAATGGGCATATGAAATCTCGCCGGGCCGGGGCGGAGAGCCGCCGCCGACCAAGGCGATGGAGCTGGCCGTGTGATGGGGAGCGGCAAACGGTCTCTGACGCCACAACTGCGGCGTGAAACGACCGCTGAGGCTGGCAATGGCGGCGGCTTCGAGCGCTTCCTCATCGGTCATGCCGGGCAGCAAGCCCGCAAAGCGCTGGGCCAGCATGGATTTCCCCGAGCCCGGAGGGCCGATCATCAGCACACCATGCGCGCCGGCAGCTGCAATTTCAAGCGCGCGCTTGGCCTGCATCTGGCCGCGCACCTCGCGCAGATCCAGCGACGGCAAAGAGGCTTCAGCAGGTCTGGAGTGCACCCGCTGCCAGCCCTCCACGCCATCGCCCTGCTCCGCCAGGGTGGCGTCATGCGCGATGAACTGCCTGACCACATCCAGCAGATGCGCGGCGCCGAAGACTTCGATGGCCGGCACAAAGGCGGCCTCCAGCGCACTGTCTGGCGGCAGCACCAGCCGCACGCGCTGTTGCTGACGCTGCAGGGCCAGCGCAGTAGCCAGGGCGCCGCGTACCGGGCGCAGGGCACCGGTCAGCGACAGCTCTCCTGCAAACTCATAATCGGCGAGCCGCTGTGCATCGATCTGCCCGCTGGCCGCCAGAATGCCCAGCGCTATCGGCAGGTCAAAGCGGCCTGAGTCCTTGGGCAGATCCGCCGGAGCCAGATTGACCGTGATGCGCTGGTTGTTCGGGAACTCCAGCCCTGCATTGACGATGGCTGCGCGCACGCGCTCGCGGGCCTCCTTGACCTCCACATCCGCCAGACCCACCAGGGTGAACGAAGGCAGTCCGTTGGCCAGATGGACCTCCACCGTGACAGCCGGTGCCTGCAAGCCCAGCAGTGCACGACTTTGAACCAGTGCCAGACCCATCACGCTCCTCCCCTTCAAGCCGGACTGTAGGGCCTAGCGTATGCGCGGGCGGCTCAAACAGGCAATAGGGGTGTGCACAGGCCGTCAGCCGGCGGCGTCGTCACGGGCCGGCTGTTTGCCCGCGGCCCGGCCACGGCGGCGCTCGGCCTTGGGAAAGCTGCCCTGCTCCTGCATGAGCGCCGCCCGATTGCGCACGCGCTCGAACACCTGGGACAGCACCTCAAGCTCGGCATCGCTGACGTCGCCGAGCAGCTCCTGGTTGATCGCCTGTATCTGCGGAAACAGCTGGGTGTGCAGCGCCAGCCCGGCGTCCGTCAGCTGCACCATGGCCTGGCGCCCGTCGCCGGCCATGCCCTGCTTGTGCAGCAGTCCCTTGGCAATCAGCGTGGAGATGGTGCGCGAGGTGCGCGTGCGATCGAGCTGCGCCAGCTCTGCGAGCCTGGAGGGTTGCATGGCACCCTTGGTGGCCAGCAGGCCGATCATGCGCCACTCGCGCCGGGTGATGCCGAAGCCGCCCTCGCACAGGCGCACCACCATGGTTCCGGCCGAACTCATCAGGCGGGCCAGATGGTAGAGGAACAGATCGTCCAGCTCGGACGGCTGCCGCCAGGGGTGGCGCTGCGCCTTGGTCATGGGTCTTTGTGGGTTTTCTCTAGGAATGATGGATTAGATCCATTATCGAGTCACTGCTTACAGTGGCTCCAAAGAAAACGACAGGAGACACCATGCCTTGCACTCGTATCGCCCGCCGCACTCTGGCCGGGCTGGCGGCCGCCGCGCTTCTGACGGCATCCCATGCTGCCGACAACTGGCCCGCCAAGCCCATACGCATCATCGTTCCCACGCCGCCCGCCGGCCCTTCCGACATCGCCGTGCGCCCGCTGGCGGCGGCCGTGCAAAAGGCGCTAGGTCAAGCCGTGATCGTGGAAAACCGGGCCGGTGCCAATGGCAATATCGGTGCGGCCGAGGTCGCCCGAGCCCCGGCCGACGGCTACACCTGGCTGTGGGCCATGGACCCGGTGCTCACCGTCAACAAGCATATCTACAAGAACATCGGCTACTCCAGCGATGCCATCGTGGTGCTCAACGCCGCCGCCAGGTTCTCGCAGACCCTGATCTGCAACCCCGGCCTCGGCTTCAAGTCCGTCAAGGACATGCTGGAGGCCGCCAAATCGCGCGAGCTGACCTATGCCACCGGTGGCGCGGGCTCGCCCGGTCATCTGGTCATGGAGTCCTTGCTGTCCAGTACCGGCGTGAAGATGGTGCATGTGCCCTACAAGGGGCCGGCACCGGCCATGCAGGACCTCATGGGCGGCCAGGTGAACTGCGGCTTCCTGGCGGCACCCACGGTGCTGCCACAGATACAGAGCGGTCGCGTCACCGCCCTGGCCACCTCGGGCCGCACGCGCTCGCCGCTGCTGCCGACATTGCCCACGATTGCCGAGTCGGGCTACCCCGATTTCGACGGCACTTACTGGCTGTTGCTCGCCGCCCCCAAGGGTGTTCCTGCCGAGATCCAGAAGCGCTTTCTCGCAGCCATGGATGCCGCCATACGCTCGCCGCAGCAGCAGGAGCGAGTCAAGGCCGTGGATATCGAAATGGTGGGCAGCAGCCCCGAGCAGGCCCAGGCCAGGGTGCGCGAGATCTCCGACAAATGGGAAGCGCTGACCCGCAAGATCAATCTGAAACCCGATTGATGCCTCGGGCACGGGCGCCGGCCATCTGAGCATTTCAGGCCGGTGCCGGAGCCCACCTACACTGCCCGGTATCCAATCATTAATGGTGTGAATTCGCGAGCCGATACCGGCGCGGACCACAGACCAGGAGAGACATGACGATGCAAAGAAGAATCTTCGGCAAGCTCGCGGCGGGGCTCGGCCTGAGCGCAGGCTTGCTGGGCGGCGGCGCGCTGCAGGCCCAGGAGAGCCATGCCCTGTTTCCCAGCAAGACACCGCTGCGCATGGTGGTCGGCTATCCGCCCGGCGGTGCCACCGACCGCGTGGCACGCATCGTGGCCGACCGGCTGCAGGCCCGCCTTGGCAGCCCGGTGATCGTGGAAAACAAGCCCGGCGCGGGCGGCCGTCTGTCGGCCCAGTACGTGAAGAACGCGCCCGCATCTCAGCCCGCCGTGCTGCTGGCCAATCCCGCCGTGATGGTGGTCGCGCCGCTGGTGTTTCCCGACTCGGGCTACGAGCCGGAAAAGGACTTCCGCCCCATCAGCGAGGTCAACCGCTACGAGTTCGGCCTGGCCGTGGCCAGCGCCGTGCCCGTGAAGGAGCTGCCGCACCTGCTGGCCTGGCTCAAGGCCAATCCGCAGCAGGCCAATTTCGGCGTGCCGGCCACGGGCAGCCTGCCGCACTTTTTTGCGCTGATGCTGGGCGAGACCGCCAAGGTGCCCGTCGAGGTCGTGGGCTACAAGGGCTCGGGTCCGCTGCTCACCGATCTGATGGGCGGGCAGGTCCCCATCGCCGTGGACACTCTAGACACCCAGATCGCCCAGCACGAAGCAGGCAAGCTGCGCGTGCTGGCCACCTCGGGCGAGCGCCGCAGCACCATGGCACCCGGCATTCCCACGCTCAAGGAGCTGGGCTTGAACCTGGTCGGCACGGGCTGGAACACCTTGTTCGCGCCGCAGAGCATGGCGCCGGCCACGGTGCAGCGCCTGTCCCAACTGGTGCAGGAGGTGATGAAGGAAGCCGACACGCAGCAGAAGTTCGCCGCCTCCAACCTGGTGCCCGTGGTCAGCAGCGCGCAGGACACGGAAAGAATGCTCAAGGCCTACCGCGCGCAATGGGCGCCGGTGGTGCAGCGCTCGGGCTTTAAGCCCTGATATTTGAGGAGCATCTATCGCTTTCCACCAAACATTTTCAGCATCAAATCTATCCAGAATCCTTGCATAACAAGCGATAGAAGCTCCTGTTTTTGAATGTTCCCCGATCTCCCATGACCGACTCCCGCCCCAATCTGATCTTCATCCTGGCCGATGACCTCGGCTATGCCGACCTGGGCTGCACCGGTGCGCGCGATGCGCACAACAACGCCACCGATGTCTCGCCGCGCCTGGACGCCATGGCCGCCCAGGGCCTGCGCTTCACGCGCGGCTACTCCAACTCCTCGGTGTGCTCGCCCACGCGCTTTGCGCTGGCCACGGGCCGCTGGCAGTACCGCCTGCGCGGTGCGGCCGAGGAACCCATCGCCAGCGTGCATGGCGACAAGGTGCTGGGCCTGCCGCCCGATCACCCCACGGTGGCCTCGCTGCTGCGCGATGCCGGCTACGCCACGGCCCTGGTCGGCAAATGGCATCTGGGCTACCCCCCGCATTTCGGCCCGCGCCTGTCGGGCTACGAGGAGTTCTACGGCTTTCATGCCGGCGGCGCCGACTACTTCGCCCACTGCGACCCGCGCGGGCGCCCCGACTTCTGGACCAACGAGGAGCCGCACACCGAAGACGGCTACCTCACCGATCTGCTGAGCCGCCGCGCGGTGGACTTCGTCAAGCGCCAGAGCGCCGAGCAGCCCTTCTACCTCTCGCTGCACTACAGCGCCCCGCACTGGCCCTGGCTGACGCGCGAGGACCGCGCCGAATCCGAGCGCCTGCAAGGCATGGGCAAGCATATCGACGGCGGCTCCATCGACACCTACCAGCGCATGATCCATCACATGGACGAAGGCATAGGCTGGCTGCTGGACGCGCTGGAGGAGAACGGCCTGAGCGAGAACACGCTCATCGTCTTCACCAGCGACAACGGCGGCGAGCGCTTCTCCAATACCTGGCCTTTCGTGGGCCAGAAGATGGACCTGCTCGAAGGCGGCATCCGCGTGCCTTTGCTGGCACGCTGGCCGGCGCGCATGACGGCCGGCGCCGTCTGCGACACGCCCAGCCTGACCATGGACTGGTCGGCCACCTTCCTGGCTGCAGCGGGCGTGGACGCGCATGCCGACTATCCGCTGGACGGCATCAGCCTGCTGCCCCTGATGCAGGATCAAAGCTGGATGCCCGAACGCGACCTGGCCTGGCGCATGAAGCACCGCGAGCAAAAGGCCTTGATACGCGGCGACTGGAAATATCTGCAGATCGAGGGCATCGAATACCTGTTCAACATCGCCAGCGACCCGCGCGAGCGCGCCAATCTGCGTGATCGCGAGCCCCGGAAACTGGCCGAGCTGCGCAGCGCCTGGGAGCACTGGAATCAGGAGCTGCCGCCGATTCCCGAGGAAGCCAAGGTCTCGCTGGTGTTCACCAAGGCAGACCTGCCGCAGGCCAGCTTCTGAACTGAGCGCTGCCTGCAAGCCCATCGCACAGGCGATGGGCTTTTTTGCGTCCGCGCTCAAGCAAAGAGCATGCACTCACTTTCAAATCACCTGTTTGGTGCAAAAAACCGGATAAAAACCGGGCCATGGCGGTGCATTGCAAAAACGCACCATCCTGGTGCAATCGGTTCAGGCCGCAAACCGGGTGGCGAAAGTTGCGCTCAGTGATTGTGAAAACTCGTAGCTTTTTGTACCGGGCAGCTATGGCCCGCTGCCTGTTCTGGGGCCTTGGACAGCGAACCGTGCCGCAGCCGCCGCAGAGACTGGCACGGTCTGTGCTTTGAGAGTTCATCCGAGATTTTTGCCACGAAATTTTCAAACCGGAGGAACCCTGAATGCCTAGTCCCGCTGCAAGCCGTTTCAAGACTTTCGCCAAGACTGCCGCCCTGGCCTGCGCCGTTGTCGCCCCCATGTGGGCCCATGCCCAGCTCTCCGCCAACGTTGCCCTGACCACCAACTACAAGTTCCGTGGTCAGGATCAGGACGCCAGCCGCAGCAAGGCCGTCAAGCCCGCGCTGCAAGGCGGTTTTGACTACACGTTCGGCGACAGCGGCTTCTACGTCGGCAACTGGAACTCCTCCGTGGACTGGCTGCCCGGCAACTCGCTGGAAACCGACTTCTACGGCGGCTACAAGTTCAAGGCCGCCGATGTGGACTGGGATGTGGGCATGCTGACCTATGTGTACTCGGGCAACGCCAACGGCAACACCACCGAGATCTATGGCTCCGGCACCTACGGCCCGTTCACGGCCAAGTACTCGCACACGGTGTCCAAGGACTACTTCGGCTGGGCCGGCGCCAAGGCGGGCTCGGGTCTCAAGGGCCGCAACACCGGTTATCTGCAGTTCTCCTACAGCCAGGAAGTGATGCCCAAGGTGACACTGAAAGCATCAGTTGGTTACACCCATTTCTCCAGCGACATCAAGGACCTGGGCGTTCCCAACTATGTGGACTACAGCGTCGGTGGTGCCTATGACCTGGGCGACGGCTTCTCTGCAGGTGCAGCGGTGACCGGCGCCAACAAGAAGGCCTACTTCGGCGATGTGAACAAGGCGCGTCTGATCCTGACGCTCTCCAAGACTTTCTAATTTTTCAGGAGCCCGTCATGAAAATGGTGATCGCCATCATCAAACCCTTCAAGCTCGACGAAGTGCGTGAAGCTCTTTCCCAAATCGGTGTTCAAGGCATCACCGTGACCGAAGTCAAGGGCTTTGGCCGTCAGAAGGGCCACACCGAGCTGTACCGCGGTGCCGAGTATGTGGTGGACTTTCTGCCCAAGCTGAAGATCGAGGCCGCGATTGCCGACGATCTGGTCGATGCCGCCATCGACGCCATCGAGGGCGCAGCCCGTACCGGCAAGATCGGCGACGGCAAGATTTTTGTGCAGGCGCTGGAGCAGTCGATCCGTATCCGTACAGGAGAAACCGGCGACGCGGCCCTGTAAAGGCCCAGTCTCTCTGGAACCGTTTTGAGAAAGATTGCCATGATCAAGAAACTATTGAGCGCAGGCCTGGGACTGGGCCTGCTGGCTGCCGGCGCCACCGGCTTTGCCCAGGAAGCTGCAACGGCTGCCGCCGCCGCAGCGCCTGTGGCCGAAGCAGCGGCCGAGGCCGTGCCCACCCTGAGCGCCGGCGACACCGCCTGGATGCTGACCTCGACCATGCTGGTGATCCTGATGGTCATCCCCGGCCTGGCGCTGTTCTATGGCGGCCTGGTGCGCAGCAAGAACATGCTGTCCGTGCTGGCCCAGGTCTTCGTGATCTTTTCGCTGATCACCGTGCTGTGGGCCATCTACGGCTACTCGCTGGCCTTTGGCGGCGAGGGCAAGTTCTTCGCGGGCTTCGACAAGCTGTTCCTCATGGGCATCACGCCTGACACGCTGTCGTCCATGCTCAAGACCATCCCCGAATATGTGTTCGTGGCCTTCCAGTCCACCTTCGCCGCCATCACCGTGGCGCTGATCGTGGGAGCGTTTGCCGAGCGCATCAAGTTCGCGGCCGTGATCGTGTTCTCCGTGCTGTGGTTCACCTTCAGCTACATCCCCATGGCCCACATGGTGTGGGGCGGCGGTCTGCTGGGTGCAGACGGCGCGCTGGACTTCGCGGGCGGCACCGTAGTGCACATCAACGCCGCCGTGGCCGGTCTGGTGGGTGCCTACATGCTGGGCAAGCGCATCGGCTTCGGCAAGGAAGCCCTGCCCCCTCACAGCCTGACGCTGACCATGGTGGGTGCTTCCCTGCTGTGGGTGGGCTGGTTCGGCTTCAACGCCGGCTCTGCCGGTGCCGCCAATGGCGCTGCCGGCCTGGCCTTCATCAACACCATCCTCGCGACCGGCGCTGCCGCCATCTCCTGGATCGTGGCCGAAGCGCTGCTGCGCGGCAAGGCCTCCATGCTGGGCGCTGCCTCGGGTGCCGTGGCCGGTCTGGTGACCATCACCCCCGCCGCCGGTTTTGTCGGCCCCATGGGCTCCATCGTCATGGGCATCATCGCCGGCCCTCTGTGCTTCTGGGGCGTCTCCGGCCTCAAGCGCCTGCTCAAGGTTGACGACGTCTGCGACGTGTTCGGCGTCCACGGCGTCGGCGGTATCCTGGGTGCTATCCTGACCGGCGTGTTCTGCGCCAAGGGCCTGGGCGGTATCGAACCCGAGGGCTACAACATGGCGCATCAGCTGTGGGTGCAGGTCGAGAGCGTGCTGGTGACCATCGTCTGGTCTGGCGTGGTCTCCTTCTTGGCCTACAAGATTGCCGATCTGACCGTGGGTCTACGTGTCTCGGAAGAGTCCGAACGCCAGGGCCTGGACATCACTTCTCACGGTGAGGTGGCCTACACCCGTTAAGCGGCAGGCTCTTCGCAAGTTCAGTTTCATTACGTTGCCCCGCAGTGCGAACTGCGGGGCTTTTTTATTCACACCTGCTTTTCAAAAAAATCAAAGACCAGGCCTTCCTGCCCCGGGGGCGCCCCGGCTACCATGCAGGCCATGGATTCAGCCACCAGCCAAATCAATCAGCTCGGCGAGCGCATTCGCGCCGCTGCCAGTGACAAGACCCCGCTGCGCATCTGCGGCGGCGGCAGCAAGGACTTCTACGGCCTGCGTCTGCAGGGCGAGCCGCTATCCACGCGCACGCTCAGCGGTATCGTCAGCTACGAGCCCAGCGAGCTGGTGGTGACCGTTCGCGCCGGCACGCCGCTGGCCGAGCTGGAGGCAACATTGGCCAGCCAGGGCCAGTGTCTGGCTTTCGAGCCGCCGCACTTCGGCACCGCCAGCACCGTGGGCGGCATGGTCGCCGCAGGCCTGTCCGGTCCGTCGCGTGCCAGCGTTGGCGCAGTACGCGACTTCGTGCTGGGCCTGGAGATGATCAACGGCCAGGGCGAGCTGCTGCGCTACGGCGGCCAGGTCATGAAGAATGTGGCCGGCTATGACATCTCGCGCCTGATGACGGGCAGCTGGGGCACGCTGGGCCTGATCACCGAGATCAGCCTCAAGGTCCTGCCCGTGGCTCCGGCCGAGGCCACGCTGCGCTTTGATAGCTGCAGCCAGGAGCAGGCTCTGGACTGGCTCAATCACTGGGGCGGCCAGCCTCTGCCGCTCAATGCCAGCAACTGGCTGGAAGAAGACGGAAAGGGCACGCTGTATCTGCGACTGCGCGGCGCCCGTGCCGCCGTTCAGGCAGCCACGCTGCGCCTGGGCGGCGAGCGGCTGGACAGCGACGTCGTTGCCGCCGACTGGAGCGCCAGCCGCGATCTGAGCCTGCCCTGGTTCCAGCAGCGCGCTGCCGATCATTGTCTGTGGCGTCTGTCCGTTCCTGCGACCACGGCGCCGCTGCAGCTGCCGCAAGGTGCAGCAGGCCCGTTCATCGACTGGCATGGAGCTCAGCGCTGGGTGCAGGCCCCGCGTTCGGCCGCCGCAGCCTTGCAGCAACTCGCGCAGGCCGCCGGCGGGTCCGCTTCTCTTTTCAGAGCCGAGGACGCCAATCAGACAAGCGCCAACAGCGATCTCGATACGCATGCACAGGTCAGCCCGGCCGGCCGCACATCGGCACAGCTGCATGCCCGGCTCAAGCAGGCCTTCGACCCCGCCGGCATTCTCAATGTGAACCGTCTCTCGGCGCATTGGTAAGAACAAGGACAGCACCCCATGCAAACCAATCTCGCGCCCGAATACCGTGCCACGCCAGAAGGCCAGGAAGCCGAAGCCATCTTGCGCAAATGCGTGCATTGCGGCTTTTGCACCGCCACCTGCCCCACCTACCAGACCCTGGGCGACGAGCTGGACGGCCCGCGCGGCCGCATCTATCTGATCAAGCAAGTGCTCGAAGGCCAGACACCCACGCGGGCCACGCAGCTGCACCTGGACCGCTGCCTGACCTGCCGCAACTGCGAATCCACCTGCCCCAGCGGCGTGCAGTACGGCCATCTGGTCGATATCGGCCGCAAGATCGTCGATGAACAGGTCGAGCGCCCGACGGGCGAGAAGCTGCAGCGCTGGCTGCTCAAGGAGGGCATGAATTCCCCGCTGTTCGCCCCCGCGCTGAAGCTGGGCCGCGCCGTCAAAGGTCTGTTGCCGGAGTCATTAGGCGAAAAAATTCCGGCCGCCCAGGAGGCCGGAGCCTGGCCCTCACGGGAACATGCGCGCAAGGTGCTGCTGCTGGCAGGCTGCGTGCAGCCGGCCATGATGCCCCGCATCAACTACGCCACGGCCCGCGTGCTGGATGCCGTAGGAGTGCAGACCGTGATTGCCGACAAGGCCGGCTGCTGCGGCGCGGTGAAATTCCACCTCAACGACCAGGACGGCGGCAAGGCCCAGATGCGCGCCAATATCGACGCATGGTGGCCGCTGGTGGAGCGCGGCGAGGTCGAGGCGATCGTGATGAACGCCTCGGGCTGTGGCGTCACCGTCAAGGAGTACGGCCATCTGCTGCGGCTGGAGCCGCAATACGCCGACAAGGCCGCGCGCATCAGCGCCTTGACCCGCGACCTCAGCGAACTGCTGCCCAACATGCTGCCCGAGCTGGTGGATAAGCTCAAGGACCGCATCACGGTGCCCCGGGCTCCCGTGGCCTACCACCCGCCCTGCACTCTGCAGCATGGGCAGAAGCTGCGCGGCGGCGTGGAAGCGGGCCTGCGCGAGCTGGGGTTCGATCTGCGCGTGGCGCGCACCGAATCCCATCTGTGCTGCGGCTCTGCAGGTACCTACTCGGTGCTGCAGCCTGAAATCTCGCACCAGCTGCGCGACCGCAAGATCGCCGCACTGGACGAGCCGTTCGCCCCAGAAAAGCCCGCAGCAATTCTCTCGGCCAATATGGGCTGCATCGTCCATCTGCAAAACGGCACCGAGGTCCCGGTCATGCATTGGGTGGAGCTGCTGGATCAGGCCCTGGCCGCCGGCTGACACCCCCGCATGCCACTGCAGTTTGCAATGCTGGCATGATTGGGGGTTTTGTTTTCCCAGGCCCACGGGCTTTGCCATGACTGAAATCGTGTCTGAATCACAAGAGCAGAAAGCCTCGCAAGCGGCATCGCAGCACAGCGTGCAGGACTCGCAGCCCGGCTCACGCTCGCGCCGAGGCGGCCGTGGCCGCCAGAACCCGGCTCCCGCAGCCAAAGCCGCCCCGCAGGCCCCACGTCCGCAACACCCCTTGCTGGAGCAGCTGGCACAGTGGCACCCGGCCCTGTTCGGCGAACAGTTGCTGCCCTTCAAGCGCGGCATTTTTGAAGACCTGCTGGCCGCCCACCCGGAGCTGGACAAGGACGCGCTCAAGAGCGCGCTGCAGCAGCACACCCGCTCCGGTCGCTATCTGGCGGCCATGGCCAGCGGTCAGCAGCGCCATGACCTGAGCGGTCAGCCCGTGGAAGCCACTCTGCCCGAGCATGTTCACCACGCGCTGATCGAAGTCTTCCGCCGCCGCCAGCAGCGCACGCAGGAAGACCTGACGCCCAAGCTGCGCAACCGCATCGTCATCGCCTACGAAGCCTCCGGTCTCACGCGCGAGGAATACGCCGAGCGCGTGCAGGGCCGTGACGAAAAGACCAACGCCCTGGTAGTAGATGCCCTGGCCGAGGCCGATGCCCGCGCCGCCAAGGACGAGGCGCTGCTGCGCTCCTTCCAGCTCAGCGGCCAGACTTCGGAGCAAGAGTTCGCCGAGATGTACGGCATGAATCCGCGCCAGGTCGTACAGCAGCTGGAACGCGCGCGTCGCCGTCAGCAGAATATTCAGTAAAAATAGCTGCTGGCGCTTACCAGACATGCACCAGCAGCTATTGATTTTGAATAGATCAGGCCGCGCCGTAGCCCATGACTGCCTTGGTTTCGAGGAAATCGCGGAAACCGTGCTCGCCCCATTCACGGCCATTGCCTGACTGCTTGTAGCCGCCGAACGGCGCATTGAAGTCAGGCCCCGCGCCGTTGAGGTGGACCATGCCTGTGCGCAGGCGCGCGGCCACGCTGCGCGCACGCTCCAGGCTGCCCGATTGCACATAGCCCGAAAGGCCGTACACCGTGTCGTTGGCCATGCGGATGGCGTCTTCCTCGTCATCGTAGGGAATCATCACCAGCACAGGACCGAAGATTTCCTCGCGCGCAATGCTCATGTCATTGCTCACGTCGGCAAACACCGTGGGTTTGACAAAGTAGCCCTGGACCAGCCCTTCGGGGCGGCCTGTTCCGCCCGCCACCAGGGTCGCCCCCTCTTCAATGCCCTTGCGGATCAGGGCCTGGATCTTGCCCCATTGCGCCTCGCTGACCACGGGGCCCATGTGCATGCCCTCGGCCAGCGCATCGGCCACGGTCGCTGCGCCGGCGACGCTACGGGCGATCTCCACGGCCTGCCCATGCAGGGCGCGCGGCACAAACATGCGCGTGGGTGCGTTGCAGCTCTGGCCCGAATTCATCAGCACCGCCTGCACGCCCTGGGTCACGGCCTTTTGCAGGTTGGCGTCATCCAGCACGATGTTGGCAGACTTGCCGCCCAATTCCTGGGCCACACGCTTGACGCTGTCGGCCGCGGCCTTGGCCACGGCAATGCCCGCGCGCGTGGAGCCCGTGAAGGTCATCATGTCTATGCCGGGGTGGGAGGACATGGCCTCGCCCACACCGGGGCCGTCGCCGTTGACGAGGTTGAAGACGCCGGCCGGCACGCCCGCCTCGTGCAGCACCTCGGCCACGAGCAGGGCATTGAGCGGGGCGACCTCCGAGGGCTTGAGCACCATGGTGCAGCCAGCGGCCAGGGCCGGGGCGACCTTGCACATGATCTGGTTGATGGGCCAGTTCCAGGGCGTGATCATTCCGACCACGCCCACGGGCTCATGCACGACGGCCGTGCTGCCCTGCACATGTTCGAAGGCGAAGTTCTTGAGGACCTCGATGGTGGAGCTCAGATGGGCCACGCCCATGGCGGCCTGTGCCGCCTTGGACAGCCACAGCGGCGCCCCCATCTCCTGCGAGATGGTCTGCACAAAGTCGCCGTAGCGGCTCTGGTAGACCTCCAGCACCTTGGCCAGCAGGGCCAGGCGCTCTTCGCGGCTGGTGCGCGAGTAGCTCTCGAAGGCGAGACGCGCGGCGGCCACGGCCTTGTCCACGTCGGCGGCCGAGCCCATGCTGATGCGGGCAATGGCTTGCTCGTTGGAGGGATTGATGACCTCCAGGCTGCGCGGGCTGACCGGATTCACCCATTGGCCGTCGATATAGAACTGCAGATGGTCTTGCATGAGGCTATTTCCTTGGTATCGAGTCAAAAGAAGATGTTTGCGATCTGGGCCCGCCGGTGCGTGGCTCGGGCGCACCGGCGGGCCGGCGTACCGGCGCTCCGGCGTGGTGAAGTGCAGGCTTCAGGGCTTGGGCCGGATGGCGTCCGCCGTACCCTGGATGAAGGCCTTGATGGACTCCACGTCATCGCCCGACAGCTTGCCCGTGAAGTCCGGCATGCCGCGCGCCATGGCCGGGCCCTTGAAGACGAAGCTGGGCAGGTTCTCGATATAGCTCGCGTCCATATAGCCCAGGTTGGGAATATTGCCACCGCGGTCCACGCCAGGCACGCCATGACAGAACACGCAGTTGGCCACGTACAGCATGGTGCCGGCCTCGACCTTGGCGGGGTCGTATTTCACGCCCTGCAGCAACTGGCCTGTGCGCTGGGCCACGAATTCCGGCATCCTGGCCTTGCCGCCCACGACGAAGGTATAGACCGTGCCCGGCCCCTGGCGCTCGGTGGCGCGCGCAGCCAGGCCGTAGACACCGCCCCAGCCCACGGCCACCGAGACATACTGCTTGCCGTCCACCATATAGGTGCTGGGCGCGGCCACCACACCGGTGCCCGTGGGCGTTTCCCACAGCTTTTCGCCACTGGTCGCGTTATAGGCCACAAGGCGGCCATCGGCCGTGCCCTGGAACACCACATTGCCTGCCGTGGTCAGCGTGCCGCCGTTCCAGGGCGAGACATGCTCCACGCTCCAGGCAGCCTTTTGCGCAACCGGGTCCCAGGCCAGCAGGCGGCCAAAAGGCTTGCTCTTGGGCGGCTCGGCATTGAAGAACTTGGCCGTGTTCCAGCCCGTTCCCGACTGGGGCTTGCCCGGTCCGGCCTGGTTGAACTCCCACTTCTTGTCGTCCATCAGATTGACGGGCACGTTCTGCGCAGGCAGATACACCAGGCCAGTCTGGGGGTTGAAGGACATGGGGTGCCAGTTGTGCGCGCCATAAGGGCCGGGAACCGCGTCATGGGGCTTGCTGCCGTCGCGTGCCGCGGCAATGTTCATGGGCTTGCCGTTCTTGTCGTAGCCGCTGGCCCAGTTCACAGGCACGAAGTTCTTGGCCGAGATGAACTTGCCGTTGGTGCGGTCGAGCACGAAGAAGAAGCCGTTCTTGGGCGCATGCAATATGACCTTGCGCGGCTTGCCGGCGATCTTGATGTCGGCCAGGATCATGGGCTGGGTGGAGGTGTAGTCCCAGTTGTCGCCCGGCGTTTCCTGGTAGTGCCACTTGTATTTGCCGGTGTCGGGATCCAGAGCCACGATGGAAGCCAGATACAGGTTGTCGCCGCCCTTGGGGCTGCGCACCTTGTGCGACCAGGGCGAGCCGTTGCCCGTGCCCACGTACATGGTGTTGAGCTCGGCATCGAAGGTCATGCTGTCCCACATGGTGCCGCCGCCGCCGGCCTCCCACCATTTGCCGCTGGGATCCCAGGTCCTGGCGGCGCGTTTCATGGATTCGTCCTCAAAGGGTTTGGACGGATCGCCGGGCACGCTGAACCAGCGCCATTTCTGCTCGCCGGTCTCGGCGTCATAGGCCGTGATGTAGCCGCGCACGCCATATTCGGCGCCGCCGTTGCCGATGATGACCTTGCCCTTGAACACGCGCGGCGCACCCGTGATGGTCAGCGACCCCTTTTGCCCCTCGAAGGTATTTTTCTGCCAGACCTCCTTGCCGGTGGCGGCATCGAGCGCGATCAGGCGGCCATCCCAGGCACCCACAAAGACCTTGCCCTTCCACAGTGCCACGCCACGGTTGACGACGTCGCAGCACCCCTTGAAGCCGGTGCTGCGGTCGACCTGCGGGTCATAGGTCCAGATCCTGTTGCCGGTACGAGTGTCGATGGCGTGCACAACGCTCCACGAGGCACTGACGTACATGATGCCGTCCACGACCACAGGCGTGGCCTCCACGCCGCGCGTGGATTCGAGGTTGTACGACCAGGCCAGGCCCAGGTCCTTGACGTTGGCGGCATTGATCTGATCGAGGCGGCTGTAGCGGGTCTCGGCATAGTCCACGCCGATGGTGGGCCAGTCGGGCGTCTTGGCGGCATTGGCGCGGATGAAAGCGCCATCGACTCGCTGCACGGCGGCCGCGGCCTGCGCCGCGGGGTCGGCTTGCGCGAGGGCCGCTGCGCTGCCCAGGCAGGCGGCCAGCGTCCAGGCCATGCGACCGGGCCGTCCATGAGAGTTGTCGATCAGCCGTTTCATCGAGGTCTCCTGTTGTGATTGCTATGCCGCAAAGCATGGTGTATCGCCTGTTTTTCTTCATGATCGGGATTTCCCCAGGCTAGAACTGTTCCATTGCGGAACACATTGACCGCTCCTGCGGACAGCCTGGACATGACATGAACGTTGATGAGCCACGCGCGATGGACGCGCTACAGCAGTGCTTCTCGAGCACCGGGGCAGAGCGGGCCTTGCAGGCTCGCCGCCAGTTCTTCGAGGCCGGCATACGCCCCTCGGGACTGGTCAGCGAGGCGGTCATCCAGTCCTGGCTACGCAGCCAGCGCCAGCACTGCAATGGACGGCGGCTGGCTCTGGCTCCGGTCAGCCCCAGCCGGCTGCATGCCACGCAGGAGCGCTGCCGCGGCCTGCTGCAGGCATTGCAGCACGAGCTGCCGACCCTGGAGCAGGCGTTAGCGGGCACCGGCACGCGCGTGATGCTGACGGACGACAAGGGCATCGTGCTCCATGTCTCCCCGGCATCCATGCGGCCCCGTGACGAGCGGGTCGGCCTGAACATGTCCGAGCAGGCCATGGGCACGAACGCACCGGGCATCGTCGCCGCCACCGGCCAGGCCTGCACCGTCACCAACGGCGAGCACTATTTCGACGAGCTGCACGCCTTCCGCTGCGCAGCAGCACCCATACGCGACGTGCACGGCCGCCTGGCCGGGGTGCTCAATCTGATGGTGGAGGAACAGCATTTCAGCTTCGATGCCGCTCCCGTGGTCGGCATGTACGCCACGACCATCGAAAACACCTTGCTGCAGGCTCAGTCGCACGAGCATCTGGTGCTGCGCTTTCAAGTGACGCCAGCCCTGCTGCACACGCCGCTGCAGGCGCTGATGGGTGTGGCTGCCGATGGCCGCGTCGCCTGGATGAACGGCACCGCCGCCCAGCTCATCGGCCAGCCCTTGGATACAGCGTGCAGCGCGCAGGAACTGCTGGGCCATGATCTATCGCGCCTGCTGCAACTGAGCGGCCAGCCCGGCCCCGCGCCGCTGCGCCTGGCCAGCGGCCTGGGCGTCTGGATGCAGGCGCAGCTGCAAACCTCGAACGGCCTTGGCTCGCACCTGGACACCAGCAGCGCGGAAGACCTGGCCTGCCCCGCAACCACCGAAGCAACGCCCGTCGCCGAGGCGCAGCCTCTAGCGACGCTGCGCGAGCACAGCGCGCAGCTGATCCGGGAGACGCTGGACCAGCATGGCGGCAATGTCTCCCAGGCAGCGCGCGCCCTGGGCATCTCGCGCGGAACGCTGTACCGCCGCCTGCGCGGCGGTCGGGACGAGGGTTTCTGAGCCCATTCCCGACCCACGGCGCAAGACTCTTTTGCGTTCGTCCAGGGTTCCGCCCCGCCCCGCTCGGCCCCACAATCCTCGCCGCGCTGCACCGGCCTGCAGCCAAGGAGCGTGTATGTGGTTGGGTTTGTCGCTGTTTTATGTGGGTGCGGTGCTGTTTCTCAACGGCCTGTGGATGCTGGGCAAGATTGCCGACAAGGAAATCTGGGTCATCAATATCTTCACCGGGGTGGTGTCGCTATGCATCGGTCTGGCCAGCATCTTCGGCCCGGCGGCCGACGCGGCATCGGTCAAGAGCGGCGCTCTGACCCTGCTGTTCGCCTTCACCTATCTCTGGGTGGCTTTCAATCGCTTCAGCGGTGCCGACGGCCGAGGTCTGGGCTGGTTCAGCCTGTTCGTGGCGATCACCGCTGTTCCCGTCGCCCTCGATACGCTGACCAGCGCCAGCTCGGGGCTGGACTGGTGGATGGGCGTCAACTGGGCCGCCTGGGCCGTACTCTGGGCCTTGTTCTTTGCTCTGCTGGCCCTCAGGAAAAGCATTGAACGCCCCACGGGCTGGCTGTGCATTGCCCAGGGCGTGCTCACGGGCTGGGTACCCGGATACCTGATCCTGGCGGGGAAGCTGATGTGACCCCCTGAGGCGCTGTGCGCCTGGGCGGCCCCGCCTTCCCCCTCTCTCTTCGGGAGGGGGACGACACCTTCGGTGCGGGGCGGCGCGGCCGGCCCAGGCCCTTCCTCGGTGTCCTTGATGTGGTTTGGGCTATTTTTTCAGGGCTCTGCCCAAGGTGGCCAGCAAGGCTGCTCCCATGATGAGCGCACCGCCGGCCAGCGTGCGTGCGCTGAGCTGCTCGTGGGCGATGAGCACCGAGGAGATGCTGGCAAACACCACTTCCGACAGCATGACCACCGAGGTCACGCCCGAGGGCAGACGCGCTGCGCCAAATTGCAGAGCCCAGTTGCCAAACATCAAAACCACGGCCAAGCCAAGTGCGAGAAAGGCCCAACTGCCATCAAAAGCAGGAAAGCCCGGCACCATGCCAGCGCTGCTGGCGCTCAAGGCGGTCAGCAGGCCCATGCTCATGCAGCCGGCAAACATGGCCAGCATGCGGGCCTGGGCCGGAATGCCTTGAAAGCGGCGCAGCAACACATTGGTCAGTGCAAACATGAAGCCGCCAAACACGGCCAGCGCATCGGCCAGGGTGAGACCGGCAAACAACCCGGAGAGCGAGGCATCGGCGGGCAGCAACACCAGCACCACACCGCCAAAGGCCAGCAACAGGCGCAGCAGCGCCATGGACGTGGGCTTTTCGCCCAGCAGCCTCCAGGCCAGCAGCACCGCCCAGGCCGGCATGAGATAGAACAAGAGGATGACGCGCACCACGTCGCCCACGGTCACGGCCCAGTTGAAAGCCACGTTGTTCAGGCCCGAACTGGCAGCCAGCAGCAGGAGCACCGGGTATTGCCAGGCCTGCCTGAGGCTGGCCGGGCGCAGTATCAGCAGACCGGCCAGCACCAGTGCATACATCGCTGCCGTGGCCCACAGCGGATGCAGTCCGGCCTCATGCATGAGACGAAACGGCCACCATGACAAGCCCCAGATCAGGGCATTGAGCAGCAGCGCAAATACAGGCAGTGGACTATGCATAAAAAAGGCTTCTAACGTTTGCTCTGCAAGCGTTAGAAGCTATTGATCGTGTAGTGAATGCAGCTTGTCGGCGCCAGCTGCAGAGCTTCAATGGCAGTCGCGGCGGGCGACTTCCAGCAGCTTTTCAACCTCTGCCGGGTGCCTTCTGCAATTATTCCAGTGCCAGATGCCGATCAGCACCATGCTAGCGGCAACCAGCAGACCGAATACCGTGATCGCACCAAAGGCAGTCAGCCCCATCTTGGTGGACAGGCTGTAGAAGCCGCCCATGGCCAGAATAGCCAGTTGCTCGTTGAAGTTCTGCACCGCAATAGAGCGGCCCGCGCCCATGAGATTATGGCCGCGATGCTGCAGCAGCGCATTCATGGGAACGACCAGAAAACCGCCCAAACCGCCAAGCAGAATGAGAAAGGGCACGGCCACCCAGAGATTGTCGATAAAGATCATGCAGACCACGAGCAGGCCCATGAGCACGCCCAGGGGAATCACACGCGTGGCGTTGTCCAGGCGCATGCGCATGGATGCCAGCACTGCACCGACGGCCGTACCTATTGCAACCACCCCCACCAGGGCCGAAGCCTGGGTGGTGCTGTAACCCAGGGCAGCGGCCCCCCAGGCCAGCACGATATAGCGCAAATTGCCCGAAGCCCCCCAGAACAGCGTGGTGGTGGACAGCGAAATCTGGCCCAGCTTGTCGGCCCACAGGCGCTTGCTGCACTGCCAGAAGTCGGGCAGCAGGCCCAGCAGATTGGCAACCAGGCTCTTGTTCGGGTCTTCGCGCAGCGGGCGCATGGCCACGCCCGTCAACGGAATATGCAGATTGAACCAGGCCGCAACGACGTAGATCAGAATCAGCAGGGCAATTGCGGCCTCGGCAGGGGTGTCCACGCCAGTATTGAAATACGGGAAGTCAAAGCCCAGCAGATGCTGGGAAACGGTCGGCCCCACCAGTTGGCCGCCCACCAGCACGCCCAGAATGATGGAGGTGATGGTCAGCCCCTCGATCCAGCCATTGGCCTTGACCAGTTGGGAGGCCGGCAGCAGCTCGGTCAGGATGCCGTACTTGGCCGGCGAATAGGCGGCCGCGCCCAGCCCGATGACGGCATAGGCGATCAGGGGATGATGGCCGAAGAGCATCATCAGACAGCCCATCACCTTGATGGCATTGCTGATGAACATGACCCGGCCCTTGGGCAAGGCGTCCGCAAAGGCTCCGACAAAGGGGGCCAGGACCACATAGAACAGGGCGAACATGGGCACCAGGGCAGCACGTTGCCACTCGGGGGCACCATTGGCACGCAACAGCTCTACAGCGGTCACAAACAAGGCGTTGTCTGCCAGCGAGCTGAAAAACTGCGCTGACATGATGGTGTAGAAACCGCGCTTCATGAATTAGCTGTAACTGGCACCGGACGGACCGATGCCAAGGAAATAATAGACCCCGTGGCAAGTGACTGGCGGTTATATCACGCAGGCTCCAGCTGACAGTGCCAGAATCCCACTGGTCTGATTGAGAAAAACCATGCCTCGTCCCATTACTGCCACCATCCATCCTGAAGCCGTTCGCCACAACCTGGAGCGGGTACGGCAAGCCGTCCCTGATGCCAAATTGTGGTCCGTGATCAAAGCCAACGCTTATGGCCACGGTATCGAAAACGTGTTTGAGGGTCTGCGAGCGACGGACGGTTTTGCCATGCTGGACCTCGATGAGGCCCAGCGCGTGCGCAATCTGGGATGGCGCGGCCCCATCCTGCTGCTCGAAGGCGTGTTTGAGTTGCGCGACCTGGAAATCTGCTCGCGTCTGGGCATCTGGCATGCAGTGCACTGCGACGAGCAGATCGACTGGCTGGCCGCCCACAAGACCCAGGTCGGCCACCGTGTCTTTCTCAAGATGAACAGCGGGATGAACCGGCTGGGCTTTACACCCGAGCGTTTTCGTGCGGCTTATGCGCGGCTGAACGCGTTGCCCCAGGTCGACGAGATCTCGTTCATGACCCACTTCAGCGATGCCGATGTGGAGCATGGCATGGATCACCAGCTCAGGGTCTTTCACGAAACCACGCTGGACCTGCCCGGCGAGCGCAGCGTCAGCAACAGCGCAGCCACCTTGCTGCATGGTGATGAAAACAATGTGCGCTGCGACTGGGTGCGCCCCGGCATCGTGCTCTACGGCAGCTCGCCAGACTTTCCCACCCATGATGCGGCTCACTGGGGTCTTGAGCCGACCATGACGCTGTCGTCAAAAATCATCGGCACACAGGAGCTGCATGCCGGCGACACCGTGGGCTACGGCTCGCGTTTTCAATGCGACGGACCGCTGCGCCTGGGCGTGGTGGCCTGCGGCTATGCGGACGGCTACCCGCGCGTCTGCCCCACGGGTACGCCCGTGCTGGTGGACGGTGTGCGCACCCGCACGCTGGGCCGCGTCAGCATGGACATGATGGCTGTGGACCTGAGCCCCGTTCCCAAGGCCAGACTGGGCAGCGAGGTCACGCTCTGGGGTCGCGCCAGCAATGGCGCCGTGCTGCCCATCGACGAGGTAGCCGCTGCTGCCGGCACACTGGGCTACGAGCTGATGTGTGCCGTGGCTCCCCGCGTGCCCAAGCAGGTGGAGGGTGCGGGCAGGTAGACCGGCCTGCTCCCGTCAAAAAGCCGCTGCAAGGACAGCGGCTTATATCGGTTCAGAAAGCGTAGACATGCCTGCACCCGACGCGATCCAGGCAGGCAGGACAGAGCATCAGAGTCCGAAATGCGGCGCCGAACCTGCGACGACTTCGGTCACAGCGCTCACGCACCGGCAGCTAAACGGCGTGGCGACTTGGTGCACTGTCCAGGCACAGGCTGGCGACTCTGGCAACGATGTCGTCAATCTGTGCCTCGTCGCAGATCAGCGGCGGCAACAGCCGGATCGTGCGCTCACGGGTCACGGTAATCAGCAATCGCTGTTCGGCCAGCGCGCGGCCGACCAGCTCCTGGCAGTTCCGGTTCAACTCGATCCCAGCCATCAGGCCCAGGCCTCGGATGGCCTGCACGTCTGGGTATCCTCCCAGAGCCCGCCGCAGCCCGGCCAGCAGGCGCTCGCCCAGCTGTGCTGCCCGCTGCGCAATGCCGTCTCTTTCCATGATGTCGAGCACGGCACAGGCCACGCGGCATGCCAGCGGATTGCCACCGAAGGTGGAGCCGTGCTGGCCGGGACAGAACAGGTTCGCGGCGGAGCCACGCGCCAGACAGGCGCCAATGGGAACACCGTTGCCCAGTGCTTTGGCGAGGGTCATCACATCGGGCGTGATACCGGCGTGCCGGTGCGCGAACCAGGCCCCCGTGCGGCCCAGGCCGGTCTGGATCTCGTCGAGCATCAGCAGCCAGCCCTGGCTGTCGCAGAGCTCGCGCAGAGCGCGCAGGTAGCCGGGACTGGCGACACGGATGCCGCCTTCGCCCTGTACGGGCTCGACCAGCACGGCGACGATACCTGGTACTTCCTGGGCCGCACGGCGCACCGCATCGATGTCGTCATAGGGCACGCGCACAAAGCCGGGCATCTGCGGCTCGAAGCCCTGTTGCTTGGCCGCGTTGCCCGTGGCGGCGAGTGTCGCCAGCGTGCGGCCATGAAAAGCGTTCTCCATCACGAGAATTTGCGGCACGGCCACCTGCTTGCGATGCCCGTGCAAGCGGGCGAGCTTGAGAGCCGTCTCATTGGCCTCGGCACCCGAATTGCAGAAGAACACCTTTTCCATGTCGGCGAGCGCGCACAAGCGCACGCCAAGCTGCTCCTGCCAGTCGATACGGAACACGTTGGAGGTATGCAGCAGCGTCGCGGCTTGCTCGGCCATGACGGCGGCGATCTCCGGATGGGCATGGCCCAGGCTGGTGACCGCCACGCCGGCGATGGCGTCCAGGTATTCCACCCCCTGCTCGTCCCAGAGGCTGGCACCGCGACCGCGCACAAAAGAAACAGGTTGGCGGGCGTATGCCCTCATCAGGTGGGAGTCGGTTTGTGGCATGCAATGCTCCGGTGGGATGTAAAAGAAAACTGGCGGACATCAGCCAGCTCAAGAGAACTCTGCAGCGGGCCAATGCCCGGTCTCAGCGGCAAAAATCGCGCATTGCGCTTGCCGGGCATGGCGCAGCACCCGCAGGACTTGGCGGCAGATTGGCCGGCTTGCTACGGCCGCAACGCACAGCGCGGGCACAAGCCACCTGCGATTGCGCCTATGCCATATCAATCGGTAACGGACTCCGGCGTATCCGGATCAGAGCGCGTTGGCCAGTAATAGCTATCGGGTAACGGACGCGCGCCGAAGATGGCCTGCCCCACGCGCACCACGGTAGCGCCCTCCTCGATGGCGATCTCGAAATCGCCGGACATCCCCATCGACAGCGCATCCAGTTCGATACCGATGGGTGCGCTTTGCCGCAACCGATCGCGCAGCTCGCGCAGGAGAATGAAACACCGACGCACCCGTTCGGTCTCGGCGGAAAACAGCGCCAGCGTCATCAGACCACGCACGCGCAACGCGGAAAATCCGGGTAGCTCCCGGATGAAACCCGGCACATCCTCGGGATTCAAGCCATATTTGCTGGCCTCGCCCGAGGTATTGACTTGCACGAACACGTCCAGCGACCGCCCTTGGGCCTGCAGATGCCTGTCCAGCGCCTCTGCCACGCGCAGGCTGTCCAATGCCTGGAACTCGCTGGCAAAACGTGCGACCAGCCTGGCCTTGTTGGTCTGCAGGTGGCCGATGACCGACCAGCGCAGATCGGCCAGGTCCTGCATGGACTCCCATTTCCCAAACGCTTCCTGTACCTTGTTCTCGCCCAGCAGGCGGCAGCCCGCTGCATAGGCCAGACGCAGGCTGGCTTGCGGCTTGGTCTTGCTGACGGGCAGCAAGCGCACGCTGGCTGGATCACGCCCCACGCGCTGGCAGGCAGCTGCAATGCGCTCCTGCACGGTGGCGAGGTTGCGGCGAAAGTCCTCTACCGTGCCGGCCTCGGGGTACAGGCCATGTTGATCGTGACGGGTCGGGGTTTCTGAAGTCATGGGCATCACCTCATCCTTTTTCCATGGCGGCTATCGCGCCCGGCTGTGCGCTCCACGGCAGCCGGCCGTTGAGGACCGCATAGGCGAGCAGCCCTATGACCAGTCCCCAGAAGGCGCCGCCAATGCCCAGCAACGTGATGTTGGCGGCAGCAGCCAGGAAGGTGATCAACGCGGCCTCGCGCACCTTGGCATCCGCCAGGGCCGTGGCCAGGCTGGCGCCAATGGTGCCCAGCAGGGCGAGGCCTGCCAGCGTGGTGATGAAGGTGGCGGGAAAAGCCATGAAGACCGCCGCCAGCGTGACCCCGAACACGCCGACCAGGATGTAGCACATGCCTGCAGCAACGCCGGCAATCCAGCGCCTGGAGGGATCTTCATGCGCCTGCGGGCCCGTAGCGATTGCAGCCGTGATCGCGGCGATGTTGAACGCATGCGAACCAAACGGAGCCATGAGCAGCGAGCCCAGGCCCGTGATCGTGACGATGGGATTGGCGCTGGTCTTGAAGCCATCGTTGCGCAGCACCAGCATGCCGGGCATGTACTGGCCGGTCAGCGTGATGAGAAACAGCGGCAGCGCGACGCTGAGCAAGGCATTGAGCGAGAACTCCGGCCTGGTGAACACTGGAGCAGCAAGCTGCAACTCCAACCCGGACAGATCGACCCGATTCTGCGACAGCAAAAAGACCAGCCCCAGCACCAGGATGCCGACGACGGCATAGCGTGCCGAAATCCGTTTGAGCACCACATAGGTCGCGATCAGCAGGCCCGCCAGCATGGGATCGACGCTCATGCCACCAAGCGCCTTGATACCGAATTGCAGCAGGATGCCCGCGAGCAGTCCGGCCGCAATGCCGGCAGGAATAAGCCGGATGACGCGCTCGAAATATCCCGACAGCCCCAGCACCACGAAAGCCAGCGCGGAGACCATGTAGGCCCCCACTGCTTCGGCATAGGGCGTGCTCGCAAGGGCAGTCACCAGGAATGCCGCAGCAGGTGTGGACCAGGCCGTGATGATGGGCTCGCGCGTCACCCAACTGAGCAGCAGACCTGTCAGCCCTACGCCAATCGAGATCGACCATACCCAGGAGGCCGTCAGCTCGGGGCCGAGGCCCGCCACCTTGGCCGCCTGGAACACAAGGATGAAGGTACCGCCGTAGTTGACGATGACCGAGATCAGGCCTGCCACGACGGGATGTGTGAGATCGTTCCAGCGAAGAGACGAAGGCGAGTGGGTGGTTGACATGGTCTTGCAAGGGCTCCCGGAAAAGTGATTGACCCCATGGGGTAGCCGATTTATAGAATCGAAATGGCCTGATACTCCCAGCCACTTTTTTGTAGGAATACAGACCATTTGTTCAAGCACGCCCAACTCGAATCCGTCAAAGCCTGGATCGGCGACCCCGCTCATGGCGCCTTGCCGCTGCATGTCCGCATCCAGCGAGCCCTGCGGCAGCTGATCCTCAATGGCGCGCTGGACGTGGGCCGGCGCCTGCCGGCATCGCGAGCCCTGGCCCAATCGCTGGGCGTCTCGCGCGATACGGTGGAGACCGCCTATGGCCAGTTGCATGCCGAAGGCTTTATCGAACGACGCACGGGCAGCGGCAGCTTTGTGTCCGAGCAGGTGCAACGCCTTCCGGGGCGCGGCCTGATGCAAAGTCCTTTGGCGCGCGTTCCCGCCCTGCGCTTGAGCCAGCGCGGCGCAGCCATGTTCGCGGGCGGTGGCCTGCGTGATTTCCTCGCGCCACGCGCTTTTGCGCCCGGTGTGCCGGAGACACGCAACTTTCCGCTTCAGACCTGGGAAAGGTTGCAGCGGCAGGTACTCAAGGAGCACGGCACCCTGGCTCTGCTGCACAGTCCGCCGCAGGGCACCGAGGCTTTGCGCCAAGCCATTGCCGCCTATGTCAACCTGGAGCGCGGCGCACGCGCCACGCCCGAACGCGTGCTGGTGCTGACCAGTTCGCAACAGGCTCTGACTCTGTGCGCCAACGTGCTGCTGGACGCCGGCGAGCGCATCTTCATCGAAGACCCGGTGTATCACGGCGCACGCAAAGCCTTCGATGCGGCGGGACTGGAATGTGTGCCCGTGCCGCTGGACGGCGACGGCATGCAGGTAGATTTATTGCAGACCCTGCCCGCTGCCAGGGCGGTGTTTCTGACTCCCTCCCACCAGTTCCCTACAGGCACCACGCTGGCCCTGGATCGCCGGCTGGCCGCCATAGCCTGGGCGCAGCAGGAGCAGGCGTGGATCATCGAAGATGACTACGACAGCGAATTTCACTACGCCGGCAAGCCCACGGCCTGCGTGCAGGGGCTGGATCAGCACGAGCGCACGATCTATGTCGGCACCTTCACCAAGTCGATGTTCCCTGGGCTACGCATAGGCTATATGGTGCTGCCGACTTCGCTGGTTGCCCCCATGACGGTGGCGCGGACCTTGCTCGATGGACACAGCGCAGCGATTGCGCAATTGACGCTGGCGCGGTTCATAGAAGGCGGGCACCTGGGAGCGCATGTGCGTACCATGCGCGCCGTCTATGCCGAGCGGCGTGACGTGCTGGCGCGGCTGGTGTGCGAGCATCTGGGGAATTTTCTGGAGCCGCGGGTGCCTGCGGGCGGCATGCAGATGCCGTGTACCTTGATTCGCGACATTTCCGAGCGCGCCGCAGTGGATTGCGCTCGCAGAGCAGGCATCGACCTGCTCGGGTTGACGCAGCTGCATGCTTCGAGCCAGCACAAGGCGGGTTTCCTCATGGGATTTGCTGCACATACACCGCACGAGCTCGAAGTCGCCGCGAGGAAACTGGCCCAGGTGCTGCAGGCACTAGGCCGCTGACAGCGAGCAGCGCGCCGCAAGGCCTCAGCCTGCCAGCTCCTGCAGCGCCGCCAGCAGTTGGTTCACATCGGCCTCGGTATGCAGCGCCGACAAGGCGATGCGAAGCCGTGCCGTGCCCACGGGCACGGTGGGAGGGCGAATCGCGGGCACCCACAGGCCATGGCGGCGCAGCCCCTCCATAAGGCCGAGCGCAGCGTCGTTGCCGCCCACCACCAGTGCCTGCACGGCCGTGTCCGATGGCAAAAGCCGCCAGCCCTTGCCCTGCAACAAGGGCTGCAGACCCGCGCGCAACTGGGCAATACGAGCCTGCAGCTGCTCGCGCAAAGCGCTCTGCTCCTCAATCAGCTGCAGACTGGTTTGCAATGCACGCGCCAGCATCGCAGGGGCGGCCGTCGCAAAGGTGTAGCTGCGCGTTTTCTGCAGCAGCCACTCGATCAGCAACTCATGACCTGCCACAAAGGCGCCCGAGACGCCGGCCGCCTTGCTCAGCGTGGCCATGTAAAGCACACGCGGCGAGGCCTTGACCCCCGTCAGTCCCGCAGCCGCGAGGCTGCCACGGCCTTGCGGGCCGAGCACGCCGAAGCCGTGGGCATCGTCGAGCAGCAGCAACGCGTCGTAGCGCTCGCACAGTGCCAGCAGCCCCTCGATATCTGCCACATTGCCATCCATGCTGAAGACGGCATCGCTCACCACCAGCTTGCGCTGCACCGGGCAAGCAGCCAGCAGCTGCTCCAATGCAGCCATATCGCCATGCTCGAAACGGTGGATCTGGCCACGCGACAGGCGACAGCCGTCGATCAGGCTGGCGTGGTTCAGAGCGTCAGAGAAAATGGCATCGCCCGCCCCCACCAGCGCCGGAATGATGCTGGCGTTGGTGGCAAACCCGGCATAGAAGTAAAGCGCACGGGGCAGTTGCACAAAGCGGGCCAGTTCCTCCTCCAGCGCGGCATTGGCCGTGCTATGGCCGTTGACCATGGGAGAGCCGCCCGAGCCCACACCGAAATCCTGCGCACCGGCGCAGGCCGCCTCAATCATGGCCGGGTGCTGTGCCAGCCCCAGATAGTCGTTGCTGCAGAACTGCAGCATGGGCTGCCCGTCGACCAGAATGCGCGCGCCTTGCAGGGGCGCCACGGTACGGCGGGTACGGCGCAGCGCGGCGGCGTCCAGGGCTGCCAGCTGCTGTGGAATATCCTGCAGCCAGAAATTGGAAGATGCTGTCATTGCCATTCCTTGGGCAAGGAGAAACTGGTCAGGCGAGGATCGGGAGTGGCCTGCCACGGAATATCGGCCAGCAGCGGCGCGCCAAGCCGTCCCAGCTGGTTGCGCAGCCAGTCCATGTTTTCCTCGGGCACCAGCATCTGCGGCTCCACACGGCTTGCCACCCAGCCCGCCAGCGGCAAGCCGGCGGCGCGAATCGCCTCTGCGGTCAGCACCGCATGGTTCAGACAGCCGAGCTTGACTCCGACCACCAGCACCACCGGCAGTTGCAGCGCCACGGCCAGATCGGCAATGCACAGAGTCTCGGACAGCGGCACGCGCCAGCCACCCGCGCCCTCGACCACCACGGCGTCGGCCTGCGCGGCCAGTTGCCGGTAGGCGTCGAGAATCGGCGCCAGCGTCACCTCCACGCCCGCGCGCCGGGCTGCAATATGCGGCGACATGGGGTCGGGCAGCAGCACGGGGTTGTCCAGCGCTGCCGGCACGGCCAGCGTGGAGGCCGCGCGCAAGGCCACCGTGTCTTCGTTGACCCAGCCGCCCTGCCCGTCGGGCTCGGCGCCTGCGGCCACGGCCTTCATGCCCACCACGCGCGAATGGTGGCCTGCCAGTGCGTGCAGCAGCGCGCAGCTGGCCAGGGTCTTGCCCACACCGGTATCGGTGCCCGTGACGAAACAGCCGATCATGCTTTTCCCTTCTTCGCAGACAGTTCTGCTTCCTGTTGCAAGGTGGCGGCCAGCGCGGCCAGCGCGGCCTGACCCAGGTGGGCGATATCGGTATCGTTCAGCACATAGGGCGGCATGCAGTACAGCGTGCGTCCTATGGGGCGCAGCAGCAGACCGAGATCCAGAGCCGCCTGGTGGTAGCGCTGCGCAAAGTCCGGCAGGGAGGTATCGATGTCCCAGGCCCAGATCATTCCCTGCTGGCGCGCGTTGCTGACACGGGGGTGAGCATTCAGCCCGGCGAATGCTGCACTGATTTTCCGGGCCAGCTGCCGATTGGCAGCCAGCTGGTCCAGCTGCTCGAACAGCTCCAGCGTGGCCACGGCAGCGCGGCAGGCCAGGGGGTTGCCGGTATAGGAATGCGAATGCAGGAAGCCGCGAGCGGCATCGTCGTCATAAAAAGCGGCATAGACCGCGTCGGTGGTCAGCACGGCAGACAAGGGCAGCGTGCCACCGGTCAGCCCTTTGGACAGGCAGATGAAGTCCGGCCTGATACCGGCCTGCTGGTGGGCAAACAGGCTGCCGGTGCGGCCAAAGCCCACGGCGATCTCGTCCACCACCAGATGCACTGAATAGCGGTCGCACAGCGCCCGGGCCAGACGCAGGTATTCGGCGTCATGCATGGCCATGCCGGCGGCGCACTGCACCAGCGGCTCCAGAATCAGGGCAGCAGTCTCCTGGTGATGCGCCTGCAGCCAGGACTCCAGACCCTCTGCTGCGCGGCGTGCCACATCGGCAGCGGTTTCGCCAGGTCGGGCCTGGCGTGCATCGGGGCTGGGCACGGTGGCCGACAGACGCAGCAGGGGGCCATAGGCATCGCGAAACAGCGCAATATCGGTGACCGACAGCGCGCCTACCGTCTCGCCGTGGTAGCCGCCGGCCAGGCCCACGAAGCGGTGCTTGGCAGGATGCCCCTGGTTGCGCCAGTAATGGGCGCTCATCTTCAGTGCGATCTCGGTGGCCGAAGCGCCGTCACTGCCGTAGAACGCATGACCGAGGCCGGTCAGGCCGGCCAGGCGCTCGGACAGCTCGACCACGGGGGCGTGGGTGAAACCGGCCAGCATCACATGATCGAGCTTGCGCATCTGCTCGGTCAGCGCCGCCCGGATATGCGGATGCGAGTGACCGAACAGATTGACCCACCAGGAACTGATGCCATCCAGATAACGGCGGCCCTCGGTGTCCACCAGCCAGGGCCCGGTGGCGTGGTCAATGGCAATCGGCGGCGCGGCTTCGTGCCGCTTCATCTGGGTGCAGGGATGCCAGACATGGCGCACGCTGCGGCTGGCAAGACTGTGTTCCATCAAAAACTCCTGAGGCGAATCACCCGCCTTGTCAAAACGCAGGCGCAGCGCGGCCTGGCCCGCACCAGAAGCAGGGCCATGCAATTTGCAATGAGAAAGCCCCGGCGCGATGGCCGGGGAAGATTCAGGGATCAGCTTGCGGCCGATGCCCCCAGCCCCTTGAGGCCCAGCTTGCGCATCAAGGTGGTATCGGCCTCCACATCGGGATTGCCGGTCACCAGCAGCTTGTCGCCGTAGAAGATGGAATTGGCTCCCGCCAAGAAGCACAGGGTCTGCACGGCCTCGCCCAGTTGCTGGCGGCCCGCCGACAGGCGCACGCGGGCCTTGGGCATGGTGATGCGCGCCACGGCGATCACACGGACAAAGTCCAGCGGATCCACCGGCTCGCTGTCGGCCAGCGGCGTGCCGGGCACGGGCACCAGGCTGTTGATGGGCACGGACTCGGGATAGGGCTCCATGTTCGCGAGCTGGGCAATCAGGCCGGCACGGTGGACCTCGGTCTCGCCCATGCCGATGATGCCGCCGCAGCAGACGCTGATGCCCGCATCGCGCACGGCAGCCAGCGTGTCCAGCCTGTCCTGGTACTGGCGCGTGCTGACCACATCCTTGTAGTACTCGGGCGCGGTGTCGAGGTTGTGGTTGTAATAGTCGAGACCCGCATCGCGCAGCGATGCCGCCTGATGGGGCTGCAGCATGCCCAGCGTGGCGCAGGTCTGCATGCCCAGCCCCTTCACGGCACCGATCAGCTCGTTCATCTTCTCGATGTCGCGGTCCTTGGGCGCGCGCCAGGCAGCGCCCATGCAAAAGCGGGTGGCTCCGGCATCCTGGGCCGCCTTGGCGGCGCGAGTGACTTCCTCCACGCTCATCAGCTTCTCGGCCTTCACGCCCGTATCGAACTCGGCCGACTGCGGGCAATAGCCGCAATTCTCGGGGCAGCCGCCGGTCTTGACGGACAGCAGGGTCGCCAGCTCGATCTCGCCTGCAGGCCAGTTCTCACGGTGCACGCTCTGAGCACGGTGCAACAAGTCCAGAAAAGGCAGGTCCAGCAAGGACTGCACTGCCTCCACGGGCCAGCGCTGCGCTTCGGAGGCCGCGGCGGGCTTGGCCGGCGCATGCCAGTGCATGGTCTGGCTGCCGCAGGCGGCGGCTTGCTGCGCGTCGGCGGCGCGCACTGGGTTGTCTTGCTCGGGCACGGAATAGGACATCGCGGTCTCTCCTCAATCGGGGGAATGCCGCGCATTTTGGGCAAAAAAATCAAGGATTTACAGAGCCAGCATGCAAATAGTTGCCAGCCAAAGAGTTGCAGCAAGAAGCGCTATTTTTGAGCGCCATTTCAATGCATTTAACAGATTTTCAGCACTCATTAGAAACAGCCAGCCATAACTTCTGCCAAATTGAGCTCTTGTGCACTCAATTAAATGGAATACACCAGATTCAGACCTTGGATTTCAACGAGGAAGAGCGTAGATATCGGCAAAAAACACGGTTTTTGGCGATTTTTACCCGGACAAGGCCTGAATCAGGGCCAGAAACAGTGCTGTGCCGCCCGTGCAAAGGCGCACAAACACCCCAAACTGGCGGATTTAATTCCCTCAACTCTTGTTGGACATTCGCACCGGGCGCAAAAAAGCCGCAGCAAGGCTGCGGCTGTGGGGCTGGAGGCCTGGGCTTAGAAGGCGTGAGCCATGCCCACGCCGAACGAAGTTCCCGAGTCCGCGCCGTACTCGTAGCTCTTGCGCCCCAGGCTGGCATAGAGCGTGGTGCGCTTGGACAGCGCGTAGTCGGCGCCCAGGGAGTAGAAATGATTGGTCTGCTCCTGCATGCGCTGGCGTCCATAACCGGCCTTCAGCGTGGTCTGTCCCATCTGATAGGTGGCGCCCAACGTCACGGCCTTGGCCGAGAGTGCCGTCTGTGCCACGCGCGAATAGTCCCAGGCGGCCATCACGGCGGCTGCGCCAAAGCGGTATTTGCCAGCCACGAAAGTGTCCTTGTCACCGCTGCCGTTGCGCTCGAAGGCCAGCATCCCGCTCAGGCTGTCCGAGTCGTAGTTGAGAGAAGCCGAATAACCGCGCCCTTCGCGGCGCAAGGTCAGCGGTACCTCGGTGCGCTCCGGCGAGGCACTCAGATGCAGGGTGAAGCCGGCCACCGTGGGCGAGTCGTAGAAGATGCCATTGGCCATGCGCCCATACTCGGCGGTGCCGTTGTTGCTGTAGCGGTCGGTAGGCGTGAGGTAGTGCCACTGATACCAGACGGGCGAGGAAATGCGGTTGAAATTGGCCCAGGGGTCGAACTTCCAGTCCTGCGACCACATGGCCGACAGGGCGCGGCCCAGGCGCAAGTGGCCAAAGCCGCCCTGCAAGCCCACCGTGGACTCGTCGTGCCAGAACGGCTTGCGGCCCTGATCCTCCAGGCGCCCGGTATCGATATCGAAACGTGCGCTCAGGCGGAAGGTGGCCTTGAGGCCACCGCCCAGGTCCTCCCAGCCGGCAATCGCAAGATTGCTGCGTTGAATCGTGCCGGCCTGCGCCGTGCCATCAAAGCCGCGATAAATGCCGCCGTCGATCAGACCGCCAATGCTGACGCTGGACGACTGGGCCGCCGCAGGCAGCACGGCAGTCAAAAGAGTGAAACATGTGGAACAAGCAATGCCAGTACGCAAGCGCATGCCGGTGGTTCTCCTTGAATTGTGAAGTCACTGCCCCCCGCAGCCAGCTCTTGGCACAGCAGAAGACAGAGAAGGTCGAAGACCTGTGAGATGAGGTGATGACAGGCAGTCAGGCCCTGCCTGATGCACTGAAGACAGCCGGAACATGGCTGGCAGCCTGGCTGCCAATTCCGACCCGAGAAGCCTGCTCAAAAAGCAGGCAACGGGAAGCATTATGAAAGTGCGGCCCGCGCAGAGTCCAGCCCTGCGTCAGCTTGGTTCAGCAGCTGCGCGCCACGCCGGAGGCTGCCCAGATGCGATTCATCTCGCTGCAGAACGGCTGGGCGCAGGGTGCCAGGCCCTGGTACTGGCAGCCTTCGGTCATGCACAGATGCGAACGGTGCTCGCCGCTGCGGCGCGGCACAGGCAGGGCATTGGCGGCCTGGGCCGCGGCCATCATCAGCCAGGGATCGGACTTGTTCTGCAGCAGTTGCTGCACTTCCTGCGCCAGCGCCGGTGCGGGCATGGCCAGAGGCAGACCGGCCATCTGTGCCGGCGTCGCCTGAGCGGAACTCGCCGTGACGGGCTGCAGCTCCAGCCACAGCAATGCGCTGGTAGCAAGTGTGCTGGTCGCCACCAACGACTGCGGCTGCACCACCAGAGCCAGAGGACCGCTGCTCAAGACACCCGGCTCCGCCATGGGCAGGCGCAGGGCCGTCCCCGGCCCCTGGGCTGTCGGGATGCTTGGCGCGCCCACAGCCTGCACCCAGGCGGCGGGCACCTGCAATGTCAGGGAAAAGCTGCGCTCGCCTTGCGGCGTGACCAGCGTGCCTTGCTGCACCAGCCAGTTCTGCAGCTGGGGCAGACGCGGTGCGGCAACACCACCAGCAGCGGTTGCTGCCATGCCCTGCTGTGCCTGCTCCAGCGCCACGGCCGCCGTGGGCGACAGGGCCGCAGCCGTCTGCAAAGCCGAGCTGGGCGGCTGCGCGCCAGACACCGCAGCCTGCGCCAAGGCCTGCATCAGCGCAACCGATCCTTGCTGGCCGGCCAGCAGTTGCAAGGGCTGGGCCTGTCCCTGCAGGCTGACCTGAACCTGCGCGAGCAGGCTTTGCACAAACTGCTGCACGGCCACTGGCAGGCCCTGACTGGGCCAGCTTGCCGCAGGTGCACCGGGCTGGGCCTGCACCTGCAGGGCCAGCTGCGCAATCAGATGCTCAAAGGCCTGGAGCTTGAGGTTCTGCAAGGTTTGCGGCGACCACTGCACCATGCTGGTCACCGGAGGCGCAGTTTGAGCGACAGGCGGTTGCTGCGCTGCGGGAAGGCCTGAGACAGCGGCTGCTGCCACATTGCCGGCCTGCACAGCCGCCTGGCCCGTGGGCACGGACACGGGCAGTACGGAGGCAACGGGTTGCAGTGGTGCAGTCATGCGGTCGTCGGTGGCGGGGCATCAAAGCCGGAATCAGGCCATTGTGCCCGCCCCTGCGGATAAGCATCGGAAAAAGAGCTGCCAATGCTTGTGGCTCAAGCACCAGGGCTGCCCGGATCGTGCCGGGCCGCATGGTTCACGCCGGCGATCCGAAGCGCGGATCAGGGGCGAACCATTCCAGGCGGAATCAGGCTTCGGCCGGGTAGAACAGCTTGCGCGTGGCCGTGGCCTGCACGGCCTTGGCAATGGCACCGATATGGTCGGGTGTGGTGCCGCAGCAGCCGCCCACGATATTGACCAGACCTTCGGCCGCGAATTCGTGCACCAGACGGCTGGTGATCTCGGGCGTTTCGTCAAAGCCGGTGTCGCTCATGGGATTGGGCAGGCCGGCATTGGGGTAGCAGCTGATGAAGGTGTCGGGAGCCGCCTTGGCCAGTTCCTGCACATAGGGACGCATCAGCGTGGCACCCAGGGCGCAGTTCAGACCCACGGACAGCGGGTTGCTGTGGCGCACGCTGTGCCAGAAGGCCGTCACGGTCTGTCCGCTCAGAATCCGGCCCGAGGCATCGGTCACCGTGCCGCTGATCATGATGGGCAGGCGCTCGCCGGTCTGCTCGAAGGCCTCGTCCACGGCAAACAGCGCGGCCTTGGCGTTGAGGGTGTCGAAGATGGTTTCGACCAGGATCACGTCGGCACCGCCTTCAATCAGCGCCAGCGTCTGCTCCAGATAGGCCTGGCGCAGCTGCTCGAAAGTGATGTTGCGCGCGGCAGGGTCGTTCACATCGGGGCTGATGGAGGCCGTCTTGGGCGTGGGGCCCAGGGCGCCGGCCACATAGCGCTTGTGATCGGGCGTGCTGTACTTGTCACAGGCCGCACGCGCCAGTTGGGCGCTCTTGAGGTTCATCTCATAGGCCAGATCGGCCATGTGATAGTCCTCCTGCGCAATCGTGGTCGCGCCAAAGGTATTGGTCTCGATCAGATCGGCGCCGGCGGCCAGGTATTTCTCATGGATGTCGCGAATCACGTCGGGACGGGTCAGCGACAGCAGCTCGTTGTTGCCCTTGACGTCATGGGCGAAGTCCTTGAAGCGCTCGCCCGCACCTTCGGCTCCGGCATAGCCCTCGCCGCGATACTGAGCCTCGCCCAGCTTGAAACGCTGAATCATGGTGCCCATGGCGCCGTCAAGAATGACGAGGCGCTTGGCAAGCGTTGCGGGCAGCTCCTGGGCTCGGGTGTAGGCGGGGGTGGGGTGCGACTGGCTCATAGACCGCCATTGTAGGAAAGCTGGCCGGCTTTGCCGGGCAGCCGGGCATTGCCCTGCCGCCAGCGCCTATTCCGATGGCTGGCCTGCCGGGTAGCGAGCCTTGGCCATGCGGAACGTCAGATTCCAGCGCTCATTGCCAAGCAGCGGGTGCTGGCCCTCCCTGAGCGGAGCGACGCCATGGAACACCAGGCGTGAGGGCCCGCCCCAGACCAGTACATCGCCATGGGTGAGCGCAAGGCGCCGGGTGGGGCTCTGGCGCGTCAGCCCGCCCCAGAGGAAACGGCAGGGCAAGCCCAGCGAGACCGAAACTATGGGCGCAGCAAAGTCATGCTCGTCCTGGTCGCGGTGCAAGCCCATGCGCGCGCCCGGCTGATAGCGGTTGATCAGGCAGGCATCGGGTGCAAAACCCGGATAGCCGGCCAGCGCCGCCGCCCTGGCGGCCTGCTCGCCCAGAAAAGCCGGTATGGCAGGCCAGGGCTTGCCGGTCTGCGGATCGACGGCGCTGTAGCGATAGCCCTGCAGATCCGAAATCCAGCCCCAGCCGCCGGCGTTGGTGATCGCCACCGACATGAACTTGCCGCCGGGCACCTGCATGGTGCGAAATGCGGCCCGCGTCTGCAAGGCCGTCACCTCGGCCACCCAGCGCTGCTCCTCGGCTGCCGCAAAGCCGCGCAGCAGCACGGCACCGTCATCAATGATTTCGGCGGGCAGGGAGTCGGCAGGAAACAGCGAAAGCGTCATTGCAACGCCATCATAGGCCTGGCCGGCGACTGGCCCTCCCAGCCGCCGGCCAGCGCCTGGTACAGCGCCACGGCGGCACGCAGGCCGCGCGCGCGGCTGTCGGCCGCCGCGTCCTGGGCCGCGTAGAGGTCGCGCTGCGCGTCCAGCACCTCGTACAGGCCCACGCTGCCCAGGCGGTAGCGGCGCTGCGCGAGCTGCTCGGCCCGTGCTCGCTGCTCGGCTGCCTGGGCCAGATGCGCGTCCTCGCTGCGGGTGCGCGTGAGAAGCACCAGGGCGTTCTCGGTGTCCTCCAGCGCCAGCAACACGCTTTGCTGGTACTGGGCCAGCGCGACCTGGGCGCCCGCTTCGCTGGCAGCGATGCGCGCGCGTACGCGGCCCACGTCGAGGAAAGACCAGTCCACGCCCAGGAACACGCTGCGGCTGGCGCTGCCCGCCTCGAACAGCGCGCCCGTGCTGAGAGCGGAGCTGCCCAGCAGACCGCCCAGCGACAGGCGCGGGAACAGCTCGGCCGTGGTCACGCCCACTCGCGCCGTGGCCGCATGCAGACGCGCCTCGGCGGCGGCTACATCGGGGCGACGACGCAACAGCTCGGCGGGCGTGCCGGGAGCGATGGTCTCTGGCAACTGAGGCAACGCGGCCGGCGCGTTCAGCGCCGCGATCAGTGCCTCGGGCACCTGGCCGGTGAGCACGGCCAGCCGATGCTGTGCCACGGCAATCCGGGCTTGTAGCACGGGAATGCGCGAGCGCGTGGTCTCCAGCTGCGCCTGGGCGCGCGCCAGGTCGAAATCGGTGCCGCTGCCATGCGCCAGCCGCAGCTGAACCAGGCGCAGCGTGTCCTGCTGATTGGCGGCGTTGGCCTCGGCCAGCTGCAGGCGCTGCTGCCAGCCGCGCAGATCGGCGTAGCTGGCCGCGACCTGGGCCGCAATGGCGACCTGCAGCGCAGCCATATCGGCGGCACTGGCACGCAGCTCGGCGCTGCCGGCCTCGATGTTGCGACGCACGCGGCCGAACAGATCCAGCTCCCAGCTCGCATTGATTCCGGCGCTGTAGCTGCGCTGGCTGCGCGGCCCGCCCATGGCTTGGCTTTCGCTGCGTCTTTGCTGCAGCGCCTGGCCCGCCAGGGTAAGCGTCGGGAGCTGATCAAGACGGCTTTCGCGCAGCAGGGCCTGGGCCGCATCGAGCCGCGCCAGCGCAGCGCGCAGATCCTGGTTGGCCCGCAGGGCCTGCTCGACCAGCTGCGTGAGTTGCGCATCCTGGAACTGGCGCCAGAACGCGGCATCCGAACCGGTCTCGGGCGATGCCTGCTTCAGGACTGCAGACGGCTCGGCCCGCGCAAACTGCGCGCCGGCCTGAGGCAGCTCGGGCGTGCGGAAATCGGGGCCGACGGCGCAGCCTGCCAGCAGGGTCGCAAGGCCCGCCACGGCATATGCCAAAGCATGCCGGCGCAGAGGTTGGGGGATCTCAGACATGGCGGCCCTCCTGGGATGCGGGTGCAACAGTTGAAGCGGGTTGAACAGGCGTGCGGGTCGCCAGCGACCGGCCCGACAGGCGGCGCAGCGTGACGTAGAACACCGGCGTGAGGAAGAGGCCGAACAGGGTCACGCCCAGCATTCCCGAGAACACCGTCACACCCGTGGCCGCGCGCACCTCGCTGCCCGCGCCGCCGCCGATCAGCAAGGGCACGGCGCCCGCGATGAAGGCGATGGAGGTCATGACGATGGGGCGCAGCCGCAGGCGGCAGGCCTGCAGCGCGGCATCGACTGTTGGCGAGCCGCGCATCTCCAGCTCGCGCGCAAACTCCACGATCAGGATCGCGTTCTTGCAGGCCAGGCCCATGAGCACCACCAGGCCCACCTGCACGAAGACGTTGTTGTCGCCCCCGGCCAGCCAGACGCCGAACAGCGCCGCGCAGATGCACACGGGCACGATCAGGATCACGGCCAGCGGCAGGGTCCAGCTCTCGTAGAGCGCGGCCAGCACCAGAAACACCAGCATCACGGCGATCACGAAGACCACGGCTGCGGCATGGCTCTGCTCGACCTGCTGGTAGCTCAGATCCGTCCAGGCCAGCTCGATGCCGCGCGGCAGCGTGCGCTGCGCGATCTCCTGCAGCTTGGTCAGCACCTCGGCCGAGGACAGCAGGCGCGGATCGGAGTCGCCGATCAGGTCGGCGGCCGGAAAGCCGTTGTAGCGCAGCACCGGATCGGGTCCGTAGCTGGGCACCACGGTAACCATGGAGCCTATGGGCACCATCTCGCTGCGCGCGTTGCGCGTGCGCAGCTGGGCAATGTCCTCCACGGCCTGGCGGTAGTCGGCATCGGCCTGCAGCATCACGCGCCAGACGCGGCCGAAGGCGTTGAAGTCATTGACGTAGACCGAGCCCAGATAGGCCTGCAGGGTCTGGAACAGATCGGTCAGCGCCACGCCCTGGGCCTTGGCCTTGATGCGGTCCACCTTCACTTCCAGCTGCGGAATGTTGGACTGGTAGCTGCTGACCGGGTAGGTCATGCCCGGTGTCTTGGCAATCTCGGCCTGAAAGGCCTCAAGCGCCTGCTGCAGCGCTGCATAGCCCAGGCCTGCGCGGTCCTGCAGGAACAGCGAATAGCCCGATCCGTTGCCCAGGCCCTGGATGGGCGGCGGCATCAGCGCATAGGCGAAGCCGCCCTCGATCTGCGCGAACTTGGCACCCAGTTCGGCATTGATGGCCTCGGCGCTGCGTGTGCGCTCGCCGAAGGGCTTGAGCATGATGTAGGAGCTGGTCAGATTGGGCGTGGTCGTGGACTGCAGCGCATTGAAGCCCGCGAAGGCCGCGACCATGTCCACGCCATCCACGCTCTTGGCCGTCTCCACCATCTGGCGCGTGACCGCATCGGTGCGGTTCAGCGACGCGCCCTCGGGCAGCTTGGCGCCGGCAAACAGGTAGAGCTTGTCCTGCATGGGGATGAAGCCCCCGGGCACGGCATGGAACAGCACGGCAGTGCCGGCCAGCAGCGCCGCATAGACCGCGAACACCAGGCCGCGTCGGCGCAGCGAGCGGCCCACCGAATTCTGGTAGCCGTGGGCGCTGCGATCGAAGAAGCGGTTGAAGGGCCGGAAGAACCAACCCAGGCCCTTGTCGATGACGCGCGCCAGCGCATCGCGCGGTGCGCCATGCGGCTGCAGCAGCTTGGCCGCCAGTGCCGGTGACAGGGTCAGCGAGTTGATGGCCGAGATCACCGTGGAGATGGCGATGGTCACCGCGAACTGCTGGTAGAACTGGCCCGTGACGCCGCTGAGAAAGGCCATGGGCACGAAGACCGCGCACAGCACCAGGGCAATGGCGATGATGGGCCCGGAGACCTCCTTCATGGCCAGATGGGCCGCCTCCTGCGGGCTGTGGCCTTGCTCGATGTAGCGCTCCACGTTCTCGACCACGACGATGGCGTCGTCCACCACGATGCCTATCGCCAGCACCAGGCCGAACAGCGTCAGCGTGTTGATGGAATAGCCCAGCAGGTACAGGCCCGCAAAAGTGCCGATGATGGACACGGGCACAGCCAGCAGCGGAATGATGGAGGCGCGCCAGGTCTGCAGAAAGACGATGACCACCAGCACCACCAGGATCACGGCCTCGATCAGCGTGCTCTGCACGGCCTTGATCGAGTCGCGCACAAAGACCGTGGGGTCCCAGACGGATTCGAAGGCCACGCCTTCGGGCAGGTCCTTGGAGAGCCGGTCCATGGCCGCGTAGACCTGCTCGGCCACGCCCAGCGCATTCGCGCCCGGCGACAGGAAGATGCCCACGGCCGCCATGTTCTTGGTGTCGCTCCACGAGCGCAGCGTGTAGTCGCTGGCGCCCAGCTCGATGCGCGCCACGTCGGCCAGACGCACGACCTGGCCGCCTTCGCCGCTCTTGAGCACGATGTCGCCGAACTCCTCGGTCGTCTTCAGCCGCCCGCGCACATTGATGGACAGCAGCTTGTCGGACTTCTGCGCACTGGGCTCGGCGCCCAGCTGGCCGGCCGAGACCTGGATGTTCTGCTCTCGGATAGCGGCGATCACCTCGCCGGCCGTGAGCTGGCGTGCCGCCACCTTGTGCGGGTCCAGCCAGACGCGCATCGCATAGTCGCCCGCGCCATAGATGCCCACGTCGCCCACGCCGGGAATGCGCGCCAGCACATCCTTGATCTTGAGCGTGACATGGTTGCGCAGATACAGCGCATCACGCGCGCCGTCGCGGGACACCAGGCCCACGTACATCAGCGGTGTGGACGCCTGCTTCTGCGTGGTCACGCCGAACTGCCGCACCTCCTCGGGCAGCCGGCTCTGGGCCTGGCTGACGCGGTTCTGCACGCGCACGGCGGCGGTGTCGGGGTCGATTTCGGGACGAAAGGTAGCAACCACCTGCAGACTGCCGTCCGAAGCCGCGACCGACTTCATGTACATCAGGCCTTCGACCCCGTTGATGGCTTCCTCCAGCGGCACGGCCACCGACTCGGCGACCTCCTTGGGATTGGCTCCCGGATAGGTGGCGCGCACCACCACGCTGGGCGGCACGACCTCGGGATATTCGCCCACCGGCAATTGCGGAATGGCCACCAGGCCGACGGCAAACATGATGATGGAGAGCACGACCGCGAAGATGGGCCGGTCTATGAAGAATTTGGAGAAGTCCATGGCACTCCCCCTTACTGCGCAGCGGCGGGCGCAGGCTGCACGGCCGCTGCCGCCACCGGCCTGGGATTGACGGGCATGCCGGGGTAGTAGATGCGCTGCACGCCGCCCACCACCAGCCGGTCACCCGCGGTCAGGCCTTGTTCCACCAGGCGCCGGCCATCGACCATGCGACCCAGCGTGAGGTCGCGACGCTCGGCCACATTGCCTTCGCCCACCACATAGACGTACTTGCGGTCCTGGTCGGTGAGCACGGCCTTGTCGTCGATCAGCAGCGCCTGGGGCTCTGCCCCCTGCGGGTCCGGGCCGCTTTGCATCTGCACGCGTGCGAACAGTCCCGGCGTCAGCACCCGATCGGGGTTGGCCAGGCGCGCGCGCAAACGCATGGTGCCCGTACCCGGCTGGAGCTGGTTGTCGCTGAAATCCAGCGTGCCCGCATGGGCAAAGCCGCTGTCGCCGACAAGGGCCACGCGCACCGCGCGGCCCTGGCCGCTCAGGCCGGCCTTCTGGTAGCGCAGAAAGCTGTGCTCGTCGGCATCGAAATAGGCATACACCGGGTCCTGCGAAACCAGGGTGGTCAGCACGCTCTGGTCGGCCTGGGCCATATTGCCCACGGTGAGCAGGGCGCTACTGGCACGGCCCGTGATGGGCGCGCGCACCTCGGTGAAATCGAGCTGCAGCCGCGCGGTGGCCAGCTCGGCCTCGGCCGCGCGCACCTGAGCCGTGGCCTGGGCCAGTGTTGCGGCCCTTGTATCGGCCTCCTCGCGCGATACCGCATTCTCGGCCACCAGCTGGCGCGCGCGCTGGTCCTGCGTCTGCGCCAGCCCGGCAGCGGCACGCGCGCGTTCGAGCTGGGCCTGGGCGCTGGCCAGGGCCGCACGATAGGGCCGCTGGTCGATCACGAACAGCAGCTGGCCCTTCTTCACCTCCTGCCCCTCGGCGAAGGCGATGCGCTCGATATAGCCCGACACGCGCGAGCGCAGCTGCACCGACTCCACGGCCTCGATGCGGCCATTGAACTCGTCCCAGGGGCGTATGGCCTGCAAGGCAACCTCGACTACCTGCACTTCGGGCGCGGGCGGCGGCCCGTTGCCGGCATGGGCATCGCCCGCGCCGGGACGGTCGCAGCCCGAAAGCAGGACCAGCGCCGCGAGGCCGCCGGCCAGCAGCAAGGGCCGCAGCGGCGGCGTGGAATGGACTGACATATGGACTCTCCCAGAATGAATGCGCCCGCCCTGCTGGCGGCAGCAGGCCTGACGGAACGGCCACCTCTGCCTACAAGACGCAGGAGCAGCCAGGCTTGTGACAAGCATTGGCAGGTGGCTAAGAGAGATTCAATAAAGATAGCTGCTGCCGCACTTCACCAAACGACTTCAGGCACAAAACCATCTGAAGTCTTTTTTCATCATGCGGATACAGCTACGGTTATCAGAAGAACTCCGGCCAGCGCTTGGGCCGTTGATTGCGGCTCCACCGGCTATCGATCACAATGGCGGCATTCTTCAAGTTCAAGTTAACTTTAAGTCAAGCCCCGGAGAAAGACATCATGAAAACTGAGGATGATCCGCTGATGAGCATCAGCGACTTCGCGCAGCGCAGCGGCGTCAACGCATCGGCACTGCGCTTTTACGAGTCGCTGGGTCTGATCGAATCGGTGCGCAGCGCCGGCGGCAGGCGGCGCTACCACCGCTCGGGCCTGCGGCGCATTGCCTACATCGTGTTTGCGCAGCGTGTGGGCTTCACGCTGGAGGAGATCGCCGCGCAGCTGGCACGGCTGCCGACGCGGCATGTGCCCACGGGCGGCGACTGGCAGAAGATGTCGCGCATCTGGCAGCAGCGGCTGGACGAGCGCATCACCGAGCTGCAGCGCCTGCGCGACAGCCTCAACCAGTGCATAGGCTGCGGCTGTCTGTCGCTCAAGGTCTGCAGCATGTACAACCCCGGCGACCAATGCCAGCGCGGCGGCCCGGGGCCCCGCCGCTGGCTAGGCGACGAGCTGCAGGCCGAGGGCCACTAGCCTCGGCTCAGCGGCCGCTGGCCTGGGCGAAGGCCAGCACGGCCTGCAGCAGACGCTGCATGGTGGGCTGGATACGCGCCGCGACCTCGGGCAGGTAGCCAAAAGGCATCTGCTCCTGCATATAGCTGGACTGTGTCATCTCCAGCTGCACGGCGTGAAAGCCCTGCTCCGGCTGACCATAGTTGCGCGTGATGAAGCCGCCCTTGAAGCGGCCGTTGAGCACGCTGGTGTGGTCCGGTGCCTGCCGTGCAATGTCCAGCAGTTGCTGGGCCAGCGCCGGCGCGCAGCTCTTGCCGTCGGCGGTGCCCAGGTTCAGGTCGGGCAGCTTTCCCTCGAAAAAGCGCGGCAGCACCGAGCGGATGCTGTGTGCATCCCACAGCATGGCCACGCCATGCTGGCTCTTGATGCGGTCGAGCTCGGCGCGCAGCTGCGCATGATAGGGCTGCCAGTAGAGTTCGCGGCGGCGCGCGACTTCCGCCTCGTCGGGCTCCAGGTCCTTGCTGGCATACAGGGGCTTGCTGTCGAAGCCGTCAACCGGGCACAGCCCGGTCACGCTCTGGCCCGGATAGAGGCTGGCGCCATCGGGCGGACGGTTCAGATCGATGACATAGCGCGAATGCGTGGCGACCAGAATGGATGCGCCCAGCGCCTTGGCGAAGTCGTAGAGCTGCGGCATATGCCAGTCGGTGTCGTGGACTTCGCGCCCTTCGGGCGTGAGCCTGGCCGCAATGTCGGCCGGCACATGGGTGCCGGTATGCGGCATGGAAATCAGCAGCGGTGCCGTACCCTGGTGGAACACAAAGGGGGCGATGGCTTGGCTCATGGAGCGTCTCTCTTCTGTCAAAAATCTGAATGCAGTCGCCCTCAGGCGCCTTGCAGCAATGCCTTGCGGGCCAGGACAAAGCCCTGTTGCGCGACCTCGTGCAGCGCATGGCGGCCTGCCTGCACGCGCTGCTGGCCGCGAACCCAGACATCGGCTATGGCCGAGGTGCGATGGCTTGCAAACACATGGGCTGCATGGCCGCTGTCGGCTGGCAGGCCGTTGAGGGCCACATGCCGGGCATCGAGCACCACGAAGTCGGCCTGCTGGCCCACGGCCAGACCGGAAATGGCGCGGCCGGATGCCTGGGCACCGCCGGCCACCGCCTGCAAGGTCATGGAGGTCGCCACCTGGGGCTGGGCACCGCCGCCGAGCACATTGCGCTGGCGCAGGTTCAGGCGCTGGCTGTATTCGAGCATCAGCAGCTCTTCGGCCGCGTTGACCGTGGCGTGGCTGTCCGAGCCAATGCCCCAGCGGCCGCCATGCCTGAGCCACGCCGGCATGTCGAAAATCCCATCACCGAGGTTGGCTTCGGTGGTGGGACAGATGCCGGCCACGGCAGCGCTGCGAGCCGCGCCCGCATATTCCTCGGGCGTCATATGCGTGGCATGAACCAGGCACCAGCGCGCATCGACGGGCGCATGCTCGAGCAGCCATTGCACGGGGCGCTGACCGCTCCAGGCCAGGCAGTCATCGACCTCCTGGGTCTGTTCGGCGATATGGATGTGCACCGGCGCCTTGGGCAGCATGGCGTGCAGGCCTGCGAGCGCGGTCTTGAGGCTGTCCGGCGGCACGGCGCGCAGCGAATGCGGAGCCAGGCCCAGGGCTGCCTGCTGCGCCCTGGTCACGGGCTCCAGCTGCTGCAGCAAGGAGAGCATGTTGTCCGTGCTGCGAATGAAGCGGGCCTGATCCTCGCGAGGCGGCAGCCCCCCGAAGCCGCTGGTCTGATAGAGCACGGGCAGCAAGGTCATGCCTATGCCCGTCTTCTGCGCCGCACGCAGCAGTGCCAGGGACAGGCTGGCATCGTTGGCATAGGGCTTGCCGCCCACATCATGGTGCACATAGTGGAACTCGCAGACCGAGGTGTAACCTGCCTCCAGCATCTCCAGGTACAGCCAGGTCGCAATCGCTTCCAGCGCCTCGGGCGTCATGCGGTTGGCAAAGCCGTACATCAGCTTGCGCCAGCTCCAGAAGCTGTCCTGCGCCTGGCCGCGGAACTCGGTCAGACCGCCGAACGCACGCTGGAAGGCATGCGAGTGCAGATTGGGCATGCCCGGGATCACCGGGCCGACGGCGCGGATGGCGGTATCGACCTCGCCGGCCTCGCCGCTTTGCGGATCCACATCGGTGAGCACCTCAGCCAGACGCCCGCTCTCATCCCAGCTGAGCAGGACATTGCGCGCCCATCCCGTGGGCAGTAAGGCGTCTTCGGCAAAAAGTGTGCCGCTGGAGGAGGAAGAGTGCATGATCATTTCGAAATGCCTGAAGGAGATGAAACCAAACGCTGGCCACGGGCCGCAAGCGCCAGCGCAGCCACAGCCAGCAAGGCCAGCGCGGCGCTGACCTGGATGGCCTGGGTGTAGCCGCCAGTCTGGTCGAACACCCAGCCGGACGCGCTGGCGCCGACGACTGCCGCCAGCCCCACGCTGATGTAAAGAATGCCCAAAATGGCACCCAGTCGCAAGGTGCCGAACCACTGGGCGGCAAGGACGGGAAACAGGGCGATGCAGCCGCCATGCGCCGCGCCGAACAGCAGGGCAAACACGGCAAGCGCGGCCCAGCCATGGGCCTGCCACCACAGCAAGTGCAGCAGGGCCAGAAAAATGCTCAGACCCATGAGCAGACGCAGAGCTCCCAGCCTGTCGCCGAGACCGCCCAGCAGCGGCCGTCCCAGCACATTGCCAGCGCCTATCAGGGCGATCAGCCACTGGCTTGAAACGGCATCGATATCCAGGCCCTGGGCCATGGGAGCGATATGCACCAGGCCCGCAAACAGGCTCACCGAAGCCAGGAAAATGGCGAGGAAAAACCAGCCGAAGCTGCTGCTGCGCACGGCCTGGGACAGCTCCATGCCCTGTGCCTGGGCTGCAGCCTGGGCAGGGTGGGGATCGCCGTCGCAGCTCAGACCCAGCTGCGATGGCTGGCCGACCATGGACAGCGCGGCCGGCAGTCCCAGCAGCAAGATGGCCAGCGCAAACCACTGCATGGTGATCTGCCAGCTCTGCAATTCCAGCAGCCAGCCCGCAAACAGCGGCGCGGCGAAGGTGCCGACGCCGGTGCCGGCCGAGGCCAGGCCGGAGGCACGGCTGCGCAGCCGTATGAACCAGCGCTGCACGGCCACCAGGGCCGGTACGTAGATCAGGCCCACGCCAGCGCCCACGAACAGGCCGAAAACCACGAACAGCTGCGCCAGCGAGCGGGTCTGGCTGGCCAGCGCAAAGCCTGTGGCCAGCAGCAAGACCCCCGCACCGGTCACGCGGCGCAGGCCTATGCGGTCGGCCAGAGGGCCGGCAACAGCGCCCACGCAGTAATACAGCAAAGCCGTCACGGCAAACAGCGAGCCCACCGAGAAACGGCCCGCATCGAACTGCGTCTGGATGCTCTTGAAAAAAGCGCCAAAGGAATAAGCTGCACCGAAGGCCAGGGCGAGCAGGCCATGGGCCGCCGCCACAATCGTCCAGCCCCGGAACAGCTTCATGGCTCAGGCCTCGAGCGCGGCCAGCAAGGCCTGTACAAAACGCGCGTTGTCGCCTTCGGTGCCTATGGACACGCGCAGGAAATGCTCGAAGCCGGGCTCCTTCCAGGGTTTGACGATCACGCCCTGCCTGAGCAGCGCTTCGGTCACCGGGCCATTGGGACGGCCGAGGTCGAGAAACAGGAAGTTGGCCACCGAAGGCGCAATGCGCAGGCCTTGCAGCGGCCGGCCCGGCCCTGCCAGCGCCAGCAGCTGTCTGCGCAGATCTTCGCGCAGCGCCACCGTGGTCGCCACACCGCTGCGCATGTGCGCGGGATCGTTCCAGGCGGCCAGCGCCGCGCGCTGGGCCGCCATGTTCACATTGAAGGGCGAGCGTACCTTGTCCATCAGACCCACCAGCTCGTCGCTGTCGGCCATGCCGTAGCCCACGCGCAGACCGGCCAGGCCCCAGGCCTTGGAGAAGGTGCGCAGCACGATCCAGGGCCCGACACGCGCCTCCAGCATGGCCAGCACATCAGGGTAGTCATCGTCATGCAGCGCGTATTCGTAATAGGCCTCATCCACCACCAGCACGGTGTTGGCGGGCGTGGCCTCCAGCACCTGCGCAAACTGCGCCGCATCCATCATGCAGCCCACGGGGTTGGACGGGTTGGGCAGGAAGGCGATCTTGGGGGCCTTGGCCACGGCAGCGCACCAGGCGCCCAGATCGAAGCCCAGCTCCTCGTTGAGGTCGAGGAGCTCGACCTCCGCGCCCATCATCTTCGGATAGATTTCGTGCAGGCCGAACACGGGACGCTGGGTCACCACCAGATCGCCGGGAGCGAGAAAGACCTCGCAGAGAATCTTGATCAGGTCTTCCGAGCCGTCGCCGAAGACCAGACGCCCGGCGGGCAGCCCCGTGCGCTCGGCAATGGCTTCGCGCAAGGCCGTGCAGTTGGCATCGGGATAGTTACCCACATCGTTGGCCACCTCGGCAATCGCCCGGTGCACCGAGGCGCTGGCACCGAAGGGATTTTCATTGCTGGCCAGTCGCGCAATATCGGTCACGCCATAGCGCGCCCGCACCGCTTCGTTGGACAGGCCGGCGTTGTACGCGGGCAGCGGGCGCACCTGGGCCCGGGCCAGCGAGGCCACCAGGGAATTCGTCATAGATCAAACACCTTTCCGGGATTCATCAGGCCCAGGGGATCGAGGGCCAGCTTGATGGCCCGCATCGCCGCCAGCTCCGCGGGCGTGCGGCTGTTGCTCAGATAAGGCTTTTTGTGCAGACCTATGCCGTGCTCCGCGGAGACGCTGCCCTGCATCTCGCCCACGATGCGGTAGAGAAGCTCCTCCACCTGCTCGCATTCGCCGTTGACGGTCTTGCCATCCACCGAGACATGGAGGTTGCCGTCGCCCACATGGCCGAAGTACAGCGCCTGGTGACCAGGCCAGCGCGCGGCAAAAGCCTGCATGCAGGCTTCGGCAAAGCGGCCGATGTCGGCCTGGGGCAGGCTCACGTCGAAGTTGATTGCGGGATGCATATTGTTGTTGAGCTCGGCCGGGGCCTCGCGCAGCTTCCACAGCTGCTGCACCTGGGCGACCGACTGGGCCACGATGGCATCGAGCACCTCGCCGGCGTCCATGGCTTCCTCAAGCACCTGCTGCAGATCGCCCTGCAGCTGCGCCTCGTCCTTGCCATCCACATTGATCAGGGCCAGCAGGGGGTAGCGCTGCTCAAAAGGCGCAGCGAGCTTGAGCCAGGCCATGGAGGCCTGCACAAAGCTGTCCCACATCAGCTCGTAGGCCGCGACGCTGTTGCCGAAGCGCGACTGCATGCGCTTGAGCACGGCCAGCGCCGAGTCGAAATCGGGCATGGCCACCAGCGTCGTGGCCGTGGCCTGCGGCGCAGGACGCAGGCGCAGCAGCACGCGCGTGATGATGCCCAGCGTGCCTTCGGCACCGATGAAGAACTGCTTGAGGTCGTAACCCGTGTTGTTCTTGATCATGGGGCGCAGCATGGGCAGCACCGTGCCGTCGGCCAGCACCACCTCCAGGCCCAGCACCTGCTCGCGCATCATGCCGTGCTGCAGCACGCCGTTGCCGCCCGCATTGGTGGAGACATTGCCGCCGATCTGGCAGCTGCCGCGAGCGCCGAGATCCACGCCGAACACCATGCCGACATCGACGGCCGCCTCCTGCACGGCTTGCAGGGTGACGCCGGCCTGCACCTGCATCAGCCCGGTCTTGGCATCGATGTCCTCGATACGGTTCATGCGATCCAGCGACAGGGCCACTGCACCCTCCATCGGAACCGCCGCACCGGCCAGCCCGGTCAGCCCTCCCTGCGGCACCACCGCAACTCTGTGGGCGCTGCACAGACGCATGACCGCGCTGACTTCCTCCGTGGTCCGTGGGCGCACCAGCGCCAGCGGCTGCTGGGGCGGCGTGCCGCTCCAGTCGGTGCGGCTACGCTCGGGCGTGTCCGTGCCGCGCAGCACCACATCGGCGCCCAGGGTGGAAATCAGTTCATTGAGAAATTGTTCGTGAGACATCAGCAACCTTTCGCGCTCCCCGCATTCAGGCTTTGGCTTGCCGCGCAATCAGGCCCTGGCGCACCACCGTACAGTCAGGCTTGCTGCCAAACCAGTAGGCCAGCTCGGCAGCCTGCTTCACGGGCCAGAGCACGAAGTTGGCGGGACGGCCCACGGCAATCAGGCCTTGCTCGTCCTGCAGACCCAGAGCCTGCGCGGCATGCCGGGTGATGCCGGCCAGAGCCTCGGGAACCGTCAGACGGAACAGCGTGCAAGCCATATTGGCCATGAGCAGCAAGCTCAAGCACGGGGAGGTACCCGGATTGTGATCGGTAGAAATGGCCATCGGGACCTTGGCGGCCCTTAATTCCTCAATCGGCGGCACTTTGGTGTCGCGCAGCGTATAGAAGGCTCCGGGCAGCAGCACGGCCACGGTACCGGCCTTCTTCATCTCGTCAATGCCGTGTTCGGACAGGTGCTCGATATGGTCGCAGGACAGCGCGCCATAGCGGGCCGCGAGGGCTGCACCCTCCATATTCGACAGCTGCTCGGCATGCAGCTTGACGGGCAGGCCCAAGGCCTTGGCCGCCTGAAAGACCTGCTCGGTCTCGACCAGCGAGAAGGCGATGCGCTCGCAGAACACGTCGACGGCATCGATCAGGCCTTCGGCGGCCAGCGCCGGCAGCATGACCTGACAGACCAGATCCGTGTACTCCTGGCTGCGGCCTGCATATTCGGGCGGCAGCGCATGGGCCCCTAAAAAGGTGGTGCACACGGTCACGGCACACAGCTCGCCCAGGCGCCTTGCGGCACGCAGCTGCTTGCGCTCGTGTTCCAGGGCCAGGCCGTAGCCCGACTTGATCTCTATGGCCGTCACGCCTTCGGCCAGCAACTGCTCGAGACGCGGCAGCGCCAGCGCCACCAGCTCGTCCTCCGACGCTTCGCGCGTGGCCCTGACGCTGGAGACGATGCCTCCGCCGGCCCTAGCCACTTCCTCGTAGCTGGCCCCGGCCAGGCGCATGGCGAACTCGTTGGCACGCTCGCCGCCATAGACCAGGTGGGTGTGGCAGTCGATCAGGCCCGGCGTGGCCAGGCGCCCTGCGCCATCATGCCGGGGCAGCGCCTGGTATTCGGCAGGCATGGCATCCTGCGGGCCCACCCAGACCATGCGGCCTTGCTGCACCACGATACAGGCCAGCGTGCCTTCGGGAATATCCGCCACTTCGGAGACATACAGCTCCGGCGCCAGACGCAGGTTGTACCAGCAGCCGTCGGCAGAGACTGCGGGATGGGAAATAACTTGCGTCATGGTGATGCTCCTAGTGTTCGATTACGGCAATTCAAACCATGAAACTACTGATTTCATAGCTTCATGCGCTTGCCACTCCTGATTTCTCATATCAATACACATTGAAACGTCCAATTCAAGAGTGCAAGCTGCTCGTGTTTTAGCTGTGCGGCGTCAGGCTGACCAGGATCAGCCTGGCCTGCTCGTCCTGCGCCAGCAGCGGCTCGGCCTGGGGGCTGGTCCACCAGAGGCCTTGACCGGCTTGCAGTATCCGCCCGTCGGCGCATTTCCAGCCACCCTCGAGCACCATGCAAAGCCCTGCGGCGCTCAGCCCCGCCTCTGCCCGGCAGCCGAGCTGCTCCAGACTGGCCGACCACTGTCCGCGCCGGGTCATGACATTGAAGTCGCTGGACGGCCCGCCCAGCAGATCGCAATCGAGAGCCATATCGCCCGAAAAGGTGAAGGGCTGCCAGCGCTCGGTCAATGCATGCTCGAGCCCGGCCTGGGCGCTGTGCAGCCGTACCCCGTCGCCATCGAGCAGCATGATCTGGCGGTCTATGCCCGGAAATGCAGAAAACGGGCCGGCCTGGGCAATCGTGGCCACGCTCACGCGCCAGCCAAAGCTGTCCATGCCCGCACCCTGCGGCCAGCAGGCAATCTCGCGCGTGCTGCCGCCCCCGTTCTTCCACGGGCTGGGCGCAATCTGGTTCAGGTCAAAGCGTTGCATCGATCAAAAGCACAAAAAATTAAACCAAAACACCGCGCTAGAACCGGCGTGCCCCAGCGCGGAAGTACCGAGCAGGGGCCGCAGCCGTCTGGCAAGCAACGATGCATGTCAAGGCTTGTCCAGGAAGCCCAGCGCCGCCAGGCTCATGGCCTTCACGCCGGTCTTGATGGAAGGCTCCGGCAGCGGCGCGAACTGCGGCGAGTGGTTGAACACCAGCGGCTTGCCATCGGGGCGCTGCGAGGCGGCCACTTCCTGCGGGTCGGTGACGCCGACCAGGAAGAACATTGAGGGCACGCCCTCGGCGCCGTATTCGGCGAAGTCTTCGCTGGTGGTCAGCGGCGGCGTGCGCGTCACGTTGTCGGCCCCCAATGCGGCCTTCAGCACCGACTCGACCTTCGCCACGACGGCCGGGTTATTGACGGTGGCGGAGCTGGTGTCCGGCAGCGCGATATCGGGCTCCGGCGCGCCAGCCGCTGCGGCCGAGGCAAGCGCGACACGGCGCACGCCGTCGAGCAGTTGCGCGCGCACCGCCGGTGCGTAGCTGCGGATCGTGCCGCGCAGCACCACCCGGTCGGGGATGATGTTGCCCGAGCTGCCCGCCTGCATCGCGCCGATGGTGACGACGCCGAACTCCATCGGGTCCTTGTCACGGCTGACGACCGACTGCACGTCGACGATGAAGCGCGCGGCAATCATCACCGGATCGAGCGCCTTGTGTGGCGCCGAGCCGTGGCCGCCACGGCCCTTGAAGGTGATCTGCACCTCGTTGGCGGCCGAGGTCATCGGCCCCACCGCGTAGCTGACGGTGCCGATGGGGCGCGGGTCGGTGTGCAGCGCCAGCGCCACGTCGGGCTTGGGAAAGCGGGTGAACAGGCCGTCGGCCAGCATGGCACGCGCACCGGCGCCGGTTTCTTCCGCGGGCTGGGCAACCAGCATGAGCGTGCCGCGCCACTGCGACTTCAGAGCCGACAGCGTGCGCGCCACGCCGACCCACGCCGCCATGTGAACGTCGTGGCCGCAGCTATGCGCCACGAAGGTCTCGCGGCCGTTCCAGGTGGTCTTGGCGCGGCTGGCATAGGGCAGGCCGGTCTTTTCCTCCATAGGCAGCGCGTCCATGTCGGTACGGACCATCACCGTGGGGCCCGTGCCGTTGCGCAGCAGGGCCACCACGCCGGTCTTGCCGACCTGCTCCGTCACCTCGAAACCTAGGCCGCGCAGCTCCTTCGCCAGCCGGGCGGCGGTACGGGTCTCGGCAAAGCCCAGTTCGGGGTGGGCGTGCAGATCCTTGTACAGCGTATCCAGCTGCGGGTACATCTGGCCCAGCAGGCGATCGATCGCGGCGGGCTCCTGCGCGGCTGCCCAGCCGGGCACCAGCAGCGCCGCAGCCAGGGCAACGCCGCGCAGCAATGCGGGAGCACGGAGGATTCTCCGTTGAGTCATGTGCGCGGCGGCCATGGCGCTTACTTCACCATGGGCAGCTTCAGGCCCTGCTTGCGTGCGGTCTCGATGGCCAGCTCGTAGCCTGCGTCCGCATGGCGCATCACGCCCGAGCCGCAGTCGTTGACCAGCACGCGCGCCAGCCGCGCGGCGGCTTCATCGGTGCCGTCGGCCACGATGACCATGCCGGAGTGCTGCGAGTAGCCCATGCCCACGCCGCCGCCGTGGTGCAGACTGACCCAGGTGGCGCCGCCGGCAGTGTTGAGCAGGGCGTTGAGCAGCGGCCAGTCGGAGACGGCATCCGTGCCGTCCTTCATGGCTTCGGTCTCACGGTTGGGGCTGGCCACGGAGCCGGTATCCAGGTGGTCGCGGCCGATGACGATGGGGGCCTTGAGTTCGCCGTTCTTGACCATTTCATTGAAGGCCAGGGCCGCCTTGTGGCGCTCGCCCAGACCCAGCCAGCAGATACGTGCGGGCAGGCCCTGGAAGGCGATGCGCTCGCGCGCCATGTCCAGCCAGCGGTGGGTGTGCTTGTTCTCGGGGAACAGTTCCTTGATCTTGGCGTCGGTCTTGTAGATGTCCTCGGGGTCGCCCGACAGCGCCACCCAGCGGAACGGGCCCTTGCCCTCGCAGAACAGCGGACGGATGTAGGCGGGCACGAAGCCGGGGAAGTCGAAGGCGTTCTTCACACCCTCGTCGAAGGCCACCTGGCGGATGTTGTTGCCGTAGTCCACCGTGGGGATGCCCATGGCCTGGAAGTCCAGCATGGCCTGCACGTGCACGGCGCAGCCCTGGGCCGCGGCCTTGGTCAGCTTGGCGTGCTGGCTGGGGTCGGCAGCGGCTGCTTCCCACTGTGCCACGGTCCAGCCCACGGGCAGGTAGCCGTTGATCAGGTCGTGGGCCGAAGTCTGGTCGGTCACGATGTCGGGCTTGGGGCCGCCGGCCTTGGCGCGCTTGACCAGCTCGGGCAGGATTTCAGCGGCATTGCCCAGCAGCGCGATGGAGACCGCCTCGCCCTTTTCGGTGTGATGCTTGATCAGGGCCAGGGCGTCGTCGACGTCCTTGGCCTGCTTGTCCACATAGCGGGTGCGCAGACGGAAGTCGATGCTGGACTGCTTGCATTCGATGTTCAGCGAGCAGGCGCCGGCCAGCGTGGCGGCCAGGGGCTGGGCGCCGCCCATGCCGCCCAGGCCGGCCGTGAGAATCCACTTGCCGGTCAGGTCGTTGTTGTAGTGCTGGCGACCGGCTTCGACAAAGGTCTCGAAAGTGCCCTGCACGATGCCCTGGCTGCCGATGTAAATCCAGCTGCCGGCCGTCATCTGGCCGTACATGAACAGGCCCTTGCGGTCCAGCTCGTTGAACTTCTCCCAGGTGGCCCACTTGGGCACCAGGTTGGAGTTGGCGATCAGCACGCGGGGCGCGCCCGGATGGGTCTTGAACACGCCCACAGGCTTGCCCGACTGGACCAGCAGGGACTCGTCCTCATTGAGTTCCTTGAGGGACGCCAGGATCTGGTCGTAGCACTCCCAGTTGCGGGCTGCGCGGCCGATGCCGCCGTAGACCACCAGGGCTTGCGGGTTCTCGGCGACCTCGGGGTCGAGGTTGTTCTGGATCATGCGGTAGGCCGCTTCGGTCAGCCAGTTCTTGCAGCTGAGCTGGTTGCCGCGAGGGGCGCGGATGACGCGGGTGGGGTCGATGCGCGAATCGTTAGGGGTAGTCATGGCTGCTCCTTTGACAGTAATGGAGAGAATATGGAAAAGGCGTTACGGCTCGGCTCGGAAGCGGGTTGCCTCGGCGTAGAAGTCGGGCTCGACGGCTGGGGCCGGGCTGCACTTGGGATAGATCATGGCCGCAGGCACCTTCATGGACCGCTTGGCCAGTGGGTAGTACACCAGCGATGTCACCAGCAGGCTGACGATCCAGGAGATGTCGGCACCGCCCAGCATGGAGGCGAGCGGACCCTTGTACAGCGCCTGGTTCAGGAACGGGATCTGCACCAGGATGCCCAGCACATAGCAACCCAGCGCCATGAAGTTGTAGCTGCCATAACGGCCCTGAGGGTCGTATAGCGCGGGAATGTCGACCCGCTCCTTGGACACCAGGTAGTAGTCCACCAGATTCACCGCGCTCCATGGCACGAAGACGGCGAGCAGCAGCAGCACGAAGTTCTTGAAGTTGTTCAGGAAGTCGGCGCTGGCCAGCAAGGCCACCACCAGCGACAGCAGCACGAAGCCGACGATGTAGGCGATGCGCGCGACGGGCGAGATCTGCGTCTTGTTGTTGAAGCCGCTGACCGTGGTCAGGATGGTCATGAAGCCGCCGTAGGCATTGAGGCAGTTCACCGTGAGCTTGCCCGAGACGATCACCAGGTAGATCACGATGGCGGCAGGGCCGGCCAGGTCACCGATGAAGCCGACCTGGTTCTTCAGGAACTGGCCCCCCAGCGCGGCGACCAGCACGCCCAGCGTCATGGCGATCTGCGCGCCGATCACGCTGCCCATGAAGGTGGTGGTGAAGGCCCGCGACGTAGGCGTGTTGGACGGCAGGTAGCGCGAGTAGTCGGCGACGTAGGGCGCGAAGGTCATCTGCCAGCCGGCCGACAGCGCGATGGTGAGCAGGAAGCTCGCCCAGGTGAAGGGCTTCTGGCCGAAGGCGCTGGCCACGTCGTACTGCATGCCCAGGCGCACGGCCAGGTAGGCAAAGCCCAGCAGCCCGATCACCGTGGCCACGCGGCCGAGCACGTGGATGAGGCGATAGCCCACCACGGCCACGATGGCGGTCAGCGTGCCGAAGATGATCATGCCGGTCTGCGGGGCCGAGAAATCGAACATGCGGTTGATGGCCTGGCCCGAGAGAACCGTGCCCGTGGCCGCGAAGCCCAGGTACATGAGGATCACCAGCAGCAGCGGCAGGGCCGCGCCCTTGACGCCGAACTGCACGCGGCTGGAAATCATCTGGGGCAGGCCCAGGCGCGGGCCCTGGGCCGAGTGCAGGGCCATGACGATGCCGCCGAGGATGTTGCCGATCAGCAGACCGATGATGGCCGTCATGGCCTCCGCGCCGAACACGATGGCCAGCGCTCCGTCGACAATGGCCGTGATCTGGCAATTGGCTCCGAACCAGAGGGTGAACTGGCTGGAGGGCGAGCCGTGGCGCTCGCTCTCCGGAACCATGTCTATGGTTCTGGTCTCGATGGCGCCAGAGGAACCCAGCGTTGCTGTATCAATACTCATGAATTGCTCCGTCAATCCCTCTGGATGTCTCTTATATGTCCGAACAACTTTCATTTATTTTCGCAAAGTTGTATAGACTAATTTTGTGATTTACTCCCACCCACGTCAATCATCTAGACAGCTTTTCTGATCCACACAAACCCTATGTCGCGAACCGATACCACCGCCGCCGTACCTGCGTTCCAGCGCATCAAAGACCATGTGCTGCAGCAGATTCAAAGTGGCGTATGGCAGGAAGGCCAGGCCATTCCCAGCGAGGCCGCCCTGGTCAAGCAGTTCAATGTGGCGCGCATGACCGTCAACCGCGCGCTGCGCGAGCTCAGCGACGAAAAGACACTGACGCGCGTCCAGGGCTCGGGCACTTTCGTGGCCCAGCAGAAGTACCAGGCCACCCTGGTCGAGCTGCGCAATATCGCCGACGAAATTGGTGCACGCGGCCACCGGCACCGGGGGGAGCTGCAGCGGCTCGAGCGCTGCAAGGTCGATGCCGCCCTGCTGCGCCAGTTCGAGCTGAGCGCCGCCACCCATCTGTTTCACTCCGTGGTCGTGCACTTCGAGAACGATGTCCCCATCCAGGTCGAAGACCGCTATGTGAATCCGGCCGTGGCTCCCGACTATCTGAGCCAGGACTTTGCAAGCCAGACTCCCAATGCCTACCTGGTGCGCGTGGCTCCGCTGCAGGGCGTGAATTTCTCCATCGAAGCGAGCATGCCCACGGCCGAGGTGGCGGAGCTTTTGCGCATGGAGGTCACCGAACCCTGTCTGGTATTGCGCCGCAGAACCCGCTCCCAGGGCCAGGTGGCCTCGGTTTCGGCCCTGTGGCACCCGGCTTCGCGCTATCAGTTCGCCGGCAGTTTCTGACCCGCCGCCCCGGCAAGCGCAGCCGGAACGCCGCCCCGCAACGGCAAGAACCGCTCTTGCCCGATGCTTGCGGCGTGACGGCATGGTGGCGGCTCAGACCGCGTTGCTCGGCAGAATGCTCTGCAACACCTCGGGCCAGGCGGTTTCCAGCGCCCACAGACGCATGATTTCGATATCGGGGGCCAGATAGCGGTCCTTGTCCAGGTAAGGCACCTGGCTGCGGATCAACGCGTACTGCTCCTCGATCAGCGGCGAGCTCTTGAGCCGGCGATCGAAGTCCATGCCCTGGACCGCGGCCATGGCCTCCACGCCCACGATCACGGCCGTGTTCCTGACCATGTCTGCCAGGCGACGCGCGCCATAGGTGGCCATGGAGACATGGTCTTCCTGGTTGGCCGAGGTGGGCAGGCTGGTCACGCTGCTGGGATGGGCCAAGCACTGGTTTTCCGCCGCCAGGGCAGCCGCCGTGACCTGGGCGATCATGAAGCCCGAGTTGACGCCGCTGTCCTCGATCAGAAAGGCCGGCAGGCGCGATAGTCCGGTGTCCAGCAGCAAGGCCATGCGACGCTCGGAGATGGCGCCGATTTCAGCGATCGCCAGGGCCATGATGTCGGCGGCGAAAGCCACGGGTTCTGCATGGAAGTTACCGCCCGAAATCACGTCGCCGTTGTCGAACACCAGCGGATTGTCCGAGGCGGCATTGGCTTCGATGACCAGCACGCGCGCAGCATGGCTGAGATTGTCCAGGCAGGCGCCCATGACCTGCGGCACGCAGCGGATGGAATAGGGGTCCTGCACGCGCCCGCAATTGGGGTGCGAGGGGTCGATGGCGCTGCCGTCCAGCAGCGAACGCACGGCAGCCGCCACGGCGATCTGTCCATGCTGGCCGCGTGCCGCGTGGATGCGCGCATCGAAGGGCTTGATGGAACCCTGTATGGCTTCCAGCGTCAGGCAACCGGCGACCAGTCCTGCGGCCAGCACGCTTTCGGCCTGGAACAGGCCGGCCAGCGCCAGCGAGGTGGAGACCTGGGTTCCATTGAGCAACGCCAGCCCTTCCTTGGGGCCGAGCACAAAGGGCTCCAGGCCGATATGCTGCATGGCCTCACGGCCGGAAACGAGCTTGCCGCCCACCTTGGCCTGCCCCTCGCCGATCAGCACGCAGGCCAGGTGCGACAGCGGCGCCAGATCGCCCGAAGCCCCTACCGACCCCTTGGAGGGAATCACGGGCAGGACATCGGCATTGGCCATGGCCAGCAGCGCGTCCACCAGCGCCGTGCGGGCTCCCGAATGCCCGCGGGCCAGACTCACGGCCTTGGTGGCCAGCACCAGGCGCACCACATGATCCGGCAGCGGCTCGCCCGTGCCCACGCTGTGCGAAAGCACCAGATTGCGCTGCAGCTCGGCCAGGCGCTCATGCGCGATCTTGGTCGAAGCCAGCTTGCCGAAACCGGTGTTGATCCCGTAGACCACCTGGTCTTCATCGACGATGTGCTGCACATGGGCCTCGGCCTTGCGCATGGCCGCATAGGCGGCCTGCGCCATGCTGAGCTGCACGCCGCCGTCCTGAATGCGGCGCAGCTGAGCCAGCGTGAGCTCGCCGGGATGCAGTTCCAGTTCGGAGTTCGAGAGCTCTTGGGTGGTGGTAGTGTTCATGGCTATACCTGTCTATACAGTCAAGAGAAACAAAAACGTACTGAGGGATTCAAGGGCCTGGCAGGGATCAGCCGCCGTGCACTGAATCGGTTCGGAAACGGCTACCGAGTCGGTAGCGCATGCCCGGATGCACGCAATGCACCCAGGTGATAGGGACGCCGCGCAGCCAGGTACGGCGCGTGAGCATCAGGCAAGGCTGGTCGAGAGCCATCTGCAACAGCCGGGCCTGCTCGGCCGTCGGCAAGATCGCATCGACCACATGCTCGATCTGGTCGTACTGCACATTGCGCACCAGATAGACCGAGGGTTGCACGGCAGAGAAATCCTGGTCCATGAAGTCGGGGACCAGACGGGGGTTCACATAGCGGTCTTCGATCTGAACCGGCAGCTCGTTTTCGAAGTGCACGCCATGCAGATGAAAGACCGAGGCGCCGACCGCCAGGTCCAGCGCCGCGGCGACCTCGGGCGAGGCGGACTCGCGGCGCATGTCGAGCAGCTCGAAGCGATGGTCATGCCCGCGCTGGGTGATCTCTTCACCGATATTGGCGATGCGCAGCAGGGTCGATTGCGGCTTTTCCTCGGCCACGAAAGAGCCGACCCCCGCCACACGCACAATCACGCCCTGCTCTGCCAGTTCGCGCAGCGCACGGTTCACCGTCATGCGCGCCACGCCGAACTCGTTGACCAGCTCCTGCTCGGAAGGCACGCGCGCACCGGCCGCCAGCGAACCGTCGCCGATCTTGCGCAGCACATGGTCCTTGACCTGCTGGTACAGGGCCATTGGCACCTCCGCCGTCGGTGAGGAAAAACGAGTAGCGGTGGGGCGGGAAGGCATGGTGTGGACTGTGGTCATGAAAACCCTCAGTGTGCAGCAGCCGCCAGCGCCTCGGCGCGAATCTCTTCTGTCAGTCGGGCTTTAAGCTCCATGAATTCCGATGATGTCTTGACCGTGTAGTGACGTGGATGCGGCAAGTTCACAGGAATGTCGGCTTTGATGCGGCCCGGGCGGGCGCTGAATACCGCCACGCGGCTGGCCATGAAGATGGACTCGTCGATGTCGTGCGTGACGAAGATCACAGTCTTGCGGTGCTTTTCCCAGATGCCCAGCAGCAACTCCTGCATGACCACCCGGGTCTGGTTGTCCAGCGCGCCAAACGGCTCGTCCAGCAGCAGGATCTTGGGATCGTTGGCCAGCGCCCGTGCTATGGCCACGCGCTGCTGCATGCCACCAGACAGTTGCTTGGGAAAGTGCTGCTCAAAGCCGCGCAGCCCCACGCTGGCGATGAAGTACTCGCTGATCTCCTTTTGCTGGGCCTCAGGCACTCCCTTCTCGCGCAGACCGAAACAGATGTTCTGGCGCACGTTGAGCCAGGGAAACAACGTATAACTCTGAAACACCACGCCACGGTCAGCGCCCGGCCCTTCGACACGATGGCCATCGAGGAGTATCTCGCCGCCAGTGGGCGTCTCCAGCCCCGCCACCAGCCGCAGCAGCGTGGACTTACCGCATCCCGAAGGCCCCAGAACGGTGATGAAATCGTTGTCAGCCACCTCCAGGCTCGTGGGCTGTAGCGCCGTGGTGGGAGAGGCTCCCCGGGCCGTGCCCTGGAAGACCTTGGTGACTTGGCGTATGGACAGGCGGCTCATCGCATCAGGCTCCAGGGGAAAAGCAGTTGGTTCAGCTTCTTGAACAGCAGGTCCGAAGTCAGGCCCACGAGGCCGATGATGACGATGCCGGCAATGATGTTGTCGGTGGCCATCAACGCCTGGCTGTCCATGATCATGTGGCCTATGCCCGAGGCAGCGCCGATCAGCTCGGCGACCACCACATAGGTCCAGCCCAGACCCAACACCTGGCGCAAGGCCTCGGCGATTTCGGGAGCGGCACCGGGCAGCAGCACGCGCCGGATCACGCTGGAGTCGGTGGAGCCCAGCGTGTAAGCGGCTTCGACCAAGTCACGCCGCGCATTGCCGACGATCATCATCACCATCAGCGTGAGCTGGAAGAAGCAGCCGATGAAGATGATGGACAGCTTCTGCGCCTCGCCTATGCCCACCCACATGATCAGCAGCGGGATGAAGGCAGAGGCCGGCAGATAGCGCGCGAACGAGACGAAGGGCTCGAATATGGCCTCTATGGGCTTGTATGCTCCCATGGCAATGCCCAGGGGCACGGCGATCACGGCCGCCAGCACAAAGCCGCCCATCACCCGCCATACCGTCATGCCCACATCGTTCAGGAAGCCGAATTCGGTGAACAGTTTCCAGGCCGCTTTCAGCGCTTGCAAGGGCGATGCCAGGAAATGGGGAGCGACGATGCCGGCCACCGTCAGGAACGTCCAGAACAGCAGGAATAGCGCGAAAAATGCCACCCCCAGAAAAAGGCGGACACGAGGTTCTACCGGATACAGCAGCTTCATCTTGCGAGGTCCGTGGGAAGCCGGCGCAGCGGCGGACTCTCCCGCCACCGCCTGCTTGTCTATGGAACTGACGGAGACCATGGTCACTTCCTCAGGAACTGGGTGTCAAACAGGCTGTCGAGATTGGCGGGAATGGCACGGATCACGCCGGTTTCCAGCAGCAAGGTGGCTGCTTCCTTGTTGAAGGCCTGGATCTCCCCATTGAAAAAGCGAATGTTGGCCTCGCGGTCGGCCCACTTGATCTTGCTTTGAGAGGTCTCGAACTGCTCGGCCGTCTGCTTGAGGTCGGCCCCCATGATGGTGAAGGCCTTGGTCCTGTCCTTCTCGATCATGTCCAGCGCCTCGAAATAGCCTTCGGTCAGCGCCTTGGCGGCTTTGGGGTTGTCCTTGAGGAACTTTGGCGTGCAGCCGAAGGTGTCGAACACCATGGAGTACTGCTTGGAGTCGGCAATCAGCTTGCCCTTGTCAGGCTGGCTGCGCACCAAGCCCAGATATGGCTCATAGGTCATGGCTGCGTCCAGTCCGCTGTTGCCTGCGATCAGCGCATTGGCTGCCTGGGCTGGTTCCAGCGTCACCATCTTCACATCCTTGAGCGTCATGCCGTGCTTCTTGAGGATCCAGGCCAGCGAGAAATACGGATTGGTGCCGGGCGCAGACACTCCAATGGTCTTGCCCTTGAGATCCTCGACCTTCTCGATGCCGGGCCTGGCCACGATACCGTCGGCACCCATACCCTGGTCCATCTTGAAGATCTGGGTCGTGGCCACGCCGTTGGCGTTCCAGACGATCCAGGTCTCGGTTGAGGTTGCGGCACATTGCACGTCGCCCGAGGCGATCGCCAGATGGCGATCCTTCTGAGGGATCTTGCGGATGCTCACATCAAGCCCCAGCTTCTTGAAGATGCCAGCATCCTTGGCCAGCATCAGCGGGCCGAAGCCCGTCCAGCCGGACATGGCGACGGACACCTTGGTTTCCTGCGCCAGGACCGCCCCGGACAGACCTGCTGCCAACGAAAGAGCCAGCACGGTTTTTTTCATCATGGACATGGAATATTCCTCTCGACGAGATTGACAACACTGCGCAGGCGCCCGGTGCGTCCGGCCTGCCTCCACCAGGGACCTAGACAGCCGGCGCGCCATCGCGCCAGACCACAGGGAACATCGGGTCATCGAAGGGATCGCCATGCTTCATGGTGAGTCCCTTGATCGGTGGCGATCCTTTGCCGCCGCGGTCGGCATAGACGGCGTCATCACCCACCCAGCGCGCCGAGAACACCCTGCGCGCGATCTGTGATCGGTTACCGGGTGCGCCGTGCACGGTTCGGAAATTGAAGGCGATCACGTCGCCAGGCTCCATGTCCCAGCCCGCGATATCGAACTGGTCGCGTGCCGCATCGATGTCTGGCAGCGCGGCATAGTTGTCGTTCTCGTACAGGCGCGTGCCGTCGAAGCGCATGGGCCGAAAATCCTGGCCCCAGCGGTGCGAGCCGCGCACGCACTCCATCACCACCGAGCGCACCACAGGATCCAGCGGCGTCCAAAAACTCACGCTCTGCCGGCCATCCACGCAGTAATACGGCTGGTCCTGGTGCCAGGGGGTAACGGTGCTGCCTCCAGGCTGCTTGACCAGCACATGGTCGTGAAAGAAGCGTGCTGTGCGCGAGCGCATCAGTTGCGCGGCCAGTGAGCCAGCCGGAGAGCGCAGCACGAAATCGCTGAATTCAGGGATACGCTGCCAGTTGCATAGATCCTGAAAAAAGGCCGCCGAACCGTCGGCAGGCACCACCGAGCGTTCCATGGGGCCCGGATCGGCCATCAGCCTACGCACGCCCTCGCGCAACGGCTCCATCCAATCGTTGAACGCCTGACGGATCACGATGACGCCGTCGCGCTCGAATGCGGTGATGTCTTCCTCGGACAACTGCATGTGCTCCACAACTGCCATGTCAAACCCCCAATAGAACTGTCTATACATTTCCCGACAAAGCAGGATGTGTGCCAGTCTCATCGCTGTGTCTGCCACCTGTCTTACCGGAAGCTGCATGCAACTCCAGGTGCGGATTCACGCTTTGTCTGGTGCAAAGAGCGAATGGGCTGCACCGGTTCTGTGCATTTCTGCCTTCTGGCGCCCATGCCTCCGGACTCGAGAATCCTAGAGTTGCACATACCTGTATATACATATCTTCCCTGTCCGGGAAATCGCGGGGGAGCCTTGCTGCAGCCCTGGTCCGGCCTTCAGCCTGCGCGCGCGAACACCGAGCGGGCCACGGGTAGCAGCGGCTGGATCAAAGGGGAAGCCATATCCCTCGGGAAAGCCACCACCACCGACTGCCGGGCCACCGGACCACGCAAACGCCGGCAGCCCAGGCGCTTGCCGTCTTGCGACTTGTCCACCACAGGTCTCGTCGTCAGTAAACCGACACCCAGGCCATGGGCCACCAGAGAGCGAGCCATCTCCAGCGATCCGGTCTCGAAGGCGATCTGCGGCGTGGCGCCCGCCTCGCGGAACAGAGACAGGAAATACTCGCGACTGTGAGGCAGGCCTATCAGCACCAGGGGGCAGAGCGCCAGGTCTGTCAGGCGCACCGTGGCCTTGTCCGCCAGGGCATGGCCCCAAGGCAGCAGCGCATAGGGCGTCAGGTCCGCCACATGGGCCATATCCAAGCGCGGACGCGCCAGACCAAGGTCGTATTGCAGCGCTGCATCGAGTTCGCCACGCTCCAGCCGCCGCGTGAGACTCTCGATGTCACCATCAACGAGTTCGATCTCCACCTGCGGGTGGCTTTTGCGCATCTGCGCCACGATGGCCGGCACCCAGCGCGGCCCCAACGTGCTCAGATAGCCCAGGCGCAGCAGTCCGGCCATAGCCTGTGTGCGCGGCCCCTGCAGCAGCCGTGCGCGCTCTATCAATGCCTGCGCCTCACGCTGACGTGCGCTGCCCGCGGCCGTCAAGTCCATACCGCGGGCATGGCGGCGCACGAACAGCTGCTCACCCCATTGGGCCTCCAGGTCGGCAATCGCCTTGGAGATGGAGGGCTGTGAAACATTGATGGCCAGCGCCGCCTTGGCCGTGCTGCCGTGGCGTGCGGCGGCGACAAAATATTCGAGCTGGCGCAGATTTATCTGAATCAATTTTTTGAATCCAGTGAATGGGAAATGAATATTTTCCATTGATTCATGTTTTGGGCAGCATGCAGGCATCGCTTCAGATCAACAGCAGGACTCCCATGCTTGCATCAACCGAAAAAACTGCCTCCCGTCCGCTGGACGGCATCCGCATCCTGGACTTCACCCGGGTTCTGGCGGGCCCCATGTCCACGGCCTTGCTGGCCGATCTGGGCGCGGAAGTCGTGAAGGTGGAGCCGCCTCAGGGCGACGACTACCGCGCCATCGGCCCCATGAAGAATGGGCAAAGCGCCTTGTTCACGGTCATGAATCGCAGCAAGCAAAGCCTGGTGCTGGACCTCAAACATGCGGATGCGGTCGCCGTGGTGCATGAGCTCGCCCGGCAGGTCGATGTGGTGGTCGAGAACTTCAGGCCGGGCGTGGCCGAGCGCCTTGGCATCGGCCCCGAAACGCTGCGCGCCCTCAATCCCCGGCTGGTGTATGTCAGCGTCTCCGGCTTCGGCCAGACCGGCCCGCTGGCCCACCGCCCGGCCTACGACATCATTGTTCAGGCCATGAGCGGCCTGATGGAGGCCACGGGCGAGCCTCAAGGCGCGCCCACCCTGGTCGGCGAGGCGGTCAGCGATGTGGTTGCCGGCCTGTTTGCCTCCTGGGCGACACTGGCGGCCCTGTTGCAGGCGCAGAGAACCGGAGTCGGCCAGCATGTCGATGTCGCCATGTTCGACACCACGCTGAGCTTTCTGGCGACATCGATGTCGCGCTATCTGTTCACCGGCCAGCCTGCCCGGCGTGTGGGCAACCGGCATCCGCTCTCGGCGCCGTTTGGCGTCTACAGGGCACGTGACGGCCATTACGCTCTGGCCGTGCTCAACAAGAAGCTGTTCGACGCCACCGCTGCCGCGATGGACCAGCCCGAGCTGGCCAGCGATCCGCGTTTTGCCAGCGACGAAACCCGCTCGGCCAACGAGCCCGCATTGCGCGCCGCGCTGGAGGGCTGGAGCACGCAGCACGATGTGGCCGATGTGGTCGCGCGGCTCGAAGCGGCAGGCGTTCCCGCAGCCCCCATCTGGAACATAGAGCAGGCCCTGAATTCCGAGCAGATCCGCTCGCGTGGCCTGCTCTGCGAGGTCGAGGACGAACGCCTTCCGGGCCTTCAGCTGCCGACACAGCCCGTGCATTTCAACGGCGCTCTGCCCAATCGTGCGCAACGCGCACCGGCCCTGGGCGAGCACACGGAGCTGCTGCTGCAAAGCTGGCTGGGCCGCAGCACGGATGCCATTGCCGCCTTGCGCGACGCAGGCGCTTTGGGTTGATTTTGATAGCAAGAAAACAAGGAGAGACCGCCATGTCATTGATTCGTCTGGGCGCGACCGAAGAAGATCAGGCCGTTGCCGATGCCGTTGCACGCTTTGCCGAGGAAACCCTGGCCCCCGTGGCCCAGGCCATGGACGAGGAAGCCTTTTCCGCCACGCGCCATGTGCCCGGCCTGTCCGCGCTGGGCGTGATGGGCATGAATCTGCCGGAACGCTTTGGCGGACCGGGCGTCACCCCCACCGCCATGCTGATGTCGCTGGTCGCCATCTCGCGCGCCTGCGCCGCGACCTCGTCCATGATCGGTGCTCACTACCTGGGCACGGATGCCGTTCTCATTGGCGGCGATGACAGCCAGCGTGAGCAATGGCTGCCGCGCTGCGCCAGCGGGGAATGGCTGGCGGCCTTCGCGCTGACCGAGCCGCGCGGCGGCTCCCACCCTGCAGACATGCGTACCCGGGCCGTGCGCGACGGCGACGACTATCTGATCACGGGCGTCAAGCACTTCATCTCGAATGCGGCGGAGGCCCGCTTCATGGTGGTGTTCGCCAAGACCGATGCGGAGGCTGCGGCACGCGGGGTCAGCGCCTTCATCGTGCCGCGCGATCTGCCCGGCATACAGATTTCGTCGCCCGAGAAGCTCATGGGCATTCGCGGCGGCCATGCTTTTGAAGTTTCGCTGGACAGCGTGCGCGTTCCTGCCGCCAACCGCCTCGGTGCCGAGGGCACCGGCTTCAAGACCGCCATGAAAGTGCTGGACAACAGCCGCCTGGACGTGGCTGCGACCTCTCTGGGCATTGCCGAGGCCGCACTCAAGGCGGCGGCCGACTGGGCCAACCAGCGTCTGGTGGGCGGCGAACCGATAGCCAACAAGCAGGGCATACAGTTCAAGCTCGCCGACATGAAGCTGCGCCTGGAAGCTGCCTGGGCGCTGACCATGCAGGCCCTGGCACTGCGCCAGCAGGGCCAGCCCTTCACCCAACAGTCGGCCATGGCCAAGCTGTTCGCCTCGGAGATGGTGGGCTTCGTGACCGACGAGGCGCTGCAGATCCATGGCGGCTACGGCTATACCCGGGAAATGCCCCTGGAGCGCTATGTGCGCGATGCCCGCATCCTGCGCATCTACGAAGGATCTTCCGAGATTCAGCGCACCATCATTGCACGCTCCGTATTGAACGCTTAGAAGGCGCAGCGGCGCCCGGCCGGATTTGCTGGTGTAATCCACTCCATGGACAAACACTCTTCCATGTCGCTGCACGGGAAAATTCTCACCGAGATTGAACAGAACATTCTCAGTGGCCGCTGGCCGCCCGGCTATCGCATCCCGTCGGAGATGGAGCTGACCGTCCATTACCAATGCTCGCGCATGACGGTGAGCAAGGTGCTCAACAAGCTGGCAGAAGCCGGTCTGCTGGTGCGCAAGCGCAAGGCGGGAAGCTTTGTGACGCGCCCGCAAACCAGCTCTGCCGTGCTGGAGATTCCCGATCTGCGCCAGGTGGTGCTGGGCATGGGCCAGGAGTATTCGAGCAGGCTGCTCGGCCGCACGCAGCGGCGCAGCACGCGCGAAGACATGGAGGCCATGCGCATGGCCCGGCCTGCCTCCATCGTCCATGTGCTGTGCCTGCACATGGCGGGATCGCGTCCGTTCTGCATCGAAGACCGCCTGATCAATCTCGAATCCGTGCCGGACGCCGAGCACGAGCCTTTCACCGAGCACAGTCCCAGCTCCTGGATGGTCAACCATGTGCCCTGGAGCTCGGCCGAACACCGCATTCGTGCCGAAGCGGCCAGCGAGGAAACCGCCGGCTTGCTGGAGATCAAGCCCGGCTTTCCCTGCCTGGTGATCGACCGCCGTACCTGGACCGGGCAGCTGCCCATCACCTTTGTGCGCCTGACCTATCCCGCCGATCTCTACGAGCTGGATGCGCATTTTTCGCCCTCCACCATAGGGCAGGCTGGCTGATTGCGCATAACCCGGCCTGGGCAGCGCGCCGGGTCGCGGCGCACAATAGGGCCAGTTCTGATGCTTGCACCAGAGGCCAAATCAGCCTCTTCCCCATATACAGCAAGCGCTACCAGCTATCGATTCAAGAGTACCCGGTGTCTTCCGCGCAATCCATTCTGCAAGCCGTTTTTGGCTACGAGCAATTCCGTGGCCCCCAGCAGGCCATCGTCTCGCATGTCATCAACGGCGGCGATGCGCTGGTGCTCATGCCCACGGGCGGCGGCAAATCGCTGTGCTACCAGGTTCCGGCCATTGCGCGCCAGCAGCTCGGCCATGGCGTGACGATCGTGGTCTCGCCGCTGATCGCGCTCATGCACGACCAGGTCGGGGCGCTGCATGAGGCCGGCATCAGCGCCGCCTATCTGAACTCCACCCTGAGCTACGACGAGACGCAGGAGGTGGAGCTGCGCCTGCAAAGCGGCGACATCACCCTGCTCTATGCCGCTCCCGAGCGGCTGAACACGCCACGTTTTCTGGGTCTGCTCGACGATCTGCATGCCCAGGGAAAGCTGTCGCTGTTCGCCATCGACGAAGCGCATTGCGTGAGCCAGTGGGGACACGACTTCCGCCCCGAATACCGCGCGCTGAGCGTGCTGCACCAGCGCTATGCCGAGGTGCCGCGCATCGCGCTGACGGCCACAGCCGATGCGCTGACGCGCGCCGACATCATCGAGCGCCTGCAGCTGGAAGCGGCCCAGCATTTCATCAGTAGTTTCGACCGCCCGAACATCCGCTACAAGATCGCCGAGAAAAAAGACGTCAGCAACCAGCTGCTGCGCTTTATCGAACGCGAGCACGAGGGCGAGGCCGGCGTGGTCTATTGCCAGTCGCGCAAGCGTGTCGAGGAGCTGGCCCAGACCCTGGTGCAGAACGGCATCAATGCCCTGCCTTATCACGCCGGCCTGCCCCAGGAAATGCGCCAGAATCATCAGGACCGTTTTCTGCGCGAAGAAGGCGTGGTGATGTGCGCCACGATTGCCTTCGGCATGGGCATCAACAAGCCCGATGTGCGCTTTGTGGCCCATGTGGACATGCCCAAGAACATCGAGGGCTACTACCAGGAAACCGGCCGTGCGGGCCGCGACGGCCTGCCCGCCGATGCCTGGATGGCCTACGGTCTCAGCGACGTGGTCAACCAGCGCCGCATGATCGACGAAAGCCCGGCCGAAGAACAGTTCAAGCAGGTGATGCGCGGCAAGCTCGATGCCCTGCTCGGTCTGGCCGAGGCCACGGACTGCCGCCGCGTGCGGCTGCTGGCCTATTTTGGCGAGCAGTATGGACAGGAGCCGAGCCTGGATGGCAAGCCACTGCAGGCCGTTGCCCGCACCCATTGCGGCAACTGCGACAACTGCCTGGAACCGCCGGCGCTATGGGATGGCACGGATGCGGCACGCAAGCTGCTGTCCACCATCTTCCGCGTGCACGAGGCCAGCGGCCTGACCTATGGTGCGGGCCACATCATGGACGTGCTGCGCGGCAAGGAGACGGACAAGGTCACGCAGTACGGGCATGACAAGGTATCCACCTTCGGCATCGGCAAGGAGTATTCGGAGCCACAGCTGCGCGCCGTGATGCGCCAGTTGCTGGCCACGGGGGCCCTGAGCCTGCACAAGGTGGTGAGCGAGAACAGCGGCCATGTGTTTGACACCTTGTGCCTGGCCGCGGGCTCGCGTGCCGTGCTCAAGGGCGAAGTACAGGTGCAGCTGCGCGAGGCCGTGGCCGCATCGCGCAGCAAGAAGCAGGGCAAGAAATCGGCCGCCAATGCAGCTGCGGTCAATCTGGGCCCCGATGCGCAGGTTCGCTTCATCAATCTCAAGGCCTGGCGCGCCGAAGTGGCCAAGTCGCACAATCTGCCGGCCTATGTGATCTTCCACGACGCCACGCTGGCATCGATTGCCGAACTCAATCCCCAGAGCCTGCAAGAGCTGCAGGGCGTCAGCGGCATGGGCACCAAGAAGCTCGATGCCTATGGCGCCGAGGTGCTGCGCGTGGTGGCACTGGGCTGATCGGCCCGGATTCGGCAGCGGTCTGGACGCCGCCTCAAGGACCTGCAGCAAGCCGCGCCCCGGACCTTGAACAGGGTCGGGCAAGCTCCTACTGGCAGTTGCGCGCGCCCGGACATCTGCCGCCGCCATTTGCGGCGCTGGAAATCGCCCGACGCAGAGCTCTCCACAATTCCCACACAAATGCTCGACAGCCCGGAAATATTGCAAACGCACACTGCTGCCGCATACCGTTGACCGAATCCATTTTTGCGGAGCGCTTTCTGCTGTGATCAATACTGCCCAATTGCTGGCTGACGAAGCCAAATACTGCTCGTTTGGCGACACCGTCCACTACGTCAATCCTCCCAAGATCTTCACGGGCTGCGAAGGCAGCTATATGTACGACGATGCCGGCACGTCCTACCTCGATCTGCAGATGTGGTATTCGGCCGTCAACTTCGGCTACAAGAACAAGCGTCTTGAAGCCAAGATGATCGAGCAGCTGCAGGAGCTGCCCCAGGTGGCCAGCCAGTATCTGCACCCCACCAAGATCGAACTGGCCAAGTTCATTGCCGAAGACGCCAAGGGCAAATGGGGCCACGACGGCCGCGTGCACTTCAACGTGGGCGGCGCGCAAGCCATCGAGGACTCGCTGAAGGTCGTGCGTAACGCCAGCGGCGGCAAGAGCCTGATGTTCGCGTTCGAAGGCGGCTATCACGGCCGTACGCTGGGCGCTTCCTCGATCACCTCCAGCTACCGCTATCGCCGCCGTTTCGGCCATTTCAGCGACCGCGCACAGTTCATCCCCTTCCCCTACCCCTTCCGCCGCCCCAAGGGCATGACGGCAGAGGAGTACGCGGAATCCATCGTGGCCGACTTCCGTCGCAAGTTCGAAAACGAATACCACGCGGTCTGGGACCCCAAGACCAACCAGTGCGAATACGCAGCCTTCTACATCGAGCCCATTCAGGGCACCGGTGGCTACGTGATTCCGCCTGCCAACTTCTTTACCGGCCTGAAGAAGGTACTGGACGACCACGGCGTACTGCTGGTGGTCGATGAAATCCAGATGGGCTTCTGGCGTACCGGCAAGCTGTGGTCGGTGGAAAACTTCGGCATCCAGCCCGATGTGCTGGTGTTTGCCAAGGCCCTGACCAATGGTCTGAATGCGCTGTCCGGCCTGTGGGCTCGCGAAGAGCTGATCAACCCCACGGTGTTCCCGCCCGGCTCCACCCATTCCACCTTTGCCTCCAACCCGCTGGGTACGGCCCTGGGCCTGGAAGTCATGAAGATGACCCACGAGATGGACTTCGGTCGTCAGGTGCGCGAATCGGGTGCCTACTTCCTCGAAGGCCTCAAGGAGCTGCAAAAGCGCCACAAGGAAATCGGCGATGTGGACGGCCTGGGCCTGGCGCTGCGTGCCGAAATCTGCACCGAGGACGGCTTCACGCCCAACAAGGCGCTGCTGGACAAGATGGTGGACATCGGCCTCGAAGGCGGCCTGGAATACCAGGGCCAGAAACGCGGCCTGGTGCTGGACGTGGGCGGCTACTACAAGAACGTGATCACCTTCGCGCCTTCGCTGATGATTTCGCGCAGCGAGATCGACGAAGCCATGGTGCTGCTGGATCAGTTGCTGACCAAGGCTAAAAAGGCGTAACCCCCTGAGCGGCTTTGCCTAGGCGGCCCCGCCGCTTCCCCCTCTGTCTTCGGGAGGGGGAAGACAGCCTCGCTGTGCGGCGGCGGGGGCCGCCCAGGTCTTGCTCACTGTCTCTTGCTTGGGTTGTGCCAGTTTTCTGCGCTGCAGACACACTCAGGCGCCATCAAAACCGACTACAAAAAGGCGAAATGGCGACGGAAAATTTCCGCAACCAGCTCGAACCCAGTGGCTTGCTGCAGCAGTTCTCCAACCATCCTCCAGAAGGCTTTGCCTTGCTGAAGGAATGGCCGGCGCCAGCATTCACCGCCCCCTTCGATTTGCTGACCACCGCAGAAGACGCGCTCAAGGCGCGTCTTCTGTCGTTGCCGGGCGGGCGCTGGCTGAGCTCCAGGCTCAGGCTGAAGACGGACTTCATCGGCAGCACGGTCAGCGAGTATGCGCCCCTGCCCCAGGGCGTGGATGCGGCCACGCTGGCGCGGCAACTGCGCGCCGTGGCGGGCCGGACCATGCTCACCATCGTCAAGGATCTGCCGCAAGAATCGCCCCTGCTGAGCGCCAGCGACAACGACTTTGCCAAGGCCTTGTCCCAGGCACTGGCCGAGCAAGGCTTTGTGGCGCTCGAAGGCCAGGCACTGGCCTATGTACCTCTTGGCTTTGCCAGCACGGACGAGTATCTGGCCGGCCTGTCCAAGAACCGCCGCAGCAGCCTCAGGCGCAAGCTCAAGAGCCGCGCACAGCTCTCCGTCCAGCGTATCCCTACCGGCGCAGCCTTTGCCGCTGATGCCCAGGTGGATGCCTACTATGCGCTGTTTGATGCGGTGTATGCGCAAAGCGACATTCACTTCGACAAACTCACGCGCGGCTTCTTTGCCGACTTACTGCGCGATGCGGACAACGGCGGCATCGTGTTCGAGTACCGGGATCGGCAAAGCGATGCTCTGCTGGGCTGGAATCTGTGCTTCGAGCATGACGGCAGGCTGATCGACAAATACATAGGTCTGTGCTACCCCGCAGCGCGCGAAGCGAATCTCTATTTCGTGAGCTGGATGGTCAACCTCGAGTACGCACTGGAGCGGGGCCTGTCCCACTATGTGGCGGGCTGGACCGACCCGGAAGTCAAGGCCCAGCTCGGCGCCAGCTTCACCATGACGCAGCATCTGGTCTTCATCCGCAATCCCGTGCTGCGCGCCTTGGGGCGACGCTTCTCCGGTCTGTTTGAAAGCGATCGCCAGTGGAGTGACAAGCCATGATGCAACAAACACCTGTGGTGCTGGATGTCGATGGATCGGTAGGCCCGCTGCTCCAGGAGAAGCGGCTTGCGCTCGCCCAGTGGCAGGAGCTGGTGCGCTTTGGCTGCGGCCTGCGCAGCTTCAGGCGCTTCAGCCTGGCCATGCAGGAGCAGCTGCCCGCGCAGCACGGTACCGTGCTCATGGGCAGCGGCGACTTTCACCATCTGAGCTGGCCGCTGATCGAGCGCTGCATCGCCCAGAAGGGCTTCAGCGCCAAGCATCCGCTGCGCGTGGTGGTGCTGGACAACCACCCGGACAATATGCGCTTTCCCTGGGGCGTGCACTGCGGCTCCTGGGTGCGACGCGTGGCCATGCACCCGGCCGTGTCGCAGGTCCATGTGGCAGGCATCACCTCGCAGGACATAGGCTCGGGCCACGCCTGGGAAAACTATCTGCGGCCGCTGCGCGCCGGCAAGCTCACCTACTGGAGCTGCGGCGTGGACACCGGCTGGGCCCGGCGTCTGGGCGCGGGCAAGGCGTTTCGCAGCTTTGCCAATATCTCGGAGCTGGTACAGGCGCTGTCCAGCCATCTACATGACTGGCCGCAGGACACCTATCTGAGCATAGACAAGGATGTGTTCGCCGCCGAAGTCGTGCGCACCAACTGGGACCAGGGCCGGATGCTGGAAGAGCAGGCCGTGCAGCTGATCGATGCGCTGCGCGGACAGATCACGGGCAGTGATATCACGGGTGACGTATCGTCATGGCACTATGGCACCTGGTGGAAACGACTGATGAGCGCGGGCGACGGCCAGGACACACAGATTGACGCCGCTACGCTGGCCGGCTGGCAGGCCGGGCAGCATGCATTGAACCAGCGGCTGATACAGCACATAGCGCTCAGCAGCACGAGTTAGAGCGATTCCACCGACCACTTTTCAACACTTCGCTTCAAGGAGCTGACATGCTGGACCGGTTGACCGAAAAATTGCTGCAACAGGTATTTGCACCTCTGGTCAAAACGGGACGGCTCGAAGTCACCACCCCTTCAGGCAAGGCGCTGATCTTCGGCGACGGCGGCCAACCCCAGGCGCGTCTGCGTTTTGCCGACAGACGCGCCGTCATTGCACTGCTGCGCGATCCCGACCTCAACTTTGGCGAGCTGTTCATGCAGCAGCGCCTGCTGGTCGAGCAAGGCACGGTCTATGACGTGCTGGAACTGGTGCTGCGCGGCGCCAGGCATGTGCCCGTCAGCGCCACGGTACGCTTGCTCGATGCCTGGCGCATGAAGCTGCGGCCCTTGCTGCAGAACAATCTGCGCGGCAAGTCGCGTGCCAACGTGGCGCATCACTACGATCTGGACGACCGGCTCTATCAGCTGTTTCTCGACAGCGAGCGCCAGTACTCCTGCGCCTATTTCGAGCAGGGCAACGAAGACCTGGAAACGGCACAGCTGGCCAAGAAGCGCCATATCGCCGCCAAGCTGCTGATCGAGCCGGGCCAGCGCGTGCTCGACATAGGCTGCGGCTGGGGCGGTCTCTCGCGCTATCTGGCCGAGGTGGGCGGTGCCGGCCATGTCACAGGCATCACGCTGTCCACGGAGCAGCTGGCCGGCGCGCAGTCCAGGGCCTCGCAATCCATCCATGGCGAGCGGCTGGAGTACCGGCTGGAAGACTACCGCGACACACAGGGGCCGTTCGAGCGCATCGTCTCTGTCGGCATGTTCGAGCATGTGGGCACGAGATTCCATGACGCCTTCTTCCGCAAATGCCATGAGCTGCTCAGCGAGGACGGCGTGATGCTGCTGCACTTCATCGGCAACAGCGATGTGCCCGACTTCAACAATCCCTGGATAGAGCGCTACATCTTTCCCGGCGGCCATATCCCGTCGATGTCGGAGTTCACGCCGGCCATAGAGCGCGCGGGGCTGGTGATCTGCGATATCGAGGTGCTGCGCCTGCACTATGCCCAGACCCTGCGCCTGTGGCGCGAGCGTTTCATGGCACGCCGTGCCGAAGCCGCCGCCCTGTATGACGAGCGCTTCTGCCGCATGTGGGAGTTCTATCTGTCCATGTCGGAGACCGCGTTCCGCTATCAGGACATCGCCATCTTCCAGGTTCAGCTGGCGCGCAGGCAGGATGCCGTACCGCTCACGCGCAGCTATATCGCCGAGCGCGAGACAGCACTGAAAGCCAGGGAGTCCGGACAGAAATGCAGAGTCTCCGCTATGACAGATCCCACTGAAGCAAGGGAAAATATCGCTTGATTCCAACGATCTTGTCAGAAGAAAAGCTCATGAAAACCCGGGAATCTTCCAGCTCTCAACGGAAAAATCCTTGCGCACCAGCTTTTCATTGAGCAGGAAGCGTTTGGCCTCGGAGATCAAATGCAAGCCTTGCTCCGGATAGGCCTGAGCGGGCAGATTACTCAATGCCACAGAGGCTTTGACCGCTGGCACCGGGAAACCGCTGGCCTCGGCATGAAACGCCAGATACGCTGCGCTGTCGCTACGAATCTCCCCCAGGGCAATGCTGCGTGCGCGACCCCAGGTAGCAGGAAATTGCGGCAACCTCGCAAGCAGTTTGGGAGAAATCACAATGACCGATGTGCCCAGCAGCGTCGGATACTGCGCAGCCTCTGCCAGAACCGGAAAGCCTTGCTGCGCCAGCAACGGCCCCATATTGATAGGTGCGGCAAACGCAGCCACATCCCCACGCTCCAGCGCCGGTGCACCGTCGCGCGGCAGCATATGCACCACCTTGACCCTGCCGCTCAAACCATGCTGCCTGAGCAGACCCAGCACAAAGCGGTGCATGTATGAGCCCAGAGCCACGCCAACGACTTTGCCCTTGAGCTCCTCCACCGTCTTGATGCCAGCCTTGGGCGTCAGCAGCCAGGTGTTCATGCCCACGCAATCAAAACCCAGCAGCTTACCTTGAAAGCCTTGCGCATGAGCGACCACTGCGGGTGTGTCGCCATAGATGCCGATGTCCAGGTGGTCGGCAATGAATGCTTCGTTCAAGTCCGGTCCATTGGGAAACACACGGGTCACGACCTGGGAGAAGCCCAACGTGCTCAGTTCTCGCTGCAAGATGCCCTGCTGCAGCGCCCAGCCCGTGGCATAAGCAGGCTTCTTTCCAGGACCGATATAGCCGATACGCAAGGTCTGCGCCGCGCTTTGAGACTGCGCTTCACCCAGCATGGGAATGCTTGCCGCCAAAGCGCCAAGCAGCCATTGACGACGATTGAAAGCGGCACAAGAGCCTGCTTCCGACAAACGGATTTCATGTTCTGACATGGATGACTAAATTTCTAATGAGCACGCGCCAGCAGCTCGTAGCTGGCATCCAGTGCCGCGGTAGATTGGCGACCTTTGCCCCAACCAACGGAGGCGCGATAGCTGCCCAGCAAAGCTTGCGTGGCAGGCGAAAGCTCATCCACATGGGCAGCCGCATCTGCCACCGGGGCAACATACAAGGCGTCCTCGGGGCAATACAGCTCGCACATAAAGCAAGTCTGGCAATCGCTTTGCCGGGCAATGCGCGGAGCCTGCCCTTTGACCATGTCGAACACATTGGTAGGACAGGCATGGACGCAGATATTGCAGCCGGTGCAACGCTCTGAGCTGATGATTTCGATCATGCGAGCACTCCTTCGGAAGACGGCACTTCTTTGACCTGCTGACGACGCACCCAGACTTCATCAAGGCCGCCAGAAATCAATCGATGTCTCTGGCCTGGGTCCAATTCTTGATGATCGCGACGGCGATGCATGCCCCGGGTTTCGGTACGTTGCAAGGCACTCCGGTACATCCATCGCGAGGTAGCCAGCATGGCTGTTGCCTCCCTCAGGCGCAGGCGCTCTTCGATGGACTGGAACTGCACACCAGTACGCAGGCGCAGCCACAAGGCATCAAGGTTCTGCAGAGACTGCTGCAACTCATCGGATTGGCGATTCCAGTTGCGCTCGTACGGGAAGACTTCGGCCTGTACCGCTTGAATCAGCTGACTGCTGTCCAGCCGAGCTTGACCCTGCTCCTCAAGACCTGGACTGCCAGCGCGGTAAAGCTGCCGTGATTTCATCGGGTTATGCAAGGCAAAGCGCGCAGCGCCGGCACCAGCCCAGAATCCCGAAGAGAGCGCCCAGGCTGCGTTATGACTGCCGCCCCCGGTAAAGCCACCACAGATCAGCTCGCGCGTTGCTGCATCGCCTGCAGCGTACAGCCCGGCCACGGAGGTTGCACAGTCGGCATCCACCACATTCAGACCGCCAGTGCCACGCACCGTTCCTTCCAGCCGCAAGCTGACCGGGAACATTTCATGAAAAGGGTTGATGCCTTTGCGGTCAAACGAGACAAAGAAGTTGGGCTGTGCCGTGCGCATCCATGCCTGAATGCTCGCATCAGCTTTATCCAAGCGCGCAAAAACAGGCTGTGTTTGCAACGTCTGCGCAATGATGCTGCGCCCACGCGAAGACCCTGCACCATCGATCAGCGAGCCGTCTGCATAGTAAAAACTGGCCCAGTTGTAGAACAGCGACTTGGTGACCGAAGAGAACGCCGGCCCCAGCCCATAGGCATTGGAGAATTCCATGCCCGAGAGCTGTGCCCCCACCTCGGCGGCCATCAGGTATCCATCACCGGTCAGCACATTGCAGCCCAGCGCGCGACTAAGGAAAGCGCAGCCGCCGGTGGCAATGATGGTTGCACTTGCACGCACAACCCAGGTATCTTCGGCTTGCCTGCGCACACCTGTTGCGCCGCATACCGTGCCAGCGTCATCCACGAGCAATTCCAGCGCCGGGCTATGGTCAAGAATACGTACGCCGGCAGCCTTGACCTGCTTGCGCATCAAACGCATATATTCAGGGCCTTGCAGGGAGTTGCGCCGCAGCTTGCCCTCCACATCGACAGGAAACGGGTAACCCCATTCAGTCAACAGCTCGATGTTGTTCCAGGTCTGCTCCAGCACCCGATCCATCCATGCCTGCTCGGCCAGCATGCCGCCCATGGTGTAACGACTGGCTTTGGCTTTCTCACGCAAATCCCCGGTATTGTCGACATGCCAAACGCCGCAGCCCGAAGGTGCAGTTGCGCCCGATGTTCCGCAATATCCCTTGTCGACCAGCAGCACGTTTGCCCCCTGGCTGGCCGCACTGATGGCAGCCCATGCCCCTGCTGGCCCAGCGCCGATAACCAGAACATCCACATCGTGCTGGCGGGCCCCCGCCGCGTTTGACAGCGCTTGCCTTGAGCGTTTTCCTACTTCCATTTTCACCACTCCTTGTGCCTTGATCTGCGGGGCAACAGGCCATGCAGTCCGTTCAAGTTCAGTGTAGAAACGAGCCGGCGAAAACAGAACGAATGGATTTCTATATCGTTATTGCAGACAGATTGCAGGCGTAGGCGTAGGCGTAGGCGTAGGCGTAGGCGTAGGCGTAGGCGTATCAGCGTGCTGCCAGCGTGCCCAGCAAATCCGCAAAGCGCTCGTCATCCAGCCATGGGCTATTGCTGATGGCCAGCAAGCGCTGCGCCCAGTCGCGCGCCTGGCTGACCGCATCGTCACGTGCAGCACCCAGTACATGGTCGTAGCGGCCATAGTCGGGCAGCACATGGACAAAGGGCAGAGACAGACCACAGCCACCGCCCCAATGCGCGCGCAGCACGGCATCCCTGGCCTGCTGGCTCGGCATGCGCAGCAGGATCACCGGCCACACGCCCTGCGCCCGGGGCACGGCATCCTGCACCACGTCCAGCCCGCAAGCCTGCAACTGAGCGATGCGCAGGCGAGCCTGTCCGGATGCTTGCTGCTGAAACGCCTCCAGCCGCCGCAATGCCCTGGCCCCCACGCTCTGGCGCCAGCGCCCCAGACTGTGCTGGGGAATGAGATCGTCGAAGTCATCGCCTGCGGCCTCTACCCAGTCACCCCGCGACAATGATTTCTCCAGCGGCCTGCCATAGGCCATGCGCAGACCCGAGGGCCGGTAGAGCATGGCGTAGCCCAGCAGCTCGATGCTGCGGCGCAGCTCCCACCACAGGCTGAACCGGGTGGCGGCGCCGGCTGCGCTCAGCGCAGCACGCATGGAAGGCTCGCGCGCCATCAGCACGCCACCTTCAAAGGTGCTCAACCCCTTGCCGACGGCCAGGCTGAAAAAGCCGATATCGCCTTTGAGGCCCACCGAAGCTCCGCCGCTGCGCGCTCCCAGCGCCTGGGCGGCATCCTCGATCACATAGGCGCCCACGGCGCGCGCGCATTGCAGGGCGGCGTCCACATCGGCCACACGCCCGCACAGATGCGTGGGCAGCACGGCCAGCGTCCGGTCGCTGCACAGGCGCTGCAGGCAGACAGGGTCCATGTCCAGCGTATCGGCGCGCAAATCGCACAGGCGCAGTTGCAGCCCGCACTGCGCAATCGCCAGCGCCACCAGCGGACAGGTATAGGCCGGTGCAACGATCTCGCTGCGCCCAGGACTGAGGGCCTGCAGGCTGCGCAGCGCCACCATCAGGGCCGAGGTCCCCGAGCATTCGAGTTGCACCGCCTCCACGCCCAGCCAGGCAGCCAGCTGTCCTGCCAGGCTGCCCGCACCCGAAGGCCAGAGGTCGCCGAGCTGCAGTGGCAGGCCGGCCGTTGGCGGCACCGTGGGCTGGCGCATGTCAGGCGGCCTGCTCGGCCTCTGGCTTCTCGCTCACCGCCAGGCACATGATGCCGGCCACGATGAACAGACAGCCAATGATCTGCGGCCAGCCAATGGGCTCGTTGAACAGCCAGTACGAGATCGCCAGCACCGAGATGATCTCCAGATGCGAGGCCGCGAATGCCGGGCCGATGGGAGCGTGCTTGAGCAGGCTCATCCAGGTGAAAAAGGCACCGATGTAGCCAACGAATGCACCGTAGATCCAGGGCTGGCTGAACACGCGCAGCAGCCAGCCGGTGGAGAACTCCAGCGGCAGTGCGGAATCACCGGCCTGCTTGAAGCTGAGCTGCGCCAGCGTGTCAAAGGCCATGAGTACCAGAAAGCCGACAATGTAAAAACGCTTCATAGCCGACGGCCCTCAGTGCAATCCAACGATGGCCACGCCTATGGACACCAGCACGATGCCGGCCACGCGCATGGGCGCGAGCTTTTCGCGAAACAGCACCCGCCCCAGAATCATGATGGCGACGATGTTGATCGAGCCCAGCAGCACCCCGTCCGACAGCGGCACCAGCGACAGAAATGCCAGCCAGACCAGAAACTCCGCCACATAGCAGGCAATGCCCACCCACAGCCAGGGCCTGGCCAGCATGAAGCGCCAGCGCTCCGTGCCATTGCGATGCCCCGGCTCGCTGGCCGCGGCCTTGAAAGCCAGCTGTCCGCCGCTGTCCACCAGCACATTGAGTATCCACAGCGTCACCACCAGGGGCGAGAGATCACTACCCATTCGCACCCCTGGCAGGCGCTGCCGAGCTGGCGATACGCGCGATGAACTCGTTGAGCTTGGCAATCACGGTGCGGCGCTCGCGGTCGATGGTGATCATGTGATAGCAATTGTCCAGCAGCACCAGGTCGACATGGGCGTTGACCGCGCCGCGCTGGATATCGTGGGCATTGCTGACCGAGGAAATATCGTCTTCCCGGGCATGAATGACCAGACAGGGCGAGCGCAGCTGCGCCAGTCCGGCCTGCACATTCGCGGACAGGGCGCGCAGCTCGATGACGCTCCACCAGGGATTGCCGGGCAGGCCTGCGGCAGAGCTGTCGCCGCTGTTCATCTGCTCGACCACGCGCGCGCGCAAGGCCTCGTCCTTGATGCCGTAGGGTGGCGCCTCCATGAAGACGCTGTTGCGGCCAATGCCCAGCAAGCGGAATAGCGGCAGCAGGAACGCCAGCTTGGTATAGGCAGGGATGCTCCAGCCGTCATAGCGGAAGGTGGTGGACAGCGCGCAGACGCCCGCAACCTTGTCGGGATGGCGCTCGGCCACGGCCAGTGACAGCAGCGCCCCCATGGAAAGACCGCCGACCACCACATGGTCCACATGCAGCGAAAAGCGCTGCAGGCCCGACTCCACACTGGCCAGCCAGTCCGTCCAGCGGGCAGCCACCAAGTCTTCCATGCTGCCGCAATGTCCTGCCAGCTGCACCCCGTAGACCGTGAAGCCCTGCTTGTTCAGACCTTTAGCGAGCAGGCGCATCTCGGCGGGCGTGCCGGTCAGGCCATGGATCAACAGCACGCCCGTGCGGGCATTGCGGCCTTCGCCGGGCATGACGAACTCATGCGGCGTCACGCACAGCTGCTGCAAATCCGGCTGCTGCAGCAGCCCCAATCCATCGGCCGCATTCATGCAATCTGCTCCATGCCGAGCAGGACCTGCTCCAGCAGTTGGGTGGCCTGCGCAAAATGCTCGAAGCGCGCGTGGGCAATCCCCTGGCTCTCGCAATAGTCGATGAGCTTGTACTTGGCCAGCACGAAATCCGCCTTGCCGGAAACGCAGAAGTCCGACGTGCTGTCGCCGATATACAGCACTCGCCCATGAACGGCCTGCTGCTCGGCCAGGCGTTCGCACTTGCAGTTGCCGCTGGCCCGTGTGCAGCGATTGCTGGCCCAGGGCGAATCCAGTCGCCAGCTACGCTCGCCCGTCTGCACCAGATGGTTGGCGATCACTTCCAGATCCCCGAGGCCATGGCGTGCGAGCACATGGCGAATCGCATAGTCAATGCCGTCGCTGACGACCTGCACCTTGATGCCATGCAGCCTGGCCTCGGCCACGAAGCCGGCAAAGTGCTCGTCGATCTCGATGCTGTCCAGATGGTTCTGCAGCTCGACCTCGCTCATGTCCAGCAGGGCCACCTGCCCCTTCATGCATTCGCGCGAGCCGATATCGCCGCGCTCCCAGGCGTCTTCCAGTTCCTCCCAGCCCGGCTTGCCAAAGCGATTGAGCAGGGTATCGGTCACGTCCAGCAGGCTGATGGTGCCGTCGAAATCGCTTTGCACCATCCAGCCGGCCGTAGCGGTACCTGCAGGCGACGGGAAAATCTGAATGCGCTTATTCATGGAAACTGACCCTCACGTTCTGACCGACCTTGACATTGGCGGGCGGCTGGTCAAATGCCAGCACGCATTCCACAACCCTTACCGGGCCGCGCTGCGCGTCGTCCTGCAGCTTGGCCGCTCCATAGACGGGACTGATGCGCAACACGGTCGCAGCAGGAAACTCCTGGCGGGCAGCGCTGCCGTCTGCGTCCACCGTCACCAGGGCCTTCATGCCCTCGCGAATCGCCGTCACAAAGCTTTCGTTGACTTCGGCACGCACGATAAAGGGGCGCTTGGGCAGCAGCACCGCCACCGGACTGCCGCTTTGCAGCATGCTGCCGCCCTGTGCCTGCAGACGCACCACGACTGCGGCCTCGGGCGCACGCAGCTCGTGGCGCTGCAGCAGGGCCCGCAACTGCTCGGCCTTGCGCTTGGCGACCGTGACTTCTGCAGCCGCAATATCCACTTCGGACTGCGCATCACGCAGGGCCTGCACGGCTTCGTCCACGCTCTGCAGGTCCGCTGCCCCCTGTTTGGCAGCGGACTGCCAGCGCGTCAGCGTGGCCTTGAGCGCGGGCAGGCGATTCTGGCGCGTCTTGAGTTTGGTCTGTGCCAGCTGCAGCTCGGACTCCGCCACCGCCAGATCGGCGCGCGCCGCATCGTCGGCTAGACGCAGCACTGGCTGGCCTTTCTGCACGCTCTGGCCTTCCTTGACCAGCAATTGCTGCACCACGCCCGATGCGGCAGACGAGAGATCGAGCAGACCGCCTTCTACATCGATCTTGCCCCGCGCAACGGCTACCTGGCTTTGAGGCTTGATCTGGGCTGCGGCCGGCGTGATCACGGAGGCTGCGTCCTGAGACGGAGAGCACCCGCCCAGCATCAGCACGGCAGCCGCCAGCAGCGGCGCGCCCGACACAATGCTGAGACGAAATGGGCTTGGGTTCATGTTTATTCCTTGATGGGGCTGTTCTGGCGCCAGTCGCTGCGAATGGCGCCGTCTTCCATGCCCAACACACGATCGGCGTGGCGCACCAGGCGCGGATCATGGCTGACGCAGAGCACCGTGGTGCCGTGCGTGCGCGCTGCACGGTGCAGCAAATCAATGACACGCTGGCCGCTCTCGGCGTCCAGCGCACTGGTGGGCTCGTCGGCGAACAGCAGGCGAGGCTGCTTGGCCATGGCACGTGCGATGGCCACACGCTGCTTCTCGCCGCCCGACAGCTGGGCCGGGCGCATATGACTGCGGTGCGAGAGCCCCACTTCATCGAGAGCCTCCTTGGCACGGCGCAATGTCTCGGCGTTCTTGAGGCCCATATAGCCAAGCGGCAGCTGCACCTGCTCCAGTGCCGTCAAGGCCGGAAACAGATTGAAGCCCTGGAAGACAAAACCCGTATGACGCAGACGAAATTTCTCCAGCGCCGCCGTGCCGAGCTTGGCCAGGTCCTCGCCCAATGCGATCGCGTGACCGGCATCGGGCTTTTGCAGTCCCGACATCAGCGACAGCAGCGTGCTTTTTCCGCAGCCCGAAGGGCCAGAGATCAGGCTCAACTCCCCCGCATACAGGCTGACGGACAGTCCTTGCAGCACATGCACCTGGACGATGCCCGACACAAAGGATTTGTCGAGACGCACAGCCTCGAGGCTGGGCGCTGCATCCTTGACTGCAGCAGAATTTTTGATGCGTTCCATGGTCTCGGCTTGCATGTTTCAGGCCTTAACGCAACAGGGTTGCCGGGTCGGCACGCAGCAAGCTGCGCATGGCGCCCAAACCCGACAGCAGCGACAGCACGGCCACCAGAAAGCCGCACGCAAGTACCGCTGACAGATTGAGGGCAACAGGGACGCGGTAGCTGGATGCAATGCTGAGCAGCACCGCACTGGCCAGTGCCGCCAGCACAAAGCCCAGGCCGCCAATCCAGCAGGCCTGCTCGACCACCACACGGCCCAGTGCCGCTCGGCTCACGCCCAGAGCATTGAGCACCGCATACTCGCGGGCGGACCCTGCCACCACCGCCTTGAGCGACTGGCTGGTCACGATGGCGCCCACCAGGCAGACGATGACAGCCATGAAGAGCACGCCGGCACCGGCTCCGGTATCGAGCATCCAGTAACGCTGAGAGCGGCGCGCAAAGGCATCCGCCGTCCAGACCTCGTACGGGCCGAAGCTGCTGCTGGACTGGCTCAATCTCGCCTGTGCCTCGCCGGCCTTGGCTCCTTGCTTGATGCGCGCCACGAAATAGGTGCTGCCATGCTCGGCACTGGTTTCTGCAATTTCGCGGGCCGTGCTGAGCGAGGCGATCACGTTGACACCGCCCAGGCCGCGCAAGCCGTCTACGGCAGCCACGATCTTGACCGCATGGTTGTTGATCCAGGCCGTGCTGCCTTCCTGCGCGCCCAGAGTCCCCAGGTCCGCCCTGTCCACAATCACGGCACCGGGCTCGCGCAGCAGCTGTCGCTGCCAGGAGGTGAGCACCTTGGTGAACATCATGGAGTTGTCCGCAGTGCTGACGCCCGAAAGATAGACCGAGACTCCGCCTCCGGTCGCGCCCTGGGCACCGGCGCGCGCGCGCCAGTCGCCATCGACCCAGACATAGGATTCCACGGCCGCCACATCGGGGTCCATGCGCAGACGCATCTCCACATCGCTACCGATATTGCGCCCGAAGTTCACGCTTTGCGTGCCCGGATAGCCCACCCAGAGGTCGGCCGAAGAAGCCGTCACGTAGATCGCGGCAGAGCCGAAGATGCCCAGCACCAAGGCGGCCTGCATGGCCAGCAGAACGCCCGAAAAGCCCACGGCGAACACCGAAGGGACAAAGCGTCTCCACTCATGGATCAGCGTCTTGCGCGCCAGGGCAATCATGGCTGAGCCTCTGTGGTCCGGGTAACAAGCGCGGCATCGACAGGCGCAGCACCCACTGCCTTGTAGAGAGCCACATAGGCCAGCGCCTCGGCAGCCCTGGCGGTTGCCAGCTCGCTCTGGTTTTGCAGGCTGGCGCGGGCGCTATCGATGCCCGCAAGCTCGCTGGACAGGCCCAGTTGCTGGCGCACTGCCTGAGCCTTCTCGCGCCCGGCATGAATCTGCTGCTGGGACTTCAGCTGCTGCTGCCTTTGCTGCTGGGCGGCAACCGCTGCCAGGGCAGTTTCGGCCTCGGCAATGCCATTGAGCACGGCCTGGCGGTATGCCTTGATGCTGGCCTGCAGCGCCAGCTCCTTGCCGTCTGCCACGGCACGGCGGCGCCCCCAGTCAAAGAGCGGAATGTCGATCTGCGGACCGACCATGGGAATGGAGTCCGAGGTCGTGCGGTGATTGCGCGTCAGGTTGTATGCATACAGCAAGGACCCCGTCAGGGTCAACCGCGGATAGAGCGCCGCGCGCGACACGCCGACCTCGGCCGCAGCCTGCTCCACCGCAGCCTCGGCACTTTGAATATCGGGGCGGTTGCGCAGCAGGTCTGCCGGCAGTACGGCAAGCGCCTGCATTGCGGGCAACGCGGCATCCGTCCTGGGCTGCAGCCACTGCGGCTCGGCGCGCTCACGTCCCAGCAGGGCAGCCAGCGCATGGGCAGCACGCGCCTGGGCTTCGTTCAGGGTGGACAGCTGAGACTCTGCGGTGCGCAGCTGCAGCTGTTGCTGCTCCAGAGACTGGGCATCTGTCAGTCTCTGCTCATGCCGAATCTGCAAGAGCTGCAGCTGTCGCTGCGCCTGCTGCAATTGCCTCTCGACCAGGCTGCGCTGCACCTGGGCCAGCCGGATATCGAGATAACGGTGCACCACATCGGCCACCAGCGCCACCCGCGCTGCATGCAGCTGGGCTTGCGCATCCAGCACGCCGGCCGCGCCTGCACGGCGCGCCGCGGCGGAGTCACCAAACAGACCAAGGTCCCAACTCACATCAATGCTGGCATGGAAGTAAGTATCAACTGCCGCAATATCCTGCAGAGTCCGCGCTCCGGTGCTGACTATGGGGCGAAAAGCCGCATCTGCCGTACTCGCCAGCAAGCGCTGCTGACGCAGACGCAGCACGGCCTGAGCCACATCAAGATTCTGGGCCAGCGCCTCGTCGACCAGCGCATTGAGAGCGGGGTCATTCCAGGCACGCCACCATTGAGCCAGCTCCGCGGGGTCCGACTTTTGAGCCGACTCCTGCTGCTGCCATTGGGGTGGTGTGGTCCGATCCAGCTTGACTGCCTCGGGCGCAGCACAGCCTGCCAGCAACGACAAGACACACAGACACAGACTGCCCATGCGAAGACGCGAGACGTGAGAGGGAAATATCACAGCGCAGTTGGCTCAAGCTTTAGGTTGTACCCCGGGGAAGCTGCAAAAAGCAGAGACAGCTTTCCATCCTCGCCATTGAACGGCAGCAAGCTTTCGCCAGATTGCAGGGTTTATGTAGGAATTATGGAGAGCCTCCGCCATTCGGCTATTGCAGCGGCAACGCACATAATGTGCAGATAACAAGTTTCAGGGAGTCCAGCAGATGCATGACTTTGCTGCACACAAAACCATGACTACTTTTACGCAACCCGCTTCCACGCCCATGGTGCTTGTAGTCGAAGACGAACCCGGAATTGCCGGCGTTCTCAGCGCCTATCTGGAGCGCGACGGCCTGCGCATTCGCATGGCGCAAGACGGCGAGGAAGCCCTGCAGAGCTTTCGCCAGCTGCGCCCGGACCTGGTGCTGCTAGACATTCATCTGCCCAAGGTCGATGGAGTGGATGTGCTGCGCATGATCCGCAATGACAGCGATGTCCCCGTCATCATGGTGACGGCCCTGGCAGACGATGTGGACAAGCTGCTGGCACTGCGCCTTGGGGCGGACGACTATGTGGTCAAGCCTTTCAACCCTCCCGAGGTGGTGGCCCGGGTGCGTGCCGTGCTGCGCCGCACCCAGGCCAAGCCTGCGCCGGTGGCCGCGCCCATACGCGTCGGCCCCATAGAGATCGACGTGGAAGCCCATAGTGCAGCCGTCTATGACGATGCGGGCCAGGCCGTGCCTCTGGCGCTGACGCTCACGGAATTCCGTCTGCTGGCCTGCCTGGCGGCCCAGCCACGCCGCTGCTTTTCACGTGCCTACCTGATTGAGAACTGCCTGCCGGAAAGCGATGCGCTGGAGCGGGTGATCGACTCCCACCTATCCAAACTGCGCCGCAAGCTGCAACTGGCCGGCCAGGACGGGCTGATCGAGACCGTGCGCGGTATTGGCTATCGTCTATGGCCTTGGGACTGAACCGCATCTGGGTCCGCTTTGGTCTGTGGATCACGGCGGCCGTGCTGCTGGCCATTGCCTCCCTGGCCATTGGCGTGCTGGCGTTTTCCGAACTGCAGTACCGCGAGTTCTACCGCCACCTGCCAAGTCCCGTCAGAACCGAGCTGGAGGCGTTGAAGTCCCAGGATCTGGAGGACAGCCCCAGAGCCCTGCAGATCTACTCCGAGTACTGGGAAGGCGACCGCCTGTTTGGCGAGAAATGGTCGCTGGTCATCGGCCTGGCTGTCAGCCTGCCTTTCGGCATGGCCGTGGGCTTCTGGATTTCGCGACGCATCACCAGTCCGCTGGCCTCCATGGTGGAAGTGGCTGCGCGCGTGGAGCGTGGCGATCTGGCCTCCAGAGCCGTCAAGGGCAATGCCCATGGCGAGATGGCCGAGATGATCGATGCCTTCAACGGCATGGTTGATTCGCTGGAGACGCTGGAAGCAGAGCGTCTGGCCACGGCTGCCTCCATCTCCCACGAGCTGCGCACCCCATTGACGGTGCTGCAGGCAAGACTGCATGCGATCTGCGACGGCGTCATCGACTCCAGCCAGGCCGAGATGAAGACGCTGCTGGCCCAGGTCGAGCATCTGGGACGGCTGGTCGGCGATCTGCACACCCTGTCCATGGCCGACGCCGGACAGCTGTCTCTGCGCAAGGAACGCATTGACCTCGCCGCACTGGTCGGTGATGTCGTCGAGGACTTGCACCCGCAGCTGCAGAAGCTGGACATGGCCCTGTCACTGGATCTGCCCATGCAGGACGGCGATGGCAGCACCGACATCAAGGCCGACACCGATCGCTTGCGCCAGATCACCACCAACCTCATCAGCAACGTGCTGCGCCATGCCAGCAGCGGCCACTGGCTGAGCATCCGGGTGTATGCGAGCTCCGACCACCAGAACCAGTCATGGGTGATCCTGGAAGTAGGCGATGCGGGGCCCGGCCTTGCTGACGAAGTTCAGGCCCATCCGTTCCAGCGCTTTGTCCAGGCCCCAGGAAAGCGCCGCCGGGAAGGCTCTGGCCTGGGCCTGTCCATCGTCAAGGCTCTGGTGACCTCGCAGGGCGGCACCGTCAGCACGGGCGTCTCCGAGCGTGGCGGCGCGCTTTTTACCGTGCGCTTTCCCCGTCTCTGACACCGCACTCTGCATTCAGCCCCGGATAGAGGTCGGCCATGATCTGCTGCAGGCTTTGCGAGAGCAGCTCCATCATGGCGACTCTCTGCGCATCGGTAGCCGCTCCTGCGGCATGTGCTTCGCGCAGCTGCGCCCAGAGTGCGGCCCATTGCGCGGCATGCGTCTGCACCGTGCCTTGGGCCAGCTCACTCCATTGACTGGGCGCCGCAGGGCTGGTGTAGCGACCGCGACCACGGCCGAAATGCGAGATCAGCAGGTACTTGAGCAATACCTGAGCAGCTGCTGCGTTCAGATAGTCGGTCGAGAGTTGAAAGCTCTGCTGCTCCTGGTCGAACATCTTGTTCGCTCCCCAAGCCGCGCCCCCAAAGGTGATGGCCCCCAGCAGCGCCCCCACCAGGGCACCGGCACCCAGCGTCAAACCTCCTGCCATCAGATCGGCCCCCAGTCCTGTGGCTGCGCCGGCAGTCAACGCCCCCCACAAGCTGGCTGCCTGCGCATCGACCGGCGTGGTGATCTGAAGCTGGCTGCGCAATTGCTCCTGTATCTGACTGGCCGCCTGACCGTCGAGTCCATGAATCTCGAGCAAGCGCTGGGTGGCCTGCACATCGGCCTGACGCAAAGCCTGCATCAGCCGCTGAACGGCTGCCTTGGCCTGGGCTCCGAGCCGCTCTTCACCCTCTGCCGATTTACCCAACTTGGCGGTGAGCTGGCTCAGGCTTTGCCAGGCTCGCGCCAGCAGTTTGCCTTGCTCGGGATCAAGCTTTTCATGCAGACCTGCCGCAGCTATCAGCTGATCTGCCATGACCCCCAGGCTCGCCTGCTCGCGCTGCTGCTGCAGCAAAGCTCGCTGTGCCAGCAGGCGCTGATAGGCAGACTGTTTGGACTGAGGCAACAAAGGCGCAATGCTTTGCATCATCTTGCGCTCATGCCACCAGCTGCGCGTGAAGGCATCCAGCACCAGCACATCGCGCACCACGCTTTGAAAGCTCTGCGTCGCCTGCTGCCAGCGCCGCAAATCTTCCTGTGTCTGCTCTGCCGTGGTGTCGCTGCCAATCTGGTTGAGAAGCACGATGACCGGCTTGTTCATCCAGGCCAGAATGTTCATCTCGGCGCTCCAGTAGCCTGCATCGGCCGGGTCTTCAGCCGCGTTGACGAGGTAGAGCATCACATCCGCATGATCGCGCGCAGCGAGCAAGGCACGCTGACTCAGATAGAAAGGCCTGTCGCGCCAGCGATCCCAGACATTGCTGAGAAACCAGCCCAGCGGATTGCCCTGCTGCCGCAGGCGTTCATAAAGCCGCACCGAGTCGCCGAAGCCCGGTGTATCCCAAAGCCACAGCTCATCGCCCTGCTGCGTTTTCTGAAGCAGATAGCGCTGTGACTGAGTGGTCACATGTGCGGCATCGTCAATCTCGCCGACATCGTCGGCCATCAGCGTACGGGTCAGCGTGGTCTTGCCGATATTGGTGTGCGACAAAAGACACCACTGAATGCTGCTGTCAATCGGAACCAGCTCGTTGCTCTCACTCATCATCACACTCCTGCGCCTGGCACCAGGGTCGCGTTCAGGCCCGCGCCGCGCACAAATTCCCGCCACAGCTGCTCGCGCTCCTGCACTCGCGCCGGGGCACCGCTGTTGCGCGCACGAAAGTCCGCCGCCCATAGCCACACATCGGTATGCGCGCCCCAGCGGTTCAATACCTGCGCCAGCAGCACGCCATGAATTTCCGCCTCGGGCGTGGCAGCCAGATTGAGCAACAGCACCTGCTGTGCGTCAACAGCCGAAGCGTCCGGCAAGGGCGATCCATAGGCCAGCACCGGCAGCAACGCAAGCTGCGCACCAGCGCCGTAGCTCTGCGCCACATGGCTGCGCAGGGCGGCTTCGCGCTCGGGCGTGATGTCCAGGCTGTAGGGCTGCACCAGCAGCGCCGTTGCACGCCCCGCCCAGTCACGCTGCAGCTTCTGGAAATAGGGCTGCTGCAGCGGCAATGTCAGATGCTGGCTCAACCACCAGACCCTGGCACCCTGCCACAGCGCCAGCAGCAGACGCGGCGCCACCACCATCAATCCCAGCAACCAGCTGTAGAGCTGCACCCAGCGCGGCCCCGCATCTGCGGCATCACCGGCCGACCAGCCCTGCAGTGCCTGGATCTGCGCCAGACTCCACGGTGCTTGGCCCAGCAGATGCTGCACCGGCGCAAACAGCATGTTCAGACAGGTCTGCACGGCAGAAGGCGAGAGGAAAGTGCTCTCCCACCCCACTTGATAAGCCTTGGTGAGGCCGGTGAGCCATAGTGATGCCAGCGCACCCAGTGCCAGCATTGCCGCACCCAGATGCAGACACACAAGCCATTGCGCATGGCGCGGTCTCTGGTTGACCTGCCACCAGTTGCGCTCGAAGTTCAGCGCCATCTTGCGCAGCCCGGTGCCGCGCGAAACACCCCACCTTTTCGTCTGCAGCTTTTGCAGCCAGCCACCGGGGGCTGCCACGGGCCGCTGTGCCGCAGCGCCCTGACCCGGCTCAGGCTCCAGCGGTGCAATCACTGTTTGCCTGCGCCGAACAAGACTGCGCAGCCAGGACAGCAGCAACAGCACATAGACCAGCAGATTCCACAGCACGATACCGATCAAGGAGGCGGAGAGCAGATCCACACGATGCGGGTCCGTGATCGCATGACCCGCAAAGCCCAGCGCAAATGCCGCTGTCATCACGGCCAGCACCAACCAGCGTGAAATACCGGCGCGTTGCCGGGCCACAGCGCGTATGTCGGCAGGCAGTTGCGCTGCAGCAATCACGCGTTGTGCCCGCTCCTGCAGAAAACTCTCGAACGCTGCACGACCGCCGCCCTTGGCCTTGCCCTGGGCGTGCAGGCACTCCTGCGTGATGGCAGTGCAGCGCTCGGTCGTGGGCAGCGCCTCGTGCGGAGCTGCGGTTTCCAGGGCATGGGCAAAGACAATATCGCGGGCTGAGCTGGCTTTCATGTCGCTATTGTGTTTCAGAGCAGGAGCAGGTTGCCTGCCAATATCAAAACAATAGCTGTCAGCGCTTTCATCTTGAGGGCTGCGTTCATTTCTGTGCTGATTCCATCCGGACTTGCCTGCAAGCGACTTGAGCCCACCGTGTGCTATGAATGCAGCTTTGCTGCACCACACACCAAGGAGACAAGCCATGACCCAGAACCCCCAGGCCATGCCCGATGCGCAAGGCTTCTTCGGCCCCTACGGCGGCCAGCTCGTGCCGCCAGAGCTCAAGCGATGCATGGACGAGATTGCCGCGGCCTACAAGGAGATCGTCAAACGCCAGGACTTCCAGGACGAGCTGGCCGCGCTGTTTGCCGACTATGTGGGCCGGCCCAGCCCCATCTTTCACGCCAGGCGCCTGTCCGATCAACTGGGCGGCGCGCAGATCCATCTCAAGCGTGAGGATCTGAATCACACGGGGGCTCACAAGATCAACCACTGCCTGGGCGAGGCACTGCTGGCCAAATTCATGGGCAAGAAAAAAGTCATTGCCGAGACCGGTGCCGGCCAGCATGGCGTGGCCCTGGCCACGGCCTGTGCGCTGGTGGGCATTCCCTGCGAGATTCACATGGGCCAGGTGGATATCGAGAAGGAGCACCCCAACGTCACCAAGATGCGCATCCTGGGCTGCAATCTGGTGCCAGTCACGCGTGGCGCGGCCACGCTGAAGGAGGCAGTGGACAGCGCCTTCGAGGTCTATCTGCAGGACCCCGTCAACACCATTTACGCGATTGGCTCGGTGGTCGGACCCCACCCCTTTCCCATGATGGTGCGGGACTTCCAGTCCATCGTCGGTCGTGAGGCACGCGAACAGTTCCAGACCCGGCACGGCAAGCTGCCCGACCATGTGGCCGCCTGCGTGGGCGGGGGCAGCAATGCCATGGGCATCTTCACGGCCTTCCTGGGTGACGAGTCCGTGCATCTGGTGGGCGTGGAACCTGCCGGCGAGGGCGTGGACAAGCCCGGTCGCCATGCCGCCACGCTGTCGGTTGGCAAGCCCGGCGAGATTCACGGCATGAAGTGCTATGTGCTGGAGAACGCCGACGGCACGCCGGCCGCCGTGCACAGCATTGCCTCGGGCCTGGACTACCCCGGCGTGGGCCCGCAGCACAGCTATCTCAAGGATATAGGCCGCGTGGACTACCAGTCCGTGGACGACAAGGAATGCCTGAATGCCTTCATGACGCTGTCGCGTGTGGAGGGCATCATCCCGGCGCTGGAAAGTGCGCACGCCGTGGCCTGGGCCATGCGCGAAGCGCCGGGGCTCGGCAAGGACCAGCATATTCTGGTCAACCTCTCGGGTCGCGGCGACAAGGATGCCGATTACGTCGCCAGGAAGCTGGGACTGTAACTGCCGCACCCCGCACAAGGCTGCCGCCCCTGCAGCCTTGTGCTTCGGAGCGTGACATGCTCCGAGGGCACGGTCACACAACCGTCATCAACAAGCGCAAGCATGAGGCGATCTCCATCCATGCCTGAACCCATGTCCCATACCCGCCACCCCGTCTTTGCTCTGACCTTGCTTGCAGCCTTTGCCCTGAGCGCCTGTGGCGGCGGAGACGGCCCGACACCAGCGCCTGCGCCGCAGTTTCTGACGCTGGACGGCAAGCAGCCCCAGGTCATCGCCCACCGCGGCTACTCGGGTCTGTACCCCGAGCAGACCCAGATGGCCTATGAAAAAGCCATTGATGCGGGCGCCGACATGATCGAGCTCGACATGCACATGACGCGCGACTGCCAGTTGGTGGCACGCCACAACGCCTGGCTGAGCGACAGCACCAACATCGCCGACGTTGCCAAGAGCAATTCCTATGTGGCCGCGCGCAAGCGCACCACGCCCGGGGTATGGGTCGATGTGAAATACCCCGCGACACCCGACAACGGGCCGGCCCGCTATCTGAGCGACCGTATCGATCCCAACAACCAGAAATCCGTGCTTCAGGCCCTGGTCGTCGATGGCGAGGACCACACCGGCGACTGGTCCATCTCCGACTTCAGCCTGCATGAGCTGCGCACGCTGCTGGGCGGCACCATACTGGACAACCGTGCCGACCGCCCCACGGAATGGAATGGCAAGCTGCCACTGATCAGCGCACAGGATGTGATCGATATCGCACTCGCCAAGGGCAAGGCGGCAGGCCGCACGATTGCCGTCTACGCCGAGACCAAGAACCCTTACTGGAACAACCAGCAGGCCATCGCCAACAGCTGCGGCACGGGCGAGCATCCGTTCGAGGACGCCGTGATGGCGCTGCTCGAGAGGAACCAGCTCAACCGCAAGGACGCGCCCATCTACATCCAGAGCTTCGACCCCGACAGCCTGAAGTATCTGCGCAAGGCGGGCATGAAGGCCAAGGGCGTGCAGCTGATCGACGGCAATGACTACAACTTCAGGGATGGCTCGGTCGGCTACATCACCAGCGACGAATGGACCTTCATCAGCGGCCGCCCCTATAGCTGGACGCTGGCAGGCGATGCGCGCACCTTCGCGGTCATGCAGACACCGGCAGGCCTGGCCGAGATCAAGACCTATGCCGACGGCATCGGCCCCTGGAAACCCCAGGTGCTGGCCCATTCCGTCGTTCCCTACAAGGACGGAGCAGGCCTCAAGGATGTGAACACCTTGAAGGACACGGGCCTGATCGCCAATGCGCACAAGGCAGGACTGGTGGTGCACAGCTTTACCTTCCGCAGCGAGGCCAGCCGCCTGGCTGGCATCTTCAAGGGTGACCCTGCACAGGAATACCTCGCTTACTACCGCCTGGGCATTGACGGCGTTTTCACCGATTTCACTGCTGCTGGCATCAAGGCTCGCGAAGCCTATATCGCCGAGCTGAAAAAGCCATAGACCGGGCTCGTTGCCGGCATCGGCCTGAGCGCCGGTGCCGTCCCGGCCTCAGGTCCTGCTTGTGCCTCAGCGCAGCCCGCCGATATAGCGTGCCGAGGTGCGCAGTATCTCGGCGGCCTTGGTGGTGACCGAGCTGTCGCTCTGCGCAGTCTCGGCAGGCACTGCATGCCGGGGCTTGTCGCCGCTCCAGCTGTCCTGCAGACGCCGGGCCAGGCGCGCCAGCTCCTCGTCCTGTTGCTCTCGCGCATGCTCCAGCGCAAAAGCCACCATGGCCTGTGCATAGGCCTGGTTGCAGGCCATCCATTCGGTATCGGTCACCCGGCCCGTCCTGCGCCGCAGCACCACATGCAGATGTGCGGCCACCGCCACTCGATCGCTGTCCTCCATACACCGCTCCTGTCTTTGATGGATCACTAGTGCTGACGCTCCAGATGCAGACTGATATCCAGGCCCTCCATTTCCTGCACGGCATCCACACGCAAAGGCATCAGCAGACGGATCAGCACCAGCACCCCGGCCGTGGCTGCGCCGCTGTAGGCAGCCACGGCTGCCACGGCAATCAACTGGTTCATCACCGTCGCGCCTGTGCCCGCAATCAGGGGGTCGGCAAACACCGCCGTGAGAATGGAGCCCGCAATGCCGCCCACGCCATGCACGCCGAACACATCGAGCGAGTCGTCGGCCCCGAGACGGCGCTTGAGCCAGGTTGCGCCCCAGAAGCAGACTGCGCCCGCAATCAAGCCTATCCACACCGCACTGCCCACCTGCACAAAGCCGGCAGCCGGTGTGATGGCCACCAGTCCGCCCACCATGCCCGAGAGCAGGCCCAGCAAGGTCGGAGCGCCGCGAACCAGCCATTCCACCACCATCCATGCCAGACCGGCAGCCGCTGCCGCCACGAGAGTGACCACAAAGGCCAGCGCTGCACGCCCGTCGGCAGACAGGGCCGATCCCGCGTTGAAGCCGAACCAGCCGAACAGCAGCAGCGCCGTGCCCATGGCCGTCCAGCCCAGGCTGTGCGGCTCGAATGGCTCGGTTCCGTAGCCGCGCCTGCGCCCCATCATGAAGGCACAGACCAGTGCCGCCACGCCCGCATTCACATGCACCACGGCGCCGCCGGCAAAGTCCAGTGCGCCGAGCTGGTTCAGCCAGCCCCCGCTCTCCCACACCCAGTGGGCCACCGGCGCATAGACCACCACGCACCACAGCGCGGCAAACACCAGCAGGGCCGCAAAGCGCATGCGCTCTACCACGGCCCCCACGATCAGCGAGGTGGTGATGATGGCGAATGCGGCCTGGAACAGGGCATAGGCCGCCTCGGGCAGATGCGGCGCCAGATGGCTGACCGAGATCACGCTGCGCCGGCCATCGAAGTGCAGCGAGGCAAACCAGGCTCGTCCCAGATTGCCAAGCCAGGCAGACTCGGCGGTGAACGCAAGCGAGTAGCCCAGGCCGAACCAGGTCAGGGTGACCACGCAGGCCACCGCAAAAACGGCCACCATGGTGTTGACCACATTCTTGCGCCGCACCAGCCCCGCATAGAACAGGGCAATGCCCGGCAAGGTCATCAGCAAGACCTGCGCCGACGCGACCATGACCCAACCGGTATCTGCCTTGTCGATGGCAGTCAATGGCACCATTTCCATGCACTCCCCCCTGCTTGTTTGCTTTGACAAAAAAAGGAAGCAGGTTCCATGCCAGTGCCATGCCGATCTGTCGATGCTTCATGATGGATAGCAGCATGCGTTGATCCATCAAGGTCTTTGCGCCTGTTTCATGAGAACCACGACGGGCAGCTTGTGCTCAGGCCTGAGCCCGTTATGCTCGACAAGGTCCATCGTTGCTGCACTGATTCATGACCTGGCTGCTGCTGACTCTTCATGTATTGCTGATTGCCGGCTTCGGCCTGCGCATTCTGCTGCGCAGAGACATGCGGCCCGATGTGCGGCTGGCCTGGCTCATGGTCATCGTGCTGCTGCCCTATGTGAGTTGCCTGCTGTACTACCTGTTTGGGGAAGTGGCCCTGGGCCGTGTACCAGGCCGCAGAAGGCTCAATGTGCGCGAGTTCTGTCAGACCCGGGGCAGCGCCCTTGCGTCCGCACCCGGCCCCATGTCGCAGGCACGACCCGCCATTCCCGATCAATGGCTGCCGGCCTTCCGCTATGCCTCGTCCATCAACGGCTTTGTACCGCTGCCCGGCCACAGGGCCGAGCTCATGCGCGATGGCGCGCATGCCCGTGCGCAGATGCTGGCCGACATGGATGCCGCGCGCCACGAGATCAATGTGCTGTACTACATCTGGCTGGACGACAGCACCGGCACCGATGTGGCCCATGCCCTGATGCGTGCCGCGCAGCGCGGCGTGACCTGCCGGGCCATGGTCGACGGTCTGGGCTCGCGCGCACTGACGCGCTCGCCACTGTGGCAGCAGATGCGGCAGGCCGGCGTGCACCTGGCGATTGCCCTGCCCATCAGCAATCTGCTCAAAGTCATGCTGACCAGCCGCATCGACCTGCGCAACCACCGCAAGATCACGCTCATAGACGGCAGGATCAACTATTGCGGCAGCCAGAACTGCGCCGACGAAGGCTTTCGCATCAAGGCTCGCTATGCCCCCTGGGTGGACATCATGCTGCGCCTGCAGGGTCCGGTGGTCATGCAGATGCAGCAGGCTTTTGCCAGCGACTGGGCGCAGTCTGATGCGTGCCTTGCACCACCGACAACCGAGACCGGCGCTGCCGCTGACGACGGCTTCCATGCCGTTGCGATTGCCGAAGGGCCGACGGAAAGAGCACGCTCTACACCCCAGCTGGTTGCCAGCCTGCTGGCCTGTGCGCAGCGCGAGGTCGTGATCTCCACCCCCTACTTCGTACCCGACAGCACGGTGCTAGATGCCTTGTGCGCCGCCGCGCTGCGCCAGGTGCAGGTCACACTGATCCTGCCCGCCCGCAATGACTCATGGATAGTCGGTGCCGTCAGCCGCAGCCATTACTGGCGGCTGCTGAGCGCCGGGGTCCATATCCACGAATTCCGCCCCGGCCTGCTGCATGCCAAGACCCTGTGTCTGGACGGATCGGTCAGCCTGATCGGCTCCACGAATCTCGATCTGCGCAGCTTTGACCTGAACTTTGAAAACAATGTATTGCTGCACGACGAAGCCATCACCGAGGCCATCCGGCATCGGCAACAGAGCTATCTGCACGAATCCGATGTGGTGACGCTGGCACAGGTGCATTCGGCTCCCTGGTGGAAGCGCATCTGGGACAACCTGCTGGGCGCCCTGAGCCCGCTGCTGTAAGCGCCATGCCCTGGCTTTGGGCATGCTCAAAGCCCGCGCACCACGCGCGTGCACACTGGCGCCTCCTCTCGCACCAAGGCGGAACGCCCTTTTATTTCATACGTGAAAGTCAGGGCTGATCCTCCCCTAATTTACACAAATCTGCAGGAATACCCTCTGCTGGCACGCCTTTCGCTTGCCTACATTCTTGTATGCAAGTTGCAGACAACTTGCATACAAGATTCCACAACTTGCGAAAGACGACTATGCGCCGCTTTGTCAGATCACTGTTCGGACAGGTGGTGATCGCACTCATACTGGGTGTGCTCGCCGGACTACTGGCTCCTGAATGGGCCGTGAAACTCAAACCCCTGGGCGATGGCTTCATCAAGCTCATCAAGATGATCATCCCCATACTGGTGTTCTGCGTGGTCGTGCACGGCATTGCCGGTGCAGGCGACCTCAAGCGCGTAGGCCGCGTGGGCGTCAAGGCCCTGATCTATTTCGAGGTTCTGACCACCATCGCCCTGGGTATGGGCCTGGTGCTGGCCTTTGTCTTCGAGCCCGGCGTGGGCATGAACGTGGACACCAGCAAGCTCGATGCCTCGGCCATGGCGGCCTATGCCAGCAATGCCGACAAGCTGACCAGCGGCGGCACGGTGGATTTCCTGATGAAGCTCATTCCCACCACCGTGGTGGAAGCCTTCGCCAAGGGCGACGTGCTGCAGGTACTGCTGTTCGCCGTGCTGTTCGGCTGCGCGCTGACCATGCTGGGAGAACGCGGCAAGCCCGTCTCCGCGCTGGTGGACGCCTTGTCCATGGCTCTGTTCAAGGTCATGGGCATCATCATCAAGCTGGCACCGCTGGGCGTGCTGGGCGCCATCGCCTTCACCGTGGGCCAATACGGCATAGGCTCGCTCAAGCAGTTGGGCATGCTGGTGGCGCTGTTCTACGTCTCGGTGCTGATCTTCGTGTTCGTGGTGCTGGGTCTGGTGATGCGCCTGTCGGGCTTCAGCCTGATCAAGCTGCTGCGCTATCTGCGCGAGGAGCTGACCATCGTCTTCGCGACCACCTCCTCCGACAGCGTGCTGCCCCAGATCATGGCCAAGCTGCGCAACATGGGTGTGCGCGACTCCACCGTGGGCCTGGTGATTCCCACCGGCTACTCGTTCAACCTGGACGCGTTTTCCATCTACATCACACTGGCTGCGGTCTTCATCGCCCAGGCCACCAACACCCCGATCAGCATGTCCGACCTGCTGACCATTCTGGCCATCGCGCTGGTGACCTCCAAGGGCGCACACGGGGTACCGGGCTCGGCCATCGTGGTGCTGGCAGCCACCCTGCATGCCATTCCCGCCATCCCTGCAATCGGCCTGGTGCTGGTGCTGTCGGTGGACTGGTTCATGGGCATTGCACGCGCCCTGGGCAATCTGATCGGCAACTGCGTGGCCACCGTGGCGATTGCTGCCTGGGAGGGAGACATCGACCGCGAACGTGCCCATGCGGTACTTGACGGCAAGGCCGAGCCACTGACCGAAGAAGAAGACCATGCATCTGCTATCGTGCCGCCTGTCGTAGTCCCCATCCCTCACTCCAGCCACTGAACCAAGCAATGACTCCTGCCTCTCCACAGCACATCGCGGAACGCGTCGTCGAAGCCATCCTGGCCCAGAAACTGGCACCCGGGGAGCGGCTGGGGGAGCAGGAGCTTGCCAACAATTTCGACGTCAGCCGCACCGTGGTGCGCGAAGCGCTGATGCAGCTGCAGGCTCGCGGCTTTGTCCAGGTCCAGGCCCGCAGGGGCTGGTACGTGGTCCAGCCCTCGGCTGCCGAGGCCATGGATGCATTCTCTGCACGGCGGATCATCGAGACCGGCATATTGCAGGAAGCCGGCAAGCCGCTGCAGCGCGTCATCACCAGACTGCGCCGCCATATCGCCCAGGAGCAGAAAGCCATCGCCGGGGCGGACAGCGCCACGCGTGCCTTTCTGCTTGCGGATTTCCATGTCTGCCTGGCCGAACAGATGGGCCACAGGCTGCTGGCCGACACGCTGCGCGATCTGACGGCACGCACCACCCTGGCTGCCACGCTCTACCAATCCACGCACAGCGCCAGCCAGTCCTGCGCCGAGCACGAACGCATCGTGGCCGCCCTGGAACGCGGCGACACCGAGGGTGCCAAGGCGCTGCTGCTGGAACATATAGGCATGGTGGAACGCTCGCTGGAAATCCGTGCGACCGAGACCGAGGAGCCCGGCGACCGACTGCGTGCCACGCTCGCCCCCGTGCTCAAGCAACACCTCTGAGCAACGCTCTCCAAACCAAAAAGCCAGGGGCGTCCCTGGCTTTTTTCATTTGCGAAGTGCGATCTCGAAGCTGGTTCAGCCCAGATTCGGCGCCAGATAGCGGCGCAGTTCCTCGACATCCATGCCACGTCGCTGGGCCATGTCGGCGAGCTGGTCTTCGCCGATCTGGCCCACGTTGAAGTAGCTGGCCTCGGGGTTGCCGATGTAGAAGCCGCTCACGCTGGATGCGGGGTTCATGGCCAGGCTCTCGGTCAGCGTCATGCCGATCTCATCGGCCTGCAGCGCCTTGAACAGGTCGATCTTGGCCGTGTGATCGGGGCAGGCAGGGTAGCCGGGCGCGGGGCGAATGCCCTTGTAGGCTTCCTTGATGAGCTCCTCGTTGCTCAGGTCCTCGTCTTCGGCATAGCCCCACAGATCCTTGCGCACGCGCTGGTGCAGGCATTCGGCAAAGGCTTCGGCCAGGCGGTCGGCCAGGGCCTTGAACATGATGCCGCTGTAGTCGTCCAGCGCGGCTTCGAATTCCTTGTCCTTCTTCTCGGCGCCGATGCCGGCGGTCACGGCAAACAGGCCGGCATAGTCGGCAATGCCCGACTCCTTGGCGGCCACAAAATCGGCCAGGCAGCGGCTGGGGCGCATCACGGGCCGGCCATCCGGGCCGTCCACGGCCTGCTTTTCGGTCTGCTGGCGCATGCCGTACCAGGTGGTCAGCACCTGGCTGCGCGATTCGTCGGTGTAGAACACGATGTCGTCGCCCACGCGATTGGCGGGGAACAGGCCCATCACGCCATTGGCCTGCAGCCAGCGGCCGTCGATGATCTTCTGCAGCATGAGCTTGGCATCGGCCAGCACCTTGCGCGCCTCCACGCCCACGACCTCATCGTCGAGGATGGCCGGGTAGGGACCCGCCAGATCCCAGGTCTGGAAGAACGGGCCCCAGTCGATGTACAGGGCAATTTCGGCCAGGTCGAAGTTCTTGAACACGCGGCGGCCCAGGGTGCGCGGCACCACAGGCGCATGGCCCACCACGGCGGCATTGGCTCTGGCCTGCTCCAGCGTCCACAGCGGCGTCTTCTTCTTGTTGGCATGCTGGGTGCGCACCTTGTCGTAGTCGGCGCTCAGCTCGTCCAGATAGGCCTGCTTGCCGTCGCCAAGCAGGCTCTGCGCCACGCTGACCGAGCGCGAGGCATCGGGCACATAGACCACGGGGCCGTCGTACTTGGGGGCAATCTTCACGGCCGTATGCACACGCGAGCAGGTCGCGCCGCCGATCAGCAGCGGAATCTTCTTGATGCGGAAGTAGTCGTCCTTGTCCATCTCGCCGGCCACATACTGCATCTCTTCGAGACTGGGAGTGATCAGTCCCGACAGGCCGATGATGTCCGCGCCCTCGGCCTTGGCACGCGCCAGGATCTCGTGGCAGGGCACCATCACGCCCATGTTGATGACCTCGAAGTTGTTGCACTGCAGGACCACGGTGACGATGTTCTTGCCGATATCGTGCACATCGCCCTTGACGGTGGCGATGACGATCTTGCCCTTGCTGGTCACGTCCATGCCCGCCGCTTCCTGCTGGCGCTTCTCTTCCTCGATATAGGGCACCAGGTGGGCCACGGCCTGCTTCATCACGCGCGCGGACTTGACCACCTGGGGCAGGAACATCTTGCCTGCGCCGAACAGGTCGCCGACGATATTCATGCCATCCATCAGCGGGCCTTCGATCACGTGCAGCGGGCGACCGCCGCCCTGCACCACGATCTGCTGGTAGGCCTCTTCGGTGTCTTCGGTGATGAAGTCGGTGATGCCGTGCACCAAGGCGTGCGACAGACGCTCACCCACGGTCTTCGGTGCCTCCGGCGTGCCGCGCCACTCGAGCTTCTTGCTGTCGTCCTTGGCCGCGCCCTTGGCGCTGTCGGCGATCTCGAGCAGGCGCTCGGCCGCATCGGGGCGGCGGTTGAGCACCACGTCCTCCACGCGTTCGCGCAACTGGGGCTCCAGGTCATCGTACACACCGACCATGCCGGCATTGACGATGCCCATGTCCATGCCCGCCGCAATCGCGTGATAGAGGAACACCGTGTGGATGGCCTCGCGCACGGGGTCGTTGCCACGGAACGAGAACGAGACATTGGAGACGCCGCCAGAGACCTTGGCACCGGGCAGGTTCTGCTTGATCCAGCGTACGGCCTCGATGAAATCGACGCCGTAGTTGTTGTGCTCTTCGATGCCGGTGGCCACGGCAAAGATGTTGGGGTCGAAGATGATGTCCTCGGGCGGGAAGCCCACTTCGTCGACCAGAATGCGGTAGGCGCGTTCGCAGATCTCGATCTTGCGCGCAAAGGTGTCGGCCTGGCCTTTTTCGTCAAACGCCATCACCACGGCGGCAGCGCCATAGCGCTTGACCAGCTTGGCGTGCTTCTTGAACTCCTCGACGCCCTCCTTCATGGAGATCGAGTTGACGATGCCCTTGCCCTGCAGGCAGCGCAGGCCGGCCTCGATCACGTCCCACTTGGAGCTGTCCACCATCACCGGCACCTTGGCGATATCGGGCTCGGAGGCAATCAGGTTCAGAAAACGCACCATGGCGGCCTTGCTGTCCAGCATGGCCTCGTCCATGTTCACATCGATGACCTGGGCGCCGTTTTCCACCTGCTGGCGCGCCACGGCCAGAGCCTCTTCGTACTGCTCGTTGAGGATCAGGCGCGCAAAGGCCTTGGAGCCGGTGACGTTGGTGCGCTCGCCCACGTTGACGAACAGCGTCTCATCGCCGATGAAGACGGGCTCCAGGCCGGACAGGCGCATGGGAGGAATGGCAGTGGAAGGGGTAGCAGCGGACATCAGCTCACCTGTGTGAAAACCAGAAACAGAATCGAAAACAGGTGAGCGCCGTTGTGAGTGCCAGCAGATCGTCAACCAGATCTGCGACCCCGAGCCTGACGGGTCAAACATCTCTGGGATGACCGGCTGCAGCGCTCCTCGGGGTGAAGCCCATCATTCTACGGCGAGGGCGGGCAATCGGGGCTTCAAGGCGCTTTGCCCCGCGGCTGTGCAGGAGAGCTCTATGCGAATGGCTATAGCAGATTCGACTTTCCACACCCCAAAAACAGGAGCAGGGCAAAAGGTAATTTCGCAAAACACGAATGCAACCATCTCATTTCAAGCATATTCCCGACATGGTGCGCATCCGCAAGGAATGGCGCACACCGCTTTCCTGCTCTCAGGCAGCCCGGCACCGACGGGTCCGCCTGCCATGAGTGGACAAGCACCTACAGCCCCTATCTTTGAGTCTTTGGCACCATCGACAGCAAATGTCTGGTCCATGTGCTCAGCCGTGCACAGCCGATTGCCAGCCATGACCGGGCAGGCCATTCAGCCCTCGCATGGAACACCCAGGAGATCCTATGAACGTGACCTTCGGCGCGTACTACACCCTCATCATGGCCGTGCTTGTGCTCATGCTTGGCAAGCTCATGACAAGACATATCCGCTTTCTGCGCGACTTCAATATTCCCGAGCCTGTCTCCGGCGGCCTGGTCGTGGCGGCCATCATCTTCATGCTGCATCAGACCACGGGACTGGCGCTGAGCTTCGAGGGCAGTCTGCAGTCGGCGTTCATGCTGGTGTTCTTCTCGTCCATCGGCCTGAGTGCGAACTTCGCGAAGCTGCGTGAGGGCGGCTCTGCGCTGTTCCTCTTCCTGGGCGTGATTGCCGTCTTCATCATCATGCAGAACATCGTGGGCGTGAGTCTGGCGTCCGTGCTGGGACTGGACCCGCTGATCGGCCTGGTCGCGGGCTCCATCACGCTGGTGGGCGGTCACGGTACGGCCGGAGCCTGGGGCTCGGTGCTGGAAAACCAATACGGTCTCACGGGAGCCACCACCCTGGGCATTGCCTGCGCCACTTTCGGCCTGATCATCGGCGGCCTGGTGGGTGGCCCGCTGGCCAAGCGACTGATCACGCGCCATCAGTTGGCCCAGCCGCTGACCGAGTCCGAGCAGCTGCGCGCCGATGCGCCCACGGTCAGCGAAGGCAGCGAGGTCGCCAACTTCGAGTCGCCCAACAAGGCACCGCGCCTGATCACGGCCGATGCTGCAGTGGAAACACTGGCCCTCTTCGCTGGCTGCCTGGCCTTTGCCGAATTCATGACTGGCCTGACCATGGGAACGGTCATCCAGCTGCCTACCTTTGTCTGGGCGCTGGGGGGAGGCGTGATCATCCGCAACGTGCTGGACTATATGTTTGGCTTCAAGGTCTTTGACCGCGCCATCGACGTCTTCGGCAATGCCTCGCTGTCCATGTATCTGGCCATCGCGCTGCTGTCGCTCAAGCTGTGGGAGCTGACCGACCTGGCCGGCCCGCTGATGGTCATTCTGGCCGCGCAAGCCATCGTCATGACGCTGTATGCGGCCTTCGTGACCTTCCGCATCATGGGCAAGAACTATGACGCCGCCGTGCTGGCCGCCGGCCACTGCGGCTTCGGCATGGGGGCCACGCCCACGGCCGTGGCCAATATGCAGGCCATCACCAACCAGTACGGTCCTTCGCACAAGGCCTTTCTGATCGTGCCCCTGGTCGGAGCCTTCTTCATCGACATCATCAACGCCTTTGTGCTGCAGGCCATGCTCAGCATTCTTCGCTGACCGCTACATCAGCCCCCTCCAAAAAAAGCGTGTTCCTGTTTGACAGGAACACGCTTTTTTCATAGCTATTCACGCTTCATGGAAAAGCGCCAGAGACATATCTGACTCAGGTCATGCAGCCACGGCCTGGGCCGAAGCCGGCAAGCCGAAGATGCGGTCAAAGGCCCAGTTGAAGGCAAAGGTGTAGACCATGAAGAACACCAGCAGACCGGCTTCCATCACTGCAGCTTCCCACAGCGAGATGCCGAACCACCAGGCCATCAGCGGGATCAACATGGCGGCGATGCCGCCTTCGAAACCGATGGCATGCACCACGCGGCGCATCAGGGAGCGGCCCTTGACACTCTGGCGCGATTCCCATTTCTCGAACAGGTGGTTGAAGCTCAGATTCCAGCAGATCGCGATCACCGAGGCAGCCACGGCCATGACGCCGGAATCGCTGGCCTTCTGGCCGATGGCCATGAAGATCAGGCTGGAGACGATGATGGCAATGATTTCGTACAGACCCACATAGAGGATGCGACGTTTGGGACCTTGAAGGCCCTTGGCCTTGGCGGGGGTGGCAAAAGCGGCGGTATTTTTGAGAGAAACGGCAGAGGAAGAAGCGGATGCCATCGCTGAGGCTTGTTGAGACATGGGCTGCAGTGTATGTTCTATAAATTGAAGATAAAAGTCAGTTCCTTTCAATTTTTCTGACAGATCGACACCATGCCCTTTAGCGCCGACCAGGTTCCGCTGTTTCTTGCCGTGCTCGATGCCGGCTCTTTCTCAGCGGCTGCACGCAAGCTGGGGCGTGTGCCCTCGGCCGTCAGCATGGCCATTGCCCAGTTGGAGGCAGAGCTGGACCTGCAGCTGTTTGACCGCAGCGGACGCGAGCCCGTGCCCAGCGCCGCCGCCCGCGCGCTCGAGCCGCAGGCGCGCCTGCTGGCCGAGCAGTTGCAGTTGCTGAACTGGCAGGCTCAGGCGCTGCATGCCGGGCTGGAGGAAAGGCTGACGCTGGCCATCGCCCCCGAACTGCTGGCCACGCACTGGAGCGAACCGCTGAACCGGCTGGTGCGCGAGTTTCCCGCGCTGCCGATTGAGGTGCTGGCAGCGCCCCAGGCAGATGCGCTGGAGCTTTTGCATGCCGGCCGCGCCCATCTGGCCCTGGTGTTCGAGCGGCCCGCCATTGACGGGCGCGAGGGTTTCCAGGAAATGGGCCGCGAGACGCTGGTGGCCGTGATGTCGCCGCAGTTCGAGCTCTGGCAGCAGGCGCTGGCCGAGCATGAGCAGGGCCGCACCACACGGCCACAGCTCACGGTGGAACAACTGGCTGCCACGCGTCAGGTACTGGTGGCCAGCCGCGACCCGCAGCAGACAGACCCGCGCTTTGTGTTTGCGCGCCAGCTCTGGCGCACGGACAGCCACCAGGCAGCGCTTTCGCTGATAGGCGCAGGTCTGGCCTGGGGCTGGCTGCCCAAGGGCCTGGTGGAGTCGCATATCGGCAGCGGTGCGCTGATGGAAATTCCCGTGCTCAACATCAGCAACGGCACGACCTTGTTCGTGGACTGGGTCTGGTCCAAGGAGCGGGCCCAGGGTCTGGCGGCTAGGCGCTTTGTGCAACTGCTGCGCGAGCGCTGAGCCTCCATGGGCTGGCCTCCAACATCTGGTCTTGAAGACAAAAAAGCTTAAGGAGCAGAATGTACAAGCGCCAGCCGCTAGTCATTCCATAGCGAATAAATTTGCACTGCACAGGAGTTTCAATACATGCCCCGTCAGCCCGCCAAAGCCGCCCCCGCTACCTCGTCTGCCGCGCAGGCCGAACCCGATCGCCAGCCAGCGCGCAAGCGCCTGCCGTTTCCGACCAGCGAATCGGTACAGGCCACCAAGGCAGCCAAGCCATCGCCCTCCCGGCCTGTGTCGCGCAAAAAGCCCGCCGCCAAAACCGTGAGCCGGACCGCTGCGCCCACGGCAAAAGCGCCCGCCTTGTCCTTGGTCTATCCTTTCGAGACCAAGGACAAGGCGCTGCGCAAGCTATGGCAGCCCTGGCAACCGGGTCAGCCACGAGACAGTCGTTTGACCACCGGACACCCTCGGCCCGCAGTGGAGTTGCAGAAGTTCGACCCGTCCGCCAAGCCCTTCTCCTCCGACAAGGGCAAGCAATATGACAAGGACAGCGTGAACCAGCTGGCCGAGGCTCTGGACGGGCTGCAGAATATTTTCTATGCCGACCGGCGTTTCAAGCTGCTGGTCATCCTGCAGGGCATGGATGCCGCGGGCAAGGACGGCACGCTGCGCGCAGTCTTCGGTCGCATGTCGCCGCTGGGCGTGCGCACCGTGGGCTGGAAGGCGCCCACCGAAACCGAGAAGGCGCATGACTATCTGTGGCGCATTCACCAGCAGTTGCCAGGTGCGGGCGAGATCGTGCTCTTCAACCGCAGCCAGTACGAGGATGTGCTGGTGCCCGTGGTCAACGGCTGGCTCACGCCCGAGCAGCAGAACCAGCGCTATGCGCAGATCAACGACTTCGAGCGCATGCTCAGCGAGACCGGCACGGTGATCGTCAAGTTCATGCTGCACATCAGCAAGGACGAACAGCGCGAGCGGCTGCAGCAGCGGCTGGACGACCCCTGCAAGCACTGGAAGTTTGACGAGAACGACCTCAAGGTACGCGCCCAGTGGGACGACTACCAGCAGGCCTACGGCCAGCTGCTGGGCGCCACGCACACGCCCTGGGCACCCTGGACCATCGTGCCCGCCGACTCCAAGACCCACCGCAATCTGATGGTGGCCACGGTGTTGCGCGAGGTGCTGGGCAATCTGGAGCTCAAATATCCGCCCGGGGCACCGGCGCTGGATCACATCAAGGTCCGGTGACGCACACAGCTCCCGCCGCCATCAGAGCTCGCATATAGCTCTCAAAAAGAGAGCTGTTAGCGTTTGTTCTCAATGATTTTCAGATCAAAAAGCATCTGAAATCATTCATCAAAAGGCGCTAGCAGCTCCTGTTTTTGAAAACTACCGGGACAGATCAGAACTGCCAGCCCAGTGCGCCCAGGCCGTCGAACTCCATCTCGAAGCGATCGCCGGCTTGAAGCGGCATGCAGCCGCACCAGGTTCCCGTCGTCACCACGGTGCCGGCAGGCACGCTGCCGTATTCGCGCGCCACATGCTGCAGCCAGTCCACCAGCAGCCAGGCCGGATCGCCCAGGCTGTGCGTTCCGGTAAAGCGCTGTGGCGGGCCGTCATTTACGGTCACCGTGCACCGCTGTCGGGCCCAGTCGCGGCCGGCAATGACGGAAGCACTCTGCCACTCGCCCAGCGCCAGTCCGCCATGGCATTGGCCGTCGGCCAGCAAGGCCAGGGCCGGGGCCTTGAGGCCGTCGCGCCAGCGCACATCCACCCATTCCACGGCCACGCAGGCGGCGTCAACCAGCGCCAGCGCGCTGTCGTAATCGAGGGCTGCGGCCTGATCGGCGCTCACATCCCGGCCTATGCGCAGGGCGATCTCGGCCTCGGCACAGCGCAGATTGAAGACGGTGTCGGGCGCGGGCACCGGATTCACGCCCTGGCGAATGCCGTCCTCGGGCAGCGGCACATGCAGCAGCGCGGCGTTGCGGCCCGGGCCGCCGGACTTCCAGTAGCGCGGGGCGCGATCGGCGGGCCACCAGTTCCAGGTGCGCGCCAGCGCGCTTTGCACGGCATGGGCATCGGCGGCATCGCGCATCAGCGCCGCCACGTCGGCGCCCTGGGCCTGAGCCGTGCCTAGTTTGCGCGACCACCACAGCGCATCGGCCGTGGCATAGCTGTCCTCGGGCAAATCGGGACACAACGTCTTCCAGTCGGGCAGCACCTCGTCCTGCGTCTGCAGCTCGGGAGCCAGACCTATGGGCGGGGTATTGGCAAACGGTGCCGGGCCGCACCAGCCGCTTTTGCAATCATTGTTTTCAGACATGACGGCAATGATTGCAAATTTCCGGTCTCCATGTCAGCAGCTCAGTGCTTGGCCCACATCCAGAGCGGCTTTCAGATGGTTATGCACAAAATGCATAGCATCGCAAGCAAGAAGCCTTGGACAGGAAAATTCGGCGCGCGCACACTGTGAATCCCGGACAGCAAGGGCTTACAACGACCTTGCTCCACTCAGTCAACCAGGCCTACATCATGCAAGCCAAAGACTCTTCAGCGCTGTCCACAGCGCATGCTCTGCCTTCCTACCTCAACCCCGATCATCTCGGTCCCTGGGGCATTTATCTGCAACAGGTCGACCGTGTCACCCCCTACCTGGGCTCGCTGGCCCGCTGGGTGGAAACACTCAAGCGCCCCAAGCGCATCCTGGTCGTCGATGTCCCCATCGAGATGGACGACGGCCGTATCGCACACTTCGAGGGCTACCGCGTGCAGCACAACCTGAGCCGCGGTCCCGGCAAAGGCGGTGTGCGCTTCCACCAGGATGTGACGCTGTCTGAAGTGATGGCGCTGTCGGCGTGGATGAGCATCAAGAATGCAGCCGTGAACGTGCCCTACGGTGGCGCCAAGGGCGGCATCCGTGTCGACCCGCGAAAGCTGTCCAAGGCCGAGCTGGAGCGCCTGACACGCCGCTATACCAGCGAAATCGGTCTGCTGATCGGCCCCACCAAGGACATTCCGGCACCTGACGTGAACACCAACGGCCAGGTCATGGCCTGGATGATGGACACCTACTCCATGAACACGGGCGCCACGGCCACCGGTGTGGTCACGGGCAAGCCCGTGGACCTGGGCGGTTCGCTGGGTCGCGTCGAGGCCACGGGCCGCGGCGTGTTCACCGTGGGCGTGGAAGCCGCCAAGCTCACCGGCCTGAATGTGCATGGCGCACGCGTGGCCGTGCAGGGCTTCGGCAATGTGGGCGGCACTGCGGGCAAGCTGTTTGCCGATGCCGGAGCCAAGGTCGTGGCCGTGCAGGACCATACGGGCACCATTCAGAACGCCAATGGCCTGGATGTGACGGCATTGCTGGAGCATGTGGGCAACACCGGCGGTGTGGGTGGCTTTGCCGGTGGCGAAGCCATGGATGCAGCCGCCTTCTGGGGCGTGGATTGCGACATCCTGATCCCCGCGGCACTGGAAGGCCAGATCACCGAGGAAAACGCCGGCCAGATCAAGGCCAAGCTCGTGATCGAAGGTGCCAACGGCCCCACCACTCCCGAGGCCGATGACATCCTCAGCGAAAAAGGCGTGCTGGTTCTGCCCGACGTGATTGCGAATGCCGGCGGCGTGACCGTGAGCTACTTCGAGTGGGTGCAGGATTTCTCCAGCTTCTTCTGGACCGAAGACGAGATCAACGCCCGTCTGGTGCGCATCATGCAGGAAGCCTTTGCCGGCGTCTGGGCCGTGGCCCAGGAGCACAAGGTGACACTGCGCACCGCCACCTTCATCGTGGCCTGCAAGCGCATTCTCCATGCCCGCGAGGCGCGCGGCCTGTATCCATAAGCCCCCCTGAGGCGCCACGCGCGCCTTCTCCCTAGCCGGAAACCCCTCTCTCAACGCGCTTCGCGCCAAGAGAGGGGGACGCTGGCTTAGCCGGGGCGGCCCGGCCGCGAGGCGGCTCTTGCTCGGCATCTCTTTGTCTGGATGTGCCTTTTTCAGCGCGAGCACAACGAAAAAAGCCTTCTGTTTCCAGAAGGCTTTTTGTTTGGTTGCGCGAGAAGGATTTGAACCTCCGACCTTTGGGTTATGAGCCCAACGAGCTACCAGACTGCTCCATCGCGCGGTAATTTGTTTCTCAACAGCAGTCGCTGTGTCGATAGGCGCAATTGTAGCCTAAATCGGCCTGTCATGCGGAGCAGTTATATAAACACGCGCTTTTTATGGTTACTGGCTCTGAGATTTGTCGCCAGCTCCGCATGGGCAGCAGCAATTGCCGCCCATGCCAGTCGGTATAGTTGCCGCCCATGGCCAAAGAGAAAACCACTTTCACCTGCAACGCCTGTGGCGGCACCAGCCCGCGCTGGCTGGGCAAATGCCCGGGCTGCGGCGCCTGGAACACCCTGGTCGAGACCGTGGCCGACTCCGCCTCGGGCGGCAAGAACCGCCTGAGCCAGCCCCAGGGCTATGCAGGTCTGGCCAATGCCCAGCCCGTCACCCCGTTGTCGGCCATCGAGGCCCAGGATGTGGCGCGCACGCCCAGCGGCATCGAGGAGCTGGACCGCGTGCTGGGCGGCGGCGTGGTCGAGGGCGGCGTGGTGCTGATTGGCGGAGACCCCGGAATTGGTAAGTCCACACTTCTTTTACAGGCCATGGATGCATTGCATCGTATCGGTCTGCCCACGCTCTATGTGACGGGCGAGGAAAGCGGCGCCCAGGTGGCGCTGCGCTCGCGCCGGCTGGGGCTGGACAACAGCCAGGTCAATGTGCTGGCCGAGATCCAGCTCGAGAAAATCCTTGCCACCGTGGAGGCCACCCAGCCCGCCGTGGTGGTGATCGACTCGATTCAGACCGTGTATTCGGACCAGCTCTCCTCGGCACCGGGATCCGTGGCCCAGGTACGCGAATGCGCGGCCCATCTGACGCGCGCGGCCAAGACCACGGGCATCACCATCATTCTGGTGGGCCATGTGACCAAGGACGGTGCGCTGGCCGGCCCACGCGTGCTCGAGCACATGGTGGACACGGTGCTCTACTTCGAAGGCGACACGCACAGCAACTTCCGTCTGGTGCGCGCCATCAAGAACCGCTTTGGCGCCGTCAACGAGATCGGCGTCTTCGCGATGACGGAAAAAGGTCTCAAGGGCGTGACCAACCCCAGCGCCATCTTCCTGAGCCAGCACAGCGAACCCGTGCCCGGCAGCTGCGTGCTGGTGACGCTGGAGGGCACACGCCCCATGCTGGTGGAAATCCAGGCCCTGGTGGACCAGGGCGGCCCGGCTGCGCGCCGCCTCTCGGTCGGCCTGGACCGCGACCGGCTGGCCATGCTGCTGGCCGTGCTCAACCGCCATGCGGGCGTGGCCTGCGCCGACCAGGATGTCTTCGTCAATGCCGTGGGTGGCGTGCGCATCAATGAGCCTGCAGCTGACCTGGCGGTGATGTTGGCAATCACTTCCAGTCTACGTGGAAAGTCGTTGCCCAAGGGCTTTATCGCGTTTGGCGAAGTCGGTCTGGCCGGCGAGGTGCGCCCCGCCCCTCGCGGTCAGGAGCGTCTCAAGGAAGCAGCAAAGTTGGGATTCACTATCGCCGTGGTTCCCAAGGCCAATGCCCCAAAGAAGCCCATCGCCGGCCTGACCATCCATGCCGTGGAGCGCGTTGATGAAGCCATCAACATCGTGCGCGGCATTGGCTGATGTACTTTGATAGCTGCTTGCGCTTTTGAATCATCGGTATCAGGCAATAAGTGATCTGAAATCGTTGCTCCAAATACGCATGCAGCTCCTGTTTTTGAAAACCCCTTGGTCACAGCGGCCTGTGCGGGCATACGCACTGTCCGCACACTCAAACCCATACCCTCGTAAGACAATAAGCCCATGAATTTGCGCAATATTTTGGTTCCCCTGGGCTTGATCGTGCTGGTGATCGCGGCCTACAACTCTGCGGGCTGGCCCGGCGTGGCGGCCGTGGCAGGCGGCATCATCATGTGGGTGCTGCTGCACTTCACGCGCCTGATGTCCATCATGAAGAAGGCATCGGACCGGCCTATCGGCTATGTGGGCAGCGCCGTGATGCTCAATGCCAAGCTCAAGCCCAAGGCCCCTCTGGTCCATGTGGTGGCCATGACCCGTTCTCTGGGCCAGCGTCTGTCCGAAGAGGGCCAGAGCCCCGAGATCTACCGCTGGACCGACGGCACACAGTCCCATGTGACCTGCGAGTTTGTCGCCGGCCGTCTCATGAAGTGGGAGCTGCAGCGTCCCGAGCAAAAGGAAGACTCGGCGGCAGTTGATGCGCAAGCAACAGACCGGACATCGGAGTCGACCTCCCCCTAAAATGGCAGCTTCAGGAGACAAGCGCTGCCGCCGACCCGGCAGCAGCGCCCGCCGAACACACAACCCATAGAGGATGGTTTTATGAGCCCTGTTGTTCCCTCGATGTCCGACCGCGACGGCAAGATCTGGATGGATGGCCAGTTGGTGGAGTGGCGCGATGCCAAGATCCACGTGCTGACCCATACGCTGCACTATGGCTGCGGCGCCTTTGAAGGCGTGCGCGCCTATGAAACCGCACAGGGCACGGCCATCTTCCGCCTCGAAGAGCACACCAAGCGCCTGTTCAACAGCGCCAAGATCCTGCGCATGCAGATCCCATTCAGCCAGGAGCAGATCAACCAGGCCCAGGTCGAGGTGGTCAAGGCCAACGGCCTCAAATCCTGCTATCTGCGCCCGCTGACCTGGATCGGCGACCGCAAGCTGGGTGTCTCGCCCAAGGGCAATACCATCCACCTGATGGTGGCGGCCTGGGCCTGGGGCGCCTATCTGGGCGAGGAAGGCATGCAGCGCGGCATCCGCACCAAGATCTCCAGCTACACCCGCCACCATGTGAACATCACCATGAGCCAGGCGAAGGCGGTGAGCAACTACACCAACTCCATCCTGGCCAATACCGAGGCTCTGGACGACGGCTACGACGAGGCCATCCTGCTGGATGCATCGGGCTTTGTCTCCGAAGGATCGGGCGAGAACATCTTTGTGATCAAGGATGGCGTGATCTACACCCCCGACCTGTCCGCCGGCGCACTCAACGGCATCACGCGCAACACCGTGCTGCACATCTGCAAGGACCTGGGCCTGGAAGTGGTGCAAAAGCGCATCACTCGCGATGAGCTTTACATTTCGGACGAGCTGTTCTTCACCGGCACCGCCGCAGAAGTCACGCCCATCCGCGAAGTGGACCGCGTGCAGATCGGCGAAGGCCGCCGCGGCCCGATCACCGAGAAAATCCAGGCGGCCTACTTTGACATCGTCAACGGCCGCAATCCCAAGTACGCACACTGGCTGACCTTGGTATAAATCATCCCCCTGGGCGGCTTTGCCGCTTCCCCCTCGGGGGACAGCACCGTCGCTGCGGGACGGCCCTTGCTTGGTGCTTCTGACCTCAATTGCGCCAGTATTTCCGGCCATGCTTCATTATTGAAAACACGAAAGACACGAGAAATGACCACGAATGCCGTCGTCGAACTGGCCGCCAAAGACCTCAACGCACAAGGTGGCGTGTTCTGCCCCAGCCCCAAGGCCGACATGAAGCTGTGGAACAGCCACCCCAAGGTCTATCTGGACGTGGCCAAGACTGGCGACGCCAAATGCCCTTATTGCGGCACGACCTACCGCCTCAAGGCCGGTGAGGTGTTTGCCGGCGGACATTGATTCCTTCGATCCCCAAGGCATCTGGTCGCTCCAGCGGACGACCAGATGCTTTTTTCATTTGCGAGCCACGATAGCGAGCCATGCGCATTCTTCACTTTGTTACCGGAGGCTTCTCCGGTGCCACCCAGGTCGCCGTGGACCTGAGCCTGGCCGCGCTGCGCACGCCCGGCCATGAGGTTCTGCTGGTGCTGCGCCGCAAGCCCAGCACGGACGAGCGCAAGATCGAGGCCCTGCGCCAGCAAGGCCTGCAGGTCATCGTGGTCTCCAACTGGCTGCATGCACTGACTGTCTGGGAGCTGCGCAAGATCATTCGCGGCTTCAGGCCCGATGCGGTGTTCGCCCATGGTTTCAGCGACCATATCTGGGGCAGGCGCGCTGCTGCAGCCGAGGGTGTGGCGCATATCTTTCATGTGGAGCACAACTCGCGCGAGCGCTACACGCCGCGTCGTCTGCGCCAGGCCCTGGCGCTGGAGCCCTTCACCCAGGCCCATATCGGCGTCTCCGAAGGCGTCAGGACCAGCCTGGTGGAGCGCGGTTTCCCGGCCGAAAAATGCATTGCCATCTGCAACGGCATCGACCTGACGCGCTTTCCCCAGGAGGCCATGCCCCCGCTATGGCTGGAGCGCGAACCCGCGATTTACATGGCCTCGCGCTTTGCCCGCCAGAAGGATCACGACACGCTGATCAGGGCCATGGCCACTCTCAGGCAACGCGGCCTGAGGCCCACACTCTATCTGGCCGGCGCGGGCAAGAGCTCGCTCAGGACCAAGGCCGAGCGACTGGTGGCCGAGCTGGGACTGGAGCAGCAGGTGCGCTTCCTCGGCAATGTCTCGGATCTGCCCCAGCGGCTGTCGAGAACGCAGATCTTTGTTCTGGCCACGCATTGGGAAGGCATGCCCCTGGCCCTGGTGGAGGGCATGGCCGCAGGCTGTGCCTGCGTGGTCTCCGATGTCATAGGCGCCCGAGAAGTCGTGAGCCCCGAGGTGAACGGCCTGCGTGTGCCGCAATCCGATCCCGGCGCCATGGCCGATGCATTGCAAAGACTGCTGCAGGATACGGCCCTGGCCCAGCGTCTGGGCTCGGCCGCGCGGGCGCATGCACTCGCCCACTACGGGCGCGAGCAGATGTGGAGCCAGTATCAGGGCCTGCTCAAGGCCTGAGAACCGCCGCGACCTGGGGTTTTGAGGCTCGCAGATTGCCCCAGTTCAATGCCAGCTTCATCTTGAACTTGCGCAATTTCTCCAGGCGACTCGCAGGCGCCGCCTGCTGAGCCCAGATGCTGCTGACCTCGCTGGTGTCGTCCAGGGCGATGACCGAGGGATAGACCCCGTAAACGCGCAAATCGTTTTCAAACCAGAAGCGGATATCCACATCCACCGGCCTGTCGAACGGCATGCGCGTTTCCAGCATCTTGCGCGCGCCGCTGCGGCTGATGACATAGCCGGCGGCAAAGCTGGGCACCCGCTGATAGGAGATCAGCTGCAGGGCACCCGCGACCAGCGGGCCTTGGTTGGCGATCTTTTCCGGCTCGCGCCCGTAGAGCTTGATCATGTCCCAGCTGCCATCTGCGGGGAGTGTCTCTATCGCAGCCAGCGCCTGCGGCAGCTGCGGCAGCAGCCGCACATCATCTTCGAAGACCACCATGGCCGGCGCATCGCTGCCCAGCAGCTGCTGCCATGACCTCAGATGACTGGCGTAGCAGCCCTTCTCGCCGTTGCTCAGGGGCTTGAAATAGCGACCATGGCTTTGCGGCGCGCAAAAGAAGGCCTTTTGCTCGGCCTCGGACAGATCCGCCCACCACACGGCAGGCAAGCGCGACGCCGTCAGCCCCATTTGCGCGAACTGGGCCGTCATGCGCTCGCGACGCTCCGCGTCCTTGGACAAATTGATAAAGACAATGGGTAATGACGACATACACTTCTGCACCGAATACAAGACCTGCAGTGTAGGTTGAAGCCAACCGCCACGCAGGAGAACCTGATTGACAACTATGAATGTGCCTACACAAGCCACACCTCGAACCGGCAAGCGGACCGCTGCTCTTGCTCATGCCCTCGATGCCGCCTGCTTTGCATTCTTTGCGCTGAGTCTTTGCGTCCCCTCTGGCTACTCTTACGGATCCACGGCCCTGGCACTTTTGACTCTCGCCGCTTGTATCGCGGCCCGCCCCCAAGGCCTTGCCAGGCGCGAGACTTTCGTGCTGGTGGGCCTGCTGCTGGTGCTGGGCCTGCTCTGGAGCCTGTCCTTCGACCACTGGTTCTCGGCGGCAGGCTGGGGTTATGGTGCGAAATACGCGCTGGCCGCTCTCTGCCTCTGGTATCTGAGCAAAACCGGTCTCCGGCTCACGGCCATTGTCTGGGGCCTGGCTCTGGGTAGTGTGGGTGCTCTGGCGATTGCCGCCTATCAGGCCGGCGTGCTCAAGATGCCGCGTGTTTCGGGCTTTACCAATGCCATCCAGTATGGTGGCATCGCCATGTATATGGGTTTTGCCACCTTGTCCCTGGCTTTGCTGGGCCGCTGGAGCAAGTCTCAAACAGCAGCCCTGGGGCTAATGGCTGCATGCGGTATTTATGCGTCCTTTCTTTCCGACTCCCGCGGCTCCTGGGTCGTGATCCCGCTGCTGATTGCGGCCATCTGGCTGATGGCATGGCTCAATGGCTACAAGCGTCTGGCCAGCATGACGGCGGGAGCCATGCTGCTGCTCGGGCTGATCGTGGCAGTGCCGGCCTACCCAAAGCTCGAGCAGCGCAGCGCCGAAGCCGCGCGTGAAGTCTCACAGTATCTGCAGGACCCCCAGAAATATGCGGTGACCTCGGTCGGCCAGCGCCTGGAGCAATGGCGGCTTGCGATTCATCTGATCGAGCAGCGTCCCTTCAGCGGCTGGGGACTGGCCGGCTACCCTGCGGCCAAGAAGCAAATGGTCGATCAAGGCCTGGCCCACCCTTCGGTCATGGAATATGGGCATGCGCACAATGAAATCCTGGACATGTGGGTCAAGCGCGGGCTGCCGGGTCTGATCCTGCTGCTGGCGTTCTATGCCGTGCCTGCAGCCATTTTCTGGCCCACGCAGCGCCGTCTGGCCCACGCCGATACGGCGCAGCGCTCCAAGCTGCTGGCTCTGCGCGCAGCCGCCACGCTGCTGCCGCTGGCCTACTTCGGCTTTGGCTGGACCCAGGTGTTCTTCGCGCACAACAGCGGAAACATGTTCTATATTTTCAGCCTCGCCGTGCTCTGGGGCGGTATTTGCAGAATGGAAACCCAGTCTGCAGTCACCAAAACTCAGTCCTGAGACCTGCCCGGCAAACCCAGGGCCAGAGCTCCCAGAGCCCCCTGGCCCAGGGCAAAGACACCATACAAGAGCCCAACCCCAACCGCTAGTACCGCAGGTACTCCGAAGGGAGCCAGGGCTGCCACTGCAGCGGCTTCACGGGTGCCCCAGCCGCCCACACTCACCGGCAATGCTGCCATCAGGAACACGGGGGCGATGACAAAGGCCCAGACGACCAGCGGCAAATGCAGGCCCAGAGCGATCGCGCCGCAGGCCAGCGCAGCAGCAGACAACAGTTGCACGAGTGCCGAGGATGCCGCCTGCAGCCAGAGCTGCGAAAGAAAGTCAGGGCGGTTGGCCGCCGTACGCACAGGCTCCAGCCATGCACCAGGCAACTTGAACCAGTGGCTGCGCAGACCCTGCAGCAAGGCCCAGGGCAGCAGCAGCCAGATCACGGTGACGGCAAGCAGCAGCGTGATGAAGAGAGCGGTATTCAAGTGCACCCAGGGGGCCAGCGTGGAAGCGCAGGCCACTGCCCCCAGGCCGCCGATCGCGCACAGCATCCACAGACCGCTGACGCGATCCAGAATCACCGACAGATTGCTTGCCGCCTTGGTCTGCCCGGTCTTCTGCAGCGCAATCGCACGATAGACATCACCGCCCACAACAGCGCCAGGCAGCAACACATTCAGGCCAATCGCCTGAAAATACCAGCGCATGCCTGAGGCCAGCGACATCTCGGCCCCGAGCCACCGCGCCATGGCGCGCCAGCGCCATGCCGACACTGCGTTCGAGGCAATGGAAATCCCCAAGCCCCCCAGCAACCACCAGGGGCTGGCCTGTTGCAGCCGGCCCCACAGTTGCACAGGGTTGGCGAGATAGACAACGGCTGCCAGCAAAGCGATGCCCATCAGGGCCCGGACAAACGCCTTTCGCGCCTTGCTCACAGAACCGCGGTCTCGGTTTTCGCGGCCTTGTCTGCAGGCTTGTGTTCGATAGCGCCGTAATCCTTGGCGTAGTACTGCAGGCCGCTGCCCGACTCGTAATAGATGCGCGTCAGCAGCTCGCCGATCAGGCCCGCCGCGATGAACTGCATGCCCATCAACACCAGCATGACCCCTGCCATCAAGAGGGGCCGGCCGCCAATCGATTCACCCATGATCTTCTGTGCCAGCAGCCACAGCAGGATCAGCACGCCAGGCGTTGCCATCCACAGCCCCATGCCGCCGAAGGCATGCAGGGGACGCTGGCGAAAGCGCATGAAAAAGACAATGAAGATCAGATCCAGAATCACCCGGAAGGTGCGATCTATGCCGTATTTGGAAACACCGCGCGTGCGTGCATGGTGACGCACCGGAATCTCCGTGATACGCGCGCCGGCATCCCGCGCCAGTGAAGGAATGAAGCGGTGCATCTCGCCATAGAGGCGAATGCGGTCGATGATCTCGCGGCGATAGGCCTTCAATGCACAGCCATAGTCGTGCAGCTGCACATTGGTGAATTTGGAAATCAGGCGGTTGGCCAGCACCGAGGGCAGGCGGCGCGACAGCGCCTTGTCCTGGCGGTTCTTGCGCCAGCCCGAGATCATGTCCACATCGGGATCGTTTTCCAGACGCTCCAGCAACAGCGGAATATCGCCGGGTTCGTTTTGCAGGTCGGCATCCAGCGTGACCACATACCGACCGCGCACCCGGTCAAAGCCGGCCTGCAGGGCGCTGGACTGGCCGTAGTTGCGCACCAGACAGACGGCACGTACCCAGGGGTGCTGCTCGGCCAGCTCGCGCAGACGCCTGGCACTGCCATCCGTCGAGCCATCGTCCACCGCAATCAGTTCGTAGCTCAGCGGCTGGGTGCGCATGGCCTCGTCAATGCGGGCCACCAGGTCGGGCAGATTATCGAACTCGTTATAAACAGGAACAACGATGGAAACTTCGGGATTGGAATCGTGCACGGACGTCATGCTCAATGATTTTGGATAACAGTCACCTATACTAACTGAATACCCTAGGTGCCATTTGCGCCAGGCCCATTGTTTGGCCTGCAAAGCCAAGCGCAATCGTAAGTGCGCACTATCAAAACATGTGCACCCGCCAAATCCTATGGCATCAAACTCCTCGACTTCTATTCGCCCAGACTGGCAACAGACCCTTTATGCCAAGCCATGGATATGGCTGGCTCTTTTAGTTTTTGCCCATATCGTTTCCCGTATCAGCATTTCAGCAGGCATGAAATGGGATGAGTCCGAACAGATTCTCTGGGCCCAGCAATTGCAGCTGGGTTATGGCCCGCAGCCGCCTCTGTATACCTGGATGCAATGGGCGGTCTGTCAGCTTCTCGGCCCTTCGGTGCTGGCACTGGCCCTGCTCAAACATCTGCTGATTGCCCTGGCCTATTGCCTGGCATGGCTGGCTGGCCGGCAGTTGCTGGGTCAGAAAGGTGCCTGGTGGGTTGCCGCAGGTCTGCTGCTGATGCCGCCCTTCGGCTGGGACTCGCTGCGCGACCAGACGCATACGGTGATGGTGACGGCCATGACCATGGGCTTGTGGTGGGCCGTACTGCGCCAGGTTCAAAAGCCGCAGGCCGTCAATTTTGTTTTGATCGGCCTCTTCTGCGGTCTGGGCATGCTGTCCAAATACAGCTATGCCATGCTCATTGGCGCCTTGTTCCTGGCCTCCATGACGGTGGCACAGGTCCGCTCGGCCATCTTCGCCAGGGGCTGGTGGCTGGCTCCGCTGGTGGGCTTGCTGGTGTTTGCGCCCCATGGCTTCTGGCTGGCTTCGCACTGGGGCATGGCAACCACCGAGACCGTACAGAAGATGTCCATCTCCACCGAGGCCTCGCATCTGAAAGGTCTGGGCAATCTGCTCAAGGCCCTGCTTTCGACCTTGGGCCTGTGGCTGATTGCCGCTCTGATCAGCTACCGCTCCAGACTCTGGAGACCAGGCATCAATGCGTCTTTGCCGGCCCAGGTCTGGGCCAGGCCTTTGCTGCGCAACTACCTGCTCATCATTGCCGTCTGCCTGCTGGCCATGGTGCTGGCTGCCGATGTCACGGACTTCAAGCAGCGCTGGATGCTGCCTCTGACGGCTGTTGCCCCCTTGGCCCTCTATGTCTGGCGCCCGGCACTGCTGGAACAAGGCGTGGGCCGCCTGTTCACCGTCTTCGTCATCGTCTTTGCCCTGATCTTTCTGATCATGGCCACGCTGCGCCCCTGGCAGGGCGGCCGCAAGAACGATCCCGACGAACTCAACCACCCGGTCAAGACGCTGGCCCAGGAACTGCGCCAGGCCGGCTACAGCGGCAAGGGAGTCATCGTCGGCTCGGACCATATGCTGGCGGCCATGCTGCATTCGCAGTTCCCGCAAACATACGCCCTGGGCTGCTCTGATGGCGCACTGCTGAGGCAATGTCTATCTCAGGCCGGCGCCGATACCACAGGCGGCCTGCTGCTGATCACACGCGCCGACAAGCCCGTCGCGGGCTGGTGGGACGGCATCTTCACCACCCAGGCAAAAACCGCGCTGCAGACACTGAGCATGCCTTTCGAGAAAATGCCTGCCAGCGCAACACCTGCGCAATACCAATATCTCTGGATTGCCCCATGAATCCCGTCCTGATCACCGGCTGTGCCGGCTTTATCGGCATGCATTGCGCCAAGCGACTGCTTGAGCAAGGCGTGCCCGTGCTTGGTATCGACAACCTCAACAACTACTACGACGTGGCGCTCAAGCATGCCCGCCTCGCCGAGTTGCGCCCACACGCCCACTTCCGCTTTGTGGAACTCGATCTGGCGGACCGGCAAGGCATGGCCGACCTGTTTGCCGAGGCAGCCCCCAGCAAAGTTCTGCACCTGGCCGCACAAGCCGGTGTGCGCTACTCCATCGATCAGCCCGACGACTACACCGATTCGAATCTGCTGGGCTTTGGCAATATCTTGCAAGGCTGCCGCAAGCACCAGGTCGAGCATCTGGTCTATGCCAGCAGCTCCAGCGTCTATGGCGGCAACACCAGGATGCCGTTTGCCGAAAGCGATGCGGTGGACCACCCCATCAGCTACTACGCAGCCACCAAGAAGGCCAATGAGCTGATGGCCCATAGCTATGCGCACCTCTACGGCATTCCCACCACAGGCCTGCGCTTCTTCACGGTGTACGGCCCCTGGGGCCGCCCCGACATGGCCTTGTTCAAGTTCACCAAGGCCATGCTGGCGGGCGAGAGCATCGATGTCTATGGCGAAGGCAAGCTGGTGCGCGACTTCACCTATATCGACGATATCGTCGAAGGCATCATGCGCGTGCTGGACAAGCCCGCCACGCCCGACGCCGGCTATGACAGCCGGAACCCCAATCCCGGCACCAGCACCGCGCCCTATCGCATCTTCAATATCGGCAACAACTCGCCCACCGTGCTGATGGACTACATCGCAGCACTGGAGGGCGCCCTGAAAATTACCGCCCGCAAGCAAATGCTGCCCATACAGCCCGGCGACATGCACAGCACCTCGGCCGACACGCGTGCCCTGCAAGCCTGGGTCGGCTTCTCGCCGGCCATGCCCGTGGCCACCGGCGTGCAGCATTTTGTGGATTGGTATCGCTCTTTTTATCGCGTATGAAAGTTACTGTCTTTGGTACCGGCTATGTCGGTCTTGTGCAAGGTGCCGTGCTGGCCGATGTCGGCCACCAGGTGCTTTGCGTGGATGTGGATGAGAAGAAAGTCGCGGCACTCAAGGCCGGACAGATTCCCATCCATGAACCAGGCCTCGATGCACTCGTCATCAACAACCAGCAACTGGGCCGTTTGCAGTTCACCACCAATGCCGCCGAAGGCGTGGCGCACAGCGAGCTGATCTTTCTGGCCGTGGGCACGCCGCCCGACGAAGACGGCAGCGCCGACCTGCAATATGTGCTGGCCGTGGCCCGCACCATCGCCCAGCACATGGACGGACCGCGCATCGTCATCAACAAATCGACCGTGCCCGTGGGCACGGCGGACAAGGTCTCGGCCGTGATTGCCGAAGGCCTTGCTCAGCGCAATCTGCAGCACCCTTTCGATGTGGTGTCCAACCCCGAGTTTCTCAAGGAAGGCGCGGCAGTGGGCGATTGCCAGCGCCCGGACCGCATCATCATCGGCACCGGCAACCCGGCTTCCGAAGCCAAGCTGCGCGAGCTCTACGCGCCCTTCAACCGCAATCGCGACAAGATCGTGATGATGGATGTCCGAAGCGCCGAGCTGACCAAATATGCGGCCAATGCCATGCTGGCGACCAAGATCAGCTTCATGAACGAGATTGCCAACCTGGCGGAAAAGCTGGGAGCCAACGTGGAGGCCGTGCGCCGCGGCATTGGCAGCGATCCGCGCATCGGCTATCACTTCATCTACCCGGGCGTGGGCTATGGCGGCAGTTGCTTTCCCAAGGACGTGAAGGCGCTGATCCACACCGCCAGGGAAGTTGATTTCGAGCCTCTGCTGCTCAACGCCGTGGAAGACCGCAACCATGCCCAGCGCAATGTGCTGTTCGAGCGCATCAGCGCCTTCTACAGCGGCCAGCTTGAGGGCAAGACCATCGCCGTCTGGGGCCTGGCTTTCAAGCCCAATACCGACGATATGCGCGAAGCGCCCAGCCGCAATCTTCTGGAGTCTCTCTGGGCCGCCGGTGCCAAGGTGAAGGCCTACGATCCCGTTGCCATGAAGGAAGCCCGTCGCATCTACGGCGAGCGTGCCGACCTGGAGCTGGTGGATAGCCCCCTGGCTGCCGTGCAGGATGCAGACAGTCTGGCCATCGTGACCGAATGGCAGATCTTCCGTGCGCCGGACTTCGACCTGCTGGCCGCAACACTGAACGACAGAATGATTTTTGACGGCCGCAACCTCTACGAGCCTGCCCTGCCTGCCAGCCATGGCCTGGGCTATGTCTCCATAGGCCGTCCCGCCCAGCAGCCGCGCTGAAACAAAAAGCCCCGCAGGCAGAAACCTGCGGGGCTTTTTTCCGGGCAGCGGCTCAGGACAGCGGCAGGCAGATCACAAAGCTCGCACCGCTGCGGCCGTCCTGGCGCGCCTCGCAGTGCACGGTGCCGCCATGGCGCTCGGCGATCGAACGCACCAGCGACAGGCCCAGGCCCACGCCGCCGGAGCGCTCGCTGGCCCCGGGCAGGCGATAGAACTTCTCGAAGATACGCTCGCGCTGCGCCTTGGGAACCCCGGGGCCGTGATCCTCGACACGGATCAACGCCATGCCATCCTGTTTGGACAGGGACAGAGTGATCTCGCCCTCGCTGTAGCGGCGCGCATTCTCCAGCAGATTGCGCACGGCACGACGCAGCAGTTTCGCGATCCCCTGCACCTCCAGCGGACCATCGGTCTGCATCTCCAGATCGGCATCGATGCGCGCGCATTCCTCGGCCGCCAGACCGATCAGATCGACCGACTCCACCGTGCCCACATCGACCTCGCTGGAGTCCAGGCGGCTGGCCAGCAAGATCTCGTCGACCAGTTGGTCAAGCTCGCCAATATTGCGCTGGATCTCGGCCTTGGCGCGTGCGCTGGCCGGGTCGTCCCCCATGAACTCCAGGCCCATGCGAATGCGCGTCAACGGCGAGCGCAGTTCATGCGAGGCGTTGGCCAACAGAGATTTGTGAGAGGTCATCAAGGTCTCTATGCGCGCCGCAGCAGCATTGAACTGGTGCGCCAGATCCGCCACCTCGTCATGCCCATGCTCGGGGACACGCACCGACAGATCACCCTCGCCAAAGCGCTTGACGCCGCGCTGCAGGTTTTCCAGACGCTTGAGCAGACGGCGAATGATGGGGAACACGCCCACAACCACTGCCACGCCGACCAGGCCCAGCATCCACAGAAAGCCGAACGGCGGCCGCAGCCAGAAGGCGACCGCACCATCACGCGGCGGAGGGCGTCCTTCACGCCACTCGCGTGGCGCCATCCAAAGTTCATAGACCTGCCCGTCCCTGGCGGCAATTTCAAAACGCACGCCATCCACGGGCGAGCCGGAGATGCGGTTGCCGCGCCCCTCCACCAGCACCTCGCCCTCGGGGCCTTTGAGCACCATCTCGCGCGAGGGAGGCGTGGTGCTGTTCTGAGCGCGCTGCTCTTCGGCAATATTCCAGGCCCAGGCCACGCACAGCGTGAGCACGGCCACGCCGACTACCACTGCCAGCCAGATGCGCAAATACAGGCGCTGGGAGAAAGCGTGCAGCAGCTTCATCAGTCTTGTTGCTTGGCAAAAACGTAGCCCACACCGCGCACCGTGAGAATGCGCTTGGGAGCCTTGGGGTCGGCTTCAATAGCGGCGCGGATGCGACCCATATGCACGTCGATGGAGCGGTCGAAGGCCTCCAGTTCGCGGCCGCGCACGGCTTCCATGATCTGGTCGCGCGTCAGCACGCGGCCGGCGCGCTCGGCCAGTGCCACGAGCAGGTCGAACTGGTAGGAGGTGAGGTCGGCCTGCTGCTCGCCCACCGACACGGTGCGGGCATCGCGATCGATTTCCAGGCTGCCGAAGCGCATGACGGCATTGGCGGGGGTCGCCTGGCTCTCGCTGCCTTTACGGCGCAGGATGGCGCGAATGCGGGCCAGCAGCTCGCGCGGCTCGAAAGGCTTGGGCAGATAGTCGTCGGCGCCCAGTTCCAGACCGATGATGCGGTCCATGGGATCGCCCTTGGCGGTCAGCATCAGCACGGGGACCTGTGCCGGAGTACCAGGCATGGAACGTATGCGACGGCAGACTTCGAGACCGTCCATGTCGGGCAGCATCAGGTCAAGGATCACCAGGTCGGGCAGCTCGACCGAGCCACCATCGCTGGGCTGCAGCTGTTCGAGGCCGCTTTTGCCGTCAGCCATATGGGTCACTTCCAGGCCGTTATTGCCCAGGTAATCGCTCACCATTTGCGCCAGGCGAACGTCGTCCTCAATCATCAGAAGTTGGTGCGTGCTCATAGGGGGCAGTGTAGTCATGCTCGCGCCTCGGTATTTCTTCAAGACGTCATGCTGCAGCACGCAGGTGACCTGCTCTTGTCTGGTGCGTAAAGTTGGGTAAACGCCGAGTCGCTCAAAAACAATAGCTGTCAGTGCTTACCCATCAAGCGTCAGAGCCAATTTTTACTCTGGATGCCAGGAAAATCAGCAGCAGCACGGGGAAGCCCATCAGCGCCGTGGTGTGGAAAAACGCCTCGTAACCATAAGCATCGACAAACGCCCCCGAGAAGCCCGCCAGCCATTTGGGGGCCAGCAGCATCATCGAACTGAACAGCGCATATTGCGTGGCCGAGTACTGTACATTGGTCAGGCCCGAGAGATAGGCGATGAAGGCCGCCGAGGCGATTCCCCCGGCGAGATTGTCGGCGCTGACCACCCAGACCAGCGCCGAGACATCGTGGCCGCGCGTAGCCAGCCAGGCAAACAGAATATTGGTGCAGGCCGACAGCACGGCGCCCAGCATCAGCACGCGCATCACGCCCCAGCGCACTGCCATGGTGCCGCCCACAAAGCCCCCCAGCAGCGTCATGATGACGCCGAACACCTTGGTCACGGCAGCCACCTCTTCCTTGGTATAGCCCATGTCCACATAGAAGGGATTGGCCATGATGCCCATGACCACGTCGCTCACGCGATACAGGCCGATCAGCGCCAGCAGCAGCAACGCCTGCCAGCGGTAGCGGCCTATGAAGTCGGCAAACGGAGCGATCAGCGCACCCTTGATCCACTCGGCCGCATTACGTGCCGGTGCCATGGGACGAGCTTCAGGCTCGGGCGAGAGCAGCACTGTGATCATGCCCACCAGCATGCTCGCCGCCATGGCCGTGTAGGCCACATGCCAGGCCTGCACCATATAGCCCTGCACATCACCTTGAACCTGGGCCGCTACCCACAGCACGCCGGCGCCAGCCCAGATCATGGCCAGGCGATAGCCGGTCTGGTAGGTGGCGGCCAGTGCCGCCTGATCGTCGACCTTGGCGGACTCGATGCGATAGGCATCCAGCGCGATATCCTGCGTAGCCGAGCCGAAAGCCACCAGCACCGCGCACAGCACCAGCGGCTGCAGGGATTGCTTGGGGTCCATGAAGGACATGCCGAGCAGGCCCACCACGATCAGCAGCTGCGAAAACAACAGCCAACTGCGGCGACGCCCCAGCATCCGCGTCAGTGCCGGCAAGGGCAAACGGTCCACCAGCGGAGACCACACCCATTTGAAGGCATAAGCCAGACCCACCCAGCTCAGGAAGCCGATCGTCGTGCGATCGATATCGGCCTCGCGCAGCCAGAAGCTCAAGGTACCCAGCACCAGCAACAGCGGCAGGCCTGCCGAAAAACCCAAAGCCAGCATGCGCAGGCTGGTGGGCTGGGCATAGACCTTGAAGGCCTGGCTCCAGCTGCGCTTGGGCTTGATGACGACATCTGCGGAGGAGGGGTTGCGACTTGTTTGGGACGACTCGGTCATGGTCTGGTTCTCTGAGGCAGAGGGCATTATCGGTTGCCCACGCCAGTCGCCGGGCGCTACCATTACCGCGACCGTCGTCTCTTTCTGTAAGCAGGATTGCCCCATGAGCCGTGACACCGCATCTCCGCGCCCTGTGCTTGACCAGGCACAGACCTCGGTGCGCAGCTACAGCGGCGAGCATCAGGCCCATGCCCATGACCATGCCCAGATTCTGTTTGCGCTGCAGGGCCGCATGGAGCTGGAGGTGGGTGGCAGACCCAGCTTTGTGGACAGCGCCTGCGGCATGGTCATACCCGCAGGTACCGGCCACGGCTATCTGGCAGCACCGCAAACCCAGGTGCTGGTGATCGACGCGCCCATGACCCAGGGGCTGGAAAAGCTGCGCCGCTTTGCCGTGCCCCCGGCGTTGCGCTTTCCGCAATCAAGCCTGTCAGCCGCCGCGCAGATGGCGCTGGTGCTGCAGGCTCCCACCTTGCTGCAGCGTCGCGGCATGGATCTGCTGTGGCTGCAGCGCCAAGTGCAGGCGGCTTTGCATGAAAGCTGGCCCACGGCCCGGCTGGCGGACCTGGTGCATCTGAGCGTGGCCCAGTTCCACGCCCGTTTTGTGGAACTGACGGATCGCACGCCGCAGGACTGGCTTCGCGGCCTGCGTCTGGACGCTGCCGTGCTGCAGCTCAGAAAGGGGGCGGCACTCGAAACGACCGCGCTGCGCTGCGGCTACGCATCGGCCAGCGCCCTGGCCTATGCACTGCGGCGCGAGCGCGGCCTGACATCGCGCCAGCTGCGCGAGCGCCGCTGAGCCGCCCCTCGCACTTCAAGCGTTTCTCGACAGATGAGCGGCCCTGGCCCGCGCATGATGGCTCACCCATGTCTGTCACTTCCGCTATCTCTTCTCCCTCGCCCCGCAGCGCCTTGGGCCCTGTCGGCCTGGTGCTGGCCGCCGCCATGCTCTGGGGCACCACGGGCACGGCACAGCATTTCGCGCCTGCACAGCTCTCGCCCTACTGGGTGGGCGGCCTGCGCATGGTCATGGCCGCGCTGTTCTTTGGCGCGCTGGCGCTGCTGCTGGACCGAGGCCATGCGCGCCAACCCATGCGCTGGGCGCGCATCGTGTTCTGCGGCCTCTGCATGGCCATCTACAACCTCAGCTTCTTTGCCGGCGTCAAGGCCAGCGGCGTGGCCCTGGGTACGGCGCTGGCCATAGGCAGCGGCCCCATCTGGGCCGGCCTGATGCAGGCCGTGGTGCAAAAGCGCATGCCCAGCCCTCAATGGTGGCTGGGCACCTGCACCGGCGTTGGCGGAGGCATTGTCATGGCGCTGGCCGCCACCGACAGACAGCATCTGCCATGGGCTGGCATGGCCCTGTGTCTGCTGGCCGGTCTGTCCTATGCCGCCTACGCGCTGGTCAACCAAGCACTGGTGCTGCAATCGCGTGTGGCCACGGTCAATGCCTGGGTGTTTGCCTGCGCGGCCCTGCTGTCACTGCCCGTTTCGGCCTGGCTGGGCGGGCCGCTGCAGATCAGCGCCGGCGGCTGGGCCGTGGTGATCTATCTGGGCATGTTCGCCACGGGCTTTGCCTATCTGCTGTTCTCCGTGGGCCTGCGCGGCATGTCTGCCGCGACCGGCGTGGCACTGAGCAAGGCCGAGCCGATCACCGCTTTTGCGCTGTCGCTGCTGGTGGTTGGCGAGCGCCCCGCCTGGTGGTCCGTGATCGGTCTGTTCGGCGTGATCGGCGGTCTGTGGCTGGTAGTACAGGCAGAGCGCAAGACTGCAGAAACCGTCTGACCCGAGGCAGGCTGCAGCTCGCATAGACTTGGCGCTTATGCACGCCTTCATCTCATCCCTGCGCCTGCCCGCCACCCGCAACTGCCTGCTGCCCGCACTGGTCTGTGCTGCGCTGATGCACGCGCCAGCGCAGGCTCAGGTGGAGGTCGGCAAGGCCTCGGTGATGCGCCAGCTGGTACCGGCCGAGACGCTGGAAAGCTCTGCGACCCAGCAGTACCAGGAGCTGCTGCAAAAGGCCAAGGCCCAGGGCGCGCTGGCAGACGCCGGCAACCCGCAGCTGCAACGCCTGCGCGGCATTGCCCAGCGCCTGATTCCCTATGCCGCGCAGTGGAACCCGCGCGCCAGCCAGTGGCGCTGGGAGGTCAATCTCATAGGCAGCAAACAGATCAACGCGTTCTGCATGCCCGGCGGCAAGATCGCCTTCTACACAGGCATCATCGACCAGCTCAAGCTCACGGACGACGAGATCGCCATGATCATGGGCCACGAGATGGCCCATGCCCTGCGCGAGCATTCGCGCGAGCAGCTGGCCAAGAACCAGGCCACCAGCATAGGCATATCGCTGGGCGCGCAATTGCTGGGTCTGGGCGATATCGGCAATGCCGCTGCACGCCTGGGCGGGCAATTGCTCAGCCTCAAGTTCAGCCGCAATGACGAAAGCGATGCCGACCTGGTCGGACTGGAACTGGCCGCACGCGCCGGCTACAACCCGCAGGCCGCCGTGAGTCTGTGGCGCAAGATGGGCCAGGCCACGGGCGAAGGCGGCATAGGCTTTCTCTCCACGCATCCGACGGGCCCCGATCGCATACGCCAGCTGGAGGGTAATGTGCCGCGCGTCATGGGCTTGTACGAGCAGGCACGCAGGCGCTGAATACCAGCGACAAGGCAGCTGAAAACCCGCTTTGCGTCGGCCATGCGGCGCTCTATATTGGACTGTGACGAGCGCACAGCCACAGGAGTGATCGCATGCAGGCCCTGGAAACCCATGACGTCTTCAACCAGTTCGATGAGCTGACCGGCATCAATCTGCTGCAAGCCGACGCTGCCTTGCAGGAAGTGCTGCAGCGCCAGCAGGCGCAGGGCTTTGTGCCGGCCCTGAACCGCTTTGCGCAACAGCTTGGCGAGAAGCACAACTGGGAGCATGCCGAACTCGCCAACCGCCATACGCCCGAGCTGCAGCGTTTTGACTCACGCGGGCGTGTGCTCGATGCCGTGGAATTCCACCCCAGCTGGCATCGCCTCATGGAGCTGTATCGCAAACAGGGCCTGATCTCCTTGCCCTTTGAGAGCCCAAGCCGCGGCCGCTGGAGCGCCTGGGCCGCCGGCTTTTACCTGCACGGCCAGGTGGAGCAGGGCACGTTATGCCCGGCCACCATGACCACGGCGGCCATCCCCGTGCTGCAAAAAGAGCCCCAGCTATGGAGCCAGTTGCAGGCCCGGTTGTTCAGCCACGAGTACGACGCACGCGATCTGCCCTTGGAGCAGAAAAAATCCATCTGGATAGGCATGGGCATGACAGAGAAACAGGGCGGCTCGGACGTGCGCGCCAACACCACGGTGGCTCGCCCCGTGCATGAGGGTGGTCGCGGCGGCGAGTATCTGCTGCGCGGCCACAAATGGTTTTTCTCGGCCCCCATGTGCGACGCCCATCTGGTGGTGGCTCGCATGGCCACGGCAAGCGGTGAGCTCGGCGGTCATGCCTGTTTTTTCGTGCCGCGCTGGCGTCCCGACGGAAGCAAGAACCCCGTGCGTGTGCAGCGCCTCAAGGACAAGGTAGGCAACCGCAGCAACTCCAGCTCGGAAGTGGAGCTGCAGGACGCCTGGGGCATTCTCATGGGCGAGGAAGGCCGAGGCATTCCCACCATCATCGAGATGGCCAGCTACACGCGGCTGAACTGCGTGCTGGGCAGTGCGGCCATTTTGCGCAGCGCAACCGTGCAGTCGATTGCCTATGCGCGCCAGCGCTCGGCCTTTGGCAGACATCTCGCGGATCAGCCGCTGATGGCCACCGTGCTCGCGGACCTGGCACTCGAAAGCGAAGCCTCCATGCAGCTCGCCATGCATCTGGCTCAGGCCTATGAGTCGGAGGCCGAAGGCGATCTGCTGGCCCGCGCCTGGAAGCGCATCATGACTCCGGCCGCCAAGTTCTGGGTCTGCAAGCGCTCGGTGGAGATCACGGGCGAAGCCATGGAGGTCTTTGGCGGCAACGGCTATGTACAGGACAGCATAGTCGCGCGCCTGTTCCGTGAAGCGCCGGTCAACTCCATCTGGGAAGGCTCGGGCAATGTGATGTGTCTCGACGTTCTGCGCGCCATGGGCCGCGAGCCTGAAGCCACGCGCCTGCTGTTGCAGGATCTCGGCGATATGGCTGCCGACCAGCCCCTTCTGACGGCGATGGCGCAATCGCTGGCCAAACGCCTGTCCGGTTCCCCCGAGGCACTGGAGCCGCAGGCCCGTCGACTGGTGCAGGACTTGTGTCTGCTGGCCCAGGCCTGCCTGCTGCACAGGCATGCGCCCGAGCACATGGCCGATGGCTTCATCCACACCCGCCTGGGCGCACAGAACGGAGCCATGGTGGTAGGGGCATTTGACCCCGCAGGGCTTGACATCGCCGCCGTGCTGGAGCGTGCCCTGCCCCTGTGAATACCGTCAGGCTGCGACCAGCACTTTCAGCTGCTTGAGGCTTTGCGCCACGCTCTTTCCGCTGGTGTCCAGCACATGATCGGCCTTGGAATAAAAGGCCGATCGGCCGTCCAGAATCCGGCGCAAATCATCCATGGCCTCGGGGTTGGCCGCCATGGGCCGCGTGTCGCCCTGGGCCACGACACGGCTCATATGCTCATCGGGCTGGGCCTGCAACCAGACTGTGGTGCAATGGCTGAGCAACTCATTGAAGGTTGCGGGGTCTGACACGATGCCGCCCGGGGTGGCAATCACCACATCGCTGTAGATCTGCACGGCCTCTTCGAGTGCACGGCGCTCGTAACGACGATAGGCGCCCGCTCCATAGAGGTCATAGATCTCGCGCACGCTGCAACCCGCCACTCGCTCGATCTCCTGGTTCAGCTCGAGAAACGGCACATTCAACTGCTCTGCCAGCATACGCCCCAACGTGGACTTGCCCGCGCCGCGCAGGCCTATCAGGGCAATGCGCGAAGCCCGGTGCGGATCGCCCATGGGCGCCGTTCCCAGAATCTCTCCGGCCGCCAGTCGCACGCGCTTCAAGTCGGCCTCGCTGCGGCCTTCCAGCAATTCGCGCAGCAACAGCCATTCGGCACTGGCCGTCGTCACATCGCCCAGCAGCTCGGCCATGCTGCACTGAAGTGCATGTGCGATCTGCTGCAGCACCAGGATGGAGACATTGCCCGTGCCGTATTCGAGATTGGCCAGATGGCGCTCGGACACCACGGCCGCCGAAGCCAGCCCGCGGCGCGTGAGACCGCGGCGCGCACGCAGATTGCGCACCCTCTCGCCCAAGGCCTGCAGCAGCGGGCTTTTGCCCGCTTCATCCCCTTCCGCAACCGACGCGGATGCCATGTCTAACTGATCCATAAAGCTCCTCAGAGGCCGTGAATGATAAACAGTCGGGGTTAACGCGAATCATGCAATATATTGCTTGACACTGCATTGTCTCGTATTTATCTTTTGATTGCACGCACAATATTGCATGTTTCATCAAAGATTTGATGCTGATCAGAACAGCACTTCAGGAGACCCCCATGACCGAGTTACTGGCCAACCATGTGGCTGGCCGCTGGCAAACCGGCAGCGGCCCGGGCAGTTTGTTACGCGACCCGGTACTGGGAGCAGAGCTGGTGCGTGTCGATGCCACAGGGCTTGATCTGGGCGCCGCCTTTGCCTTCGCACGCGACACCGGAGGCAAGGCCTTGCGAGCCCTCAGCTACGCCCGGCGCGCCAGCCTGCTGGCCGATATTGCCGCCGTGCTGCAAAGCCGCCGCGACGTGTATTACGAGATATCCACCGCCAACAGCGGCACCGTCAGAAACGACACCGCCGTCGATGTGGACGGCGGCATCTACACCCTGAACCAATACGCCAGATGGGGCGCGGCGCTCGGCGATGCGAGGCATCTGAGCGACGGCGAAGCCGTGGCGCTGGCCAAAGACGGTGCCTTTCTGTCCCGGCATATCCAGGTCCCGACACGCGGCGTGGCGCTGTTCATCAACGCCTTCAACTTCCCTGCCTGGGGGCTGTGGGAAAAGGCGGCTGCTGCCCTGCTCTCGGGCGTGCCCGTCATCGTCAAGCCGGCCACGGCCACCGCCTGGCTGACCCAGCGCATGGTCAAGGATGTGATCGATGCCGGCATATTGCCGCCGGGCGCTTTGTCCATCGTCTGCGGCAGTGCTGCAGGATTGCTGGATCAGCTGCAGCCCATGGATGTGGTCTCGTTCACGGGGTCTGCGGAGACGGCTTCGGCCATACGTTCTCACGCGGCCATAGCCCGCCACTCGGTGCGCAGCAATATCGAGGCCGACAGCGTGAACTGTGCGCTGCTGCTGCCCGGCCATGGCCCGGACAGCGAAGCTGCCGCCTTGCTGGCGCGTGAGGTGGTGCGCGAAATGACGGTCAAATCCGGCCAGAAATGCACGGCCATACGCCGCGTGCTGGTACCACAAGCTCTGTACGACGAGGTGGCCCAGGCCGTCGGAGCGCAACTGGCAAAGATCGCCGTGGGCAACCCGCGCAACGACGCCGTACGCATGGGATCTCTGGTCAGCCGCGAGCAGTACGACAGCGTGCAGCAGGGCCTGGGCCGGTTGCTGGAGCACACCACGGCCCTGCATGACGACCGACGTAATGCGCTGATCGATGCCGACCCGGCGATTGCCGCCTGCGCCCAGCCCGTGCTGCTGGGCACACAGGACCCCGATGGCAGTGCACTCGTGCATGACATGGAAGTCTTTGGCCCGGTGGCCACGCTCATGCCCTACCGTGACCTGGCACATGGCCTAGCACTGGCGCATCGCGGCCAGGGCTCGCTGGTCTGCTCGATTTACGGCGATGACGACCAGGCCCTGGCCGCAGCCGCCACCGATCTCGCAGCCAGCCACGGCCGCGTGCACGTGGTCACGCCCGCTGTCGCCAGGCTGCATACGGGCCACGGCAATGTCATGCCCCAGTCCCTGCATGGCGGTCCGGGCCGCGCCGGCGGCGGCTCCGAACTCGGCGGCCTGCGGGCACTGGATTTCTATCATCGCAAAAGCGCCATACAAGCCGCACCACAGCTTCTGCAGGCACTGGCCGAAACGACGGGAGCATGAGTCATGACAGACTTCAGTCAGCCCTTCAACTTCGCCCAGCATCTGTTCGATCTCAACCAGGGGCGGGGTGACAAGAACGCCTACACCGATGACCAGGGAACGCTCAGCTATGCGCAGTTGCAGGAGCAGGCGCGCCGCCTGGCCCATGGCCTGCTCGCTGCCGGCATCCATCGCGAGGAGCGCGTGCTGCTGGTCATGCACGATATGCGCGAGTGGGTGATCTCCTTTCTGGGAGCCATGTACGCAGGCGTGGTGCCGGTGGCGGTGAATACCTTGCTCACTGCTGCCGACTACGCCTATATGCTCGAGCATTGCCGTGCTCAGGCGATCGTGACCAATGGCGCGCTAGTTGCCGTGGTGCAGCAGGCCCTGGAGCAGGCGCAGCATGAGGTCAACCATATCTGGGTCGCCAGGCCCGATGAAGCACCGCAAGGCCTGCCGCCGGCCTTCGAGCCGCTGCAGCCCTGGCTGCAGCAGCAAACGCCGCTCGCTCATGCCGCCAGAACCATGGGCGACGACCCCGGCTTCTGGCTGTATTCCTCGGGCTCCACCGGCAAACCCAAGGGGGCGGTGCATACCCACGCCAACCCCTACTGGACGGCCGAGCTGTATGGCAAACCGGTGCTGGGCCTGAACGAAAACGATATCTGCTTTTCCGCCGCCAAGCTCTACTTCGCCTACGGCCTTGGCAATGCCCTGACCTTCCCTCTGAGCGTGGGAGCCAGCGTGGTGCTGATGGCCGAGCGCCCCACGCCGGAAGCCACTTTCAGGCGCTGGACCGAGCAGCAGCCCACAGTGTTTTTCGGAGCGCCTACGGGCTTTGCGGGCATGCTGGCTCACCCCGCCCTGCCGGCACGCGAACAGGTCAGCCTGCGCATGTGCTCGTCGGCAGGCGAAGCCCTGCCGGCCGAGATTGCCCAGCGCTTCAAGACCCACTTCGGCGCCGATATCGTGGACGGCATCGGCTCCACCGAAATGCTGCATATCTTCCTCTCCAACCGCCCGGACGATATACGCTACGGCAGCACCGGCAAACCTGTGCCCGGCTATGCGGTGGAGCTGCGCGGCGAGGACGGACAGCCTGTGGCCGATGGCGAGATCGGCGACCTCTACATCAAGGGCCCGAGCGCGGCCCTGATGTACTGGGCCAACCGCGACAAGACGCGCGACACCTTCCAGGGCGCCTGGCTCAAGAGCGGCGACAAATATGTGCGCGATGCTGACGGCTACTACACCTATGCAGGCCGCAGCGACGACATGCTCAAGGTCAGCGGCATCTATGTCTCGCCCTTCGAGGTCGAATCCACGCTGCAGCAGCACCCTGCCGTACTTGAGGCGGCCGTGATCGGCGTGACCGACGAACAGGGCCTGACCAAGACCAAATCCTATGTGGTGTGCAAGCCCGGACAGAGCGCCAGCGAGGCCGAACTCAAGGCTTTTGTGAAGAATCGGCTGGCAGCCTACAAATACCCGCGCTTCATTGAATTTGTCGATGAGCTGCCAAAGACCGCGACAGGAAAGATCCAGCGCTTTCGTTTGCGTGAGCTGGAATCCAAGCCGCGCTAATTGCTTATCGCAAGGTTGCAAGAAGCTATCAAAACAGTAGTCACAAACTAGGGCAATCGCTGGTATTGCTTTAAACCTAAAGTTGTTAGAGTGCGCTCGTGCATCAGTGCCAACCCCAGCACCACAGCCAGTCATAACCGTTGATCTGAGAGTAAGCCGGCATTCGTCCATCAACCAGCAGGAGACAAGCATGAGCAAGCAATGGGCAATATGGAGCGCAATCGCACTGGCTGCCGCCGCAAGCGGCAGCAGCGCCATCGCGCAGGAGAAGATCAAGGTCGGCTTCATGCTGCCTTTCAGCGGCACTTATGCAGCCCTGGGCGTGGCGATCGAGAACGGCTTTCGTATGCAGGTAGCCGAGCAAGGCGGCAAGCTGGGCGGGCGCGAGATCGAATACTTCAAGGTCGACGATGAGTCAGATCCCGCCAAGGCAACGGACAACGTCAACCGCCTCATCAAGCGCGACAAGGTCGATGTGATCATCGGCACCGTGCACTCCGGCGTGGCCATGGCCATGGCCAAGGCCGCCAAGGAAAGCGGCACCGTGCTCATCGTGCCCAATGCGGGAGCCGATGCAGTCACCGGCCCCATGTGCGCTCCCAATATCTTCCGCAGCTCCTTCTCCAACTGGCAGACGGCCTACCCCATGGGCGTGGTCGCAGCCAAGGAAGGCAAGAAAAATGCCATGACCCTGACCTGGAAGTACGCTGCCGGTGAAGAGGCCGTCAACGGCTTCAAGGAAGGCTTCGAGAAAAGCGGCGGCAAGGTCAGCAAGCAGCTGACGCTGCCGTTTCCCAACGTTGAATTCCAGGCTCTGCTGACCGAGATCGCAGCGGCCAAGCCCGATGCCGTGTTCTCCTTCTTCGCGGGCGCAGGTGCCGTGAAATTCGTCAAGGACTATCACGCCTCGGGCCTGTCCAAAACCATTCCGCTCTACGGACCGGGCTTTCTGACCGACGGCACGCTGGACGCTCAGGGCGAGGCCGCCCAGGGCATGCTGACCACGCTGCACTATGCCGACGAACTGGGTACGGCGCGCGATCAGGCCTTCCGCACCAATTACGCCAAGAACTACAAGCTGCAGCCCGATGTCTATGCCGTGCAAGGCTATGACGCCGCACAGATGCTGGCCGTGGGCCTGAAGGCCGCCGGCGGCGACATCGGCAAGAAGGATGTCTTCCGCACTGCCATCGAAAAAGCCACGATTGCCAGCCCGCGCGGCGACTTCACCTTGAGCAAGGCCCACAACCCCGTGCAGGACATCTATCTGCGCAAGGTCGACGGCAAGGAAAACAAGAAGATCAGCGTGGCAGTGAAGGCTCTGGCGGACCCAGCCCGCGGCTGCCGCATGTAATAGACGCGAGCCATACCGCCCTCGATACCTGCTTGCTCTGTCCTGCCGCACCTTCGGTGCCGCCTGCGACAGAGCGCCTCGTCTCCAGCGCGAATCGACGATTCGCCGGGCTGTATGCCTCGCTTTGCAGCCTCCTGCTTCAACAAGGATTGCCGTGGATCTCGCCACTTTTCTGGTGCAGTGTCTGAACTCTGTTCAGTACGGACTGCTTCTGTTTCTGCTGGCCTCTGGCCTGACGCTGATCTTCGGCATCATGGGGGTGATCAACCTCGCCCATGGCAGTTTCTACATGATCGGTGCCTATGTGGCGTTCTCGCTCGCACCGTACCTGGGCCAGCATTTCATCATCATGCTGCTGGCCGGGGTGGTGCTGGCCGTGGTGCTGGGCTATTTTCTCGAATGGGCATTCTTCAGTTTTCTCTACGAACGCGATCACCTGCAGCAGGTGCTGATGACCTATGGCCTGATTCTGGTGTTTGAAGGCCTGCGCGCCATCCTCGTGGGCAACGATGTGCATGGCGTGGAAAAGCCTGCCTGGCTGGCCGGCAGCTTCCCTTTGATGGGCATGATGCAGTACCCCTGGTACAACGTGTTTGCAGCCGCTGCCTGCCTGCTGGTGGCGCTGCTGATGTACTACACCGTCAACCGCACGCGTCTGGGCATGATGATTCGTGCCGGTGCCAGCAACCGCGACATGGTGCGCGGCCTGGGCATCAACATCAAGCGCCTGTACCGCATCGTCTTTGCCGTGGGCGTGGCCCTGGCGGCCCTGGCCGGAATGATCGCGGCGCCCATGAGTTCGGTCTACCCCAATATGGGCTCCAGCGTGCTCATCATCTGCTTTGTGGTGGTGGTCATCGGCGGCATAGGCTCGATCACCGGCGCGCTGATTGCCTCGCTGCTAGTGGGCTTTGTGGATACCTTCGGCAAGGTGTTCTTTCAGGAGCTCAGCGGCATGAGCATCTATCTGCTCATGGCCGTGATCCTTGTATGGCGCCCGGAAGGCCTGATGGGCAAGAGATGATGAAGCTCCCCCTGAGTCGCTTCGCGCCTTCCCCCCTCGCTCGCCACGCGGGAGGGGGACAACACCTTCGCTGCGGGGCGGCCGGCCAGGCCCTTGCCCCATGTCCCCTGCTTGGCTCACGCCAGTTCTGCAAGCAGTGTCAAGGATCACTGATATGAGCGATACCTCCTATACGCCGCTGCCGCAATCCAATCAGGCCTATGCAGAAGCACCGGCCGTCACCAACCAGAGCCGCCCCATTCGCGCCAAAAGCGTGTGGGTAGCTGTGGTGCTGCCGCTGGCTGTTGCAGCGCTGCTGGCTGCCGCACAGCCCTTCTGGTCGGCCTATCTCTCCGATCTGGTGGTCAAGATCATGATCCTGTCCATCTTTGCGCTGAGCCTGCATATCCTGGTGGGCGGCGCAGGGCTGGTCAGCCTGGGCCATGCGGCCTACTTCGGGCTCGGTGCCTATGCGGCGGTGAAGGCAGCCGGCCAGGACGGCAGCAACTTTCTCGTCATGCTCGGCGCCGCAGTCGGTGTCTCGGGCCTGTATGCGCTGGTGGTGGGCGCCCTGAGTCTGCGCACCAAGGGCGTGTACTTCATCATGGTCACGCTGGCATTCGCGCAACTGGCTTTCTTTGTCGTGCACGACGTGGGCTATTTCGGCGGCAGCGACGGCATCTACCTGATGCAGCGCCCGGCCATAGGCGCACTGGACATGGAAAGCAGCAGCACGCAGTACTTCGTGGTACTGGCCGCGCTGGTGCTGGTCTATGCCTTCATCGCCATGCTGCGCCACTCTCGCTTCGGCCATGCGCTGGCCGGCATTCGCGTCAACGAGCAGCGCATGCGCGCTGCCGGCTTTGCCACCTACGGCTACAAGCTCGCCGGCTTTGTGATTGCCGGTGCGCTGGCGGGTCTGGCGGGCTTTCTGCTGGCCGCACGCGATGCCGTGGTCAACCCCGAGCTGCTGGCCTGGCACCACTCCGGCGAGGTATTGCTGATGCTGATTCTGGGTGGCGTGGGCTCGCTGCGCGGTGCCGTGCTGGGCACCATCACCTTTGTGCTGCTCAAGGAGCTGCTGAGCACGCATGCCATCGTTGGCAATGCCGCAGATCACTGGCAGCTGACGCTGGGCATCGCCATCATCGCGCTGGTCGCGCTGCTGCCCAAGGGGCTGGTGGGCATCAACGACAAATGGCAGAAGAAGGCAGCGGCGCAGAAGTCTCAGTCGACAAGCGCCGGCCAGCAAGGAGCAGATCATGGCTAATGCGGACAATGCTCCCCAGATGTCGGTGCGCGGCCTGACGCGGCGCTTTGGCGGGCTGGTGGCCGTGAACAATGTGGACCTGGATTTGCACCAGGGCGAGGTCCATGCCGTCATCGGCACCAACGGCGCAGGCAAGTCCACGCTGATCAACATGCTCTCGGGCGAGATAGCGGCCAGCAGCGGCAGCATTGCGCTTGAAGGCCGGGACGTCACGCAGATGCCGCAGCCGCAGCGCGCCAAGGCCGGCATCGGGCGCAGCTATCAGCGCACCACCATCTTTCCCGAGTTCACGGTGCTGGAGAACTGTCGCCTCACGGCCCAGGCCCAGGCGCTGCCCAGACCCTGGCGCATCTGGGAATCGGCCCAGCATTGCGCGGCCAGCATGCAGCGGGCGCAATCTGCACTGCAGCGCGCAGGTCTTGCCCAGCATGCCGAGCGCATCGCCGGCAGCCTGAGCCACGGCGCCAAGCGCCAGTTGGAGGTCGCCATGTGTCTGGCCACAGCACCCCGCGTGCTGCTGCTTGACGAACCTCTGGCAGGCATGGGCGCCGAAGAGACAGAACGCATGCTGGAGCTGCTGCAGGAGCTCAAATCCGCGCATGCCGTGCTGCTGGTGGAGCACGATATGGATGCCGTTTTCCGCATCGCCGATCGCATCACCGTCATGGTCAACGGCAGCGTGGTAGCCACGGGCACGCCCGATCAGATTCGCAACGACCCGGTCGTGCGCACCGCCTATCTGGGAGAAGAAGAACATGCTTGAAACAAAGCACCCCCTGAGCGGCTCTGTCGCTTCCCCCTCTCTCGCTGCGCGGGAGGGGGACGGCACCATCGCTGCGGGGCGGCCCTTGCTTGCCGCCTCTGGCACAGGCACGCGCCCACTTTCCGGGGCTTCGAACCATGCCATGTTCAGCCTGCAAGAGGTGCACAGCTTTTACGGCGACAGCCATATCCTGCACGGCATCTCGCTGGACCTTCCCCAGGGCCAGGCCGTGGGCCTGCTGGGCCGCAACGGCATGGGCAAGACCACGCTGATCCGCACGCTGATGGGCTATGTGGCGGCACGTTCGGGCCGGGTGTTTGCTGACGGCAAGGAGGTAACGAATTCCGCCCCCGAAAAAATGGCGCGCCTCGGCATTGGCTACGTCCCCGAAGGGCGCGGCGTATTCCCCAATCTCTCCGTCAAGGAAAACCTCTTGATGAGCGCCAGAGCCGGCCTGGACGGCAGCCGGGGCTGGACCTACGAGCGTGTGCTGGAAACCTTTCCACGCCTCAAGGAGCGACTGTCCAACGGCGGCGATCAACTCTCGGGCGGCGAGCAGCAGATGGTCTCCATCGGCCGCGCACTGATGACCAATCCGCGCCTCATGATTTTGGACGAGGCCACCGAAGGACTGGCTCCTCTGGTGGTGGCCGAAATCTGGCGCGTGATTGCACAGATTCGTGAAACCGGCATCTCCACGTTGATCGTGGACCGCGACTACAAAAAGGTGCTGGCCCATACCGACAAGGCCGTGGTGATGGAAAAAGGCCGACTGGCCTTGCAGGCCGAGTCCGCTGATCTGTTGCGGCAACCGGAGAAGTTGTCGGTGTTGTTGGGAGTTTGACTGTCGTCTTGTTTTGATAGCTGTTCACGCCTGATGGATAAGCTTTTGAGACCTCCTCTGTTTGATGTTTGGATTGCAACCGTATGCCTGATTTATGGACAGAGGCCGGGACTTCCCCCGGCTGGCGACCTACTTTCTAGCGCGCCAGAAAGTAGGCAAAGAGCGCTATCCGATTGCCTGTGTCCCTGCGCTTCGCTCCGGGTAAACCTGCGTCACACAATTCAGCCTACGGTGCCGCCCAACTCGCTGCGCGGCATGCCGCTGCGCTCAGACAAACGGCGGCAAGTCAGTTCACAAAGCAATGCTGTCCTGCGGCAGCATTGCCCGCAGCCTGAACCGCGTGCCGCAGGCACAGCCAGACGGGCGGGAGCGGACAGCCTGCAAGACTTGTGGCGAAATCAGGCTCAAGCTCTTATATGAATTGCGGTGGCAGCTATCAAATTTATCTCGGAGCTATCCTGTCTCCGGTATTGCCCCTTGTGCCCACGCCTGCGACGGCAGCCTCTTGTGGCGCGCGGCTGCACCGTAGAGTGCAGACGCATCGTCCTCACTTTTACGGCAATGTGTTTGAACGGAGAGCGAAGCTCGAAGTGAGTTTTGCCGTACAGCCACAAGAGGTTGTCGGCGCAGGTTGCCCACAGGCGAAGCCGGAGGGACGTGGGCAGTAGGGGCCTGCTCTTTGCCTACTTTCTTGCGAAGAAAGTAGGTCGCCAGCCGGGCGAAACCCGGCCTATATCCTCAAAACAAAGCGGTCTCGCAAACCAAAAACCTACTGAACCCCGCCCAACGACGCCGCATCCAGTCGCACATTCTTCGCCGCCTCTGGCGGCAGGATTGCCATCGTCAGACTGCAATTGCAGGTCAGCTTGCCCTCTTCATCGCGCAGCTCCACCGCCCAGACATGCGTGGTGCGCCCGAGGTGCGTGGGCCGCGCCGTGGCGGTGATCCAGCTGCCCTTGCGGCCTGCTCGCACATGATTGGCAGTCACGCCCAGGCCCACGCAGCGGTAGCCTTCGGGAATGCTGCAGGCCGCAGCCATCGACCCCAACGTCTCGGCCAGCACCACGCTGACACCGCCGTGCAAAATGCCATAGGGCTGGCAGGTGCGTTCATCCACATGGATGCGGGCGCGTACATAGTCGTCGCCGTATTCGGTGAACTCAATGCCCAGATGGGAAATTGCAGTGTTTGCGCTGCCTGCGTTCAGCGCTTTCAGATCAAGCTCTCGGGTCCAGATCGCCATACCAGTCCTTGTGGTGCATGAAAAAAGGACGCTCTTTGCAGAGCGTCCTTCGATGCTAAGGACTTGGAGCAGCAGACGCCAGCACCAAGCGGACTAGTACACGGCGACCAGTTCACCAGCTACCAGATCAGAGACACCAAGCAAGGGCCTAGGCGGCCCCGCCGCCCCGCAGCAATGGTGTCGTCCCCCTTGGGGGAAGCCGCAAAGCGGCTCAGGGGGTAACTCAGCCCCGCATATCGCCCTTGTCCATGAAGCGCTGATGCCAGGACAGCGCCTCGGTCAGGATGTGCGGCGTGTGCTGTGCACCCTGCTGGCGCGAGCGGTCGAAATAATCCTGCAGCTGGGCGCGGTAGTCCGGATGGGCACACTTGTCGATGATGACTTGCGCACGCTGCTTGGGCGACAGGCCACGCAGATCGGCCAGACCCTGCTCGGTGACGATGATCTGGGTGTCATGCTCGGTGTGGTCCACATGCGAGCACATGGGCACGATGCAACTGACCTTGCCGTCCTTGGCCACCGAGGGCGTGACAAAGAAGGACAGATAGCCGTTACGTGCAAAGTCGCCCGATCCGCCGATGCCGTTCATCATGCCCGTGCCCATGACATGGGTGGAGTTGATGTTGCCGTAAATGTCGGCTTCGATCATCGAGTTCATGGCGATGATGCCCAGGCGGCGCACCAGCTCGGGGTGGTTGGAGATTTCCTGCGGGCGCAGGATGATGCGCTCGCGGTAGAAGTCGATGTTGTCCTCGAAGTCCTTGTAGGCCGCAGCAGACAGCGAGATGGAGGTGGCCGAGGCCTTGCTCATCTTGCCCGCGCGCAGCAGATCCAGCATGCCGTCCTGCAGCACTTCGGTAAAGCCCAGCAGGTTCTCGAACGGGCCGGTCAGCAAGCCTGCCAACACGGCATTGGCCACATTGCCCACACCCGACTGGATGGGCAGCATTTCCTTGGGCAGGCGGCCCATCTTCATCTCGTGGGCCAGGAAGTCGATGATGTAGCCGGCTATTTTCTGGGAGTTTTCGTCCGGTGTGGCAAACACATTGTCGCGGTCGCCCTTGTGGGTCTCGACCACGGCCACGACCTTGGCGGGGTCCACCTCCAGGTAGGCATCGCCGATGCGGTCATCGGCATGCGTCATGTTGATGGGCATGCGGCGCGGCGGGATGGCCGTGCCGTAGTAGATGTCGTGCATGCCCTCCATCCGGGCGGGCGGCTTGGTGTTGACTTCCAGAATCACCTTGTCGGCGATCTCCAGCCAGGTCTTGTTGTTGCCCACGGCCGTCGACGGGATCAGCAGACCATCGGCGGTCACGCCCAGCACCTCGATCACGGCGATGTTCATATGGCCCAGAAAGCCGAACCAGGCATGCTGCGCCACATGGGACAGGTGCATGTCGATGAAGTCGATCTCACCCGAGTTCACGGCCTTGCGCGCGATGGGATCGGTGTTGAAGGGCAGGCGCTGACCCAGTGCGTGGGCTTCGGCCATCACGCCGTCGCATTCGGCGGCGGTGGACGCGCCGGTCCAGACATTGATCTTGTAGGGCTTGCCCTGGGCATGCTCTGCCTTGGCACGGGCCGCTATGGCCTGTGGCAATGCCTTGGGATAACCGGCTCCGGTAAAGCCGCTCATACCGACATTGACACCGTGGGGAATCAGGGCGGCGGCCTCTTCGGCCGTCATGACGCGCGAGAGGAATTCTGGGTAACGTACGCGATCTGCGATGGACATTGCATGCTCCAAACTCAGAGGCCCCGGCCCGGCACACGAGCCTGACCGGCGCCAACGCGCTGGCATTCTTGCGGCTTATGCTCGGCGCTCAGACTGGCACCTCTAAAAAAACCGCCCGGGTAGGGCGGCATATCTCCAGAGAGAAATGTTACCAGCGCGGAACATTAACACCGGAATTCTCGGCAAAGGCCCCGCGCTGCTGTCAGGGGAATGTTCCCCCGATTACATGTTGGCACTCACTTGGCCTGTACCTTGGTTTCAGATTTGCGCTCGCCCATGGTCAGCAGTGCGTACAGGATGATGGCGCCAAAGGTGGCGCAGCCGATGCCGCCCAGCGCGAATTCGCCGAACCTCAGCGTGAATTCTCCGGTGCCCAGGATCAGGGTGATGGCAGCCACGATCAGATTCTTGGTGTCGGAGAAGTCCACCTTGTTGTCCACCCAGATCTTGGCGCCGGCAATGGCGATCAGGCCGAACACCACGATGGAGACACCGCCCATCACGGGCAGGGGAATGGCCTGGATCAGCGCACCGAACTTGGGCGAGAAGCCCAGCAGCACGGCCAGCAGGGCCGCCACAAAGAACACGGCCGTGGAGTAGATGCGGGTCGCCGCCATCACGCCGATGTTTTCGGCATAGGTGGTCACGCCTGTGCCGCCGGCTGCGCCGGAGACCATGGTGGCCACGCCGTCACCGATGAAGGCACGACCCATGTACTGGTCCAGGTTCTTGCCCGTCATGGCGGTCACCGCCTTGATATGGCCCAGGTTCTCGGCCACCAGGATGATGACCACGGGCACGATCAGCAGCATGGCATTGCTGGTGAACACCGGCGCATGGAAGCTGGGAATGCCGAACCAGGCGGCATTGAGCACGCCGCTCAGATCCACGGGCTTGCCCCAGCCCAGGCCGTTGGTGAAGACGGCGTAGAGCACGCTGGCAATGATCAGGCCGATCAGAATCAGCAGGCGCTGCAGCATGCCGCGCGTGAACACGGCCACCAGTGCCACGGAGACAAAGGTCAGCGCCTGCATCCAGGATTCGAAGTTGTTGGACGCCATGTTCTTGATGGGAATCGAGGCCAGGTTCAGGCCGATGATGGCCACCACGGCGCCCGTCACCACGGGCGGCATGAAGCGTTCGATCCAGGCCGTGCCCACCATCTGCACCAGCAGGCCGACCAGCATGTAGACAAAGCCGCAGGCAATGATGCCGCCCAGCGCCACGCCGATATTGGCGTTGGCAGGTCCCTGGCTGGCCACGTAGCCGGTGGCGATGTTGACCACACCGATGAAGGCAAAGGAAGAGCCCAGATAGCTGGGCACCTTGCCGCCGGTGATGAGAAAGAAGATCAGCGTGCCGATGCCGCTCATCAACACCGCCAGATTGGGATCGAACCCCATGAGGATGGGAGCCAGCACCGTGGAGCCGAACATGGCGATCACGTGCTGGATACCCATCAAACCGGTCTGCGTCCAGGGCAGTCGCTCATCGGGGCCGATGACGCCACCGCCCTGCAAGACATCGGACGATCGCTCCGTCCATTGAAACATTCCCATCCCATCGCTCCTTGGAGATATCAAAAACGGAGCAGATTATGGCAAGCAGTGCTTGCCCGCTGGGGTCGTGCAAGCACTGGTAAACCAGGGACTGTGGTCTCTTGCACACGCGGGAAAACGGCGGCAGAACGTCAGACTATCAAATACATAGCTTCCAGCGCCAACCCATCAATGACTTCATTGATAAATAGATATGAAGTGATTGATCAGCAAGCGCAAGAAGCTATCAAATTCATTGCTTCTGCTGCAGCGCGCGCGCAATGCGATCGCGCTTGACCGTAGGCTTGGGCACCTTGAACGGGAACCACATGCGCACATCCTCCTCCAGCGCGATGCCGTGCATGAAGTTGTAGATGGCCTTCTTGAGCGCCGCGCCCAGTGCGTCGTGATCGACGCCCGTGGGGTCGATAAAGGGACGGTCGTTCTTGGCAAAGTTGCCCTCGGGCAGCGGCGGCAGCTCGATGCCGTATTCCTCGGGGTTGAGGCCCACGGGCGAGTGCACGGTGCAGCTGAAGCGGTGAAAAAAGCCGCTTTGGATACAGCCGTTGAGGAACAGCTGGCGCACATACTCGAGCGCGTCCACCGTGTCCTGCACGGTCTGCGTCGGAAAGCCGTACATCAGATAGGCATGGACCAGGATGCCTGCCTCCGAAAACGCCTTGGTCACACGTGCCACCTGGTCCACGGTCACGCCTTTTTTCATCAGCGCCAGCAGCCGGTCGGATGCCACTTCCAGGCCGCCCGAGATGGCGATGCAGCCGCTGTCGGCCATCAGCTCGGCCAGCTCGGGCGTGAAGGTCTTCTCGAAGCGCACATTGCCCCACCAGGAGATGCCGGCGTTGCGCGCAATCAGCTCCTGCGACAGCGCCTTGAGCGCCTTGGGCGGCGCGGCTTCATCGACAAAGTGAAAGCCGGTCTGGCCGGTCTCGGCGACGATGGCCTCGATACGGTCGGCCAGCACGGCGGCGCTGGCGCCTTCGTAGCGGCCGATATAGTCCAGGCTGACATCGCAGAAGCTGCACTTCTTCCAGTAGCAGCCATGGGCCACGGTGAGCTTGTTCCAGCGCCCATCACTCCACAGACGGTGCATGGGGTTGAGCATGTCCAGCAGCGACAGGTATCGGTCCAGCGGCAGGCCGTCCCAGGTGGGCGTTCCGACCTCGGCAAACGCGATATCGGACTCCATCATGTTCACGTACTGCACCTTGCCATCGTCGCCGCGCACAAAGCTGCGCACCAGGCGCGATCTGCCGCGCTCGCCGCGCAGATGCTCGAGCAGCGCCAGCAGCGGGCGTTCGCCCGCATCCAGGGTCACGAAGTCGAAGTAGTCGAACACGCGCGGCTCGGCCAGCTGGCGCAGCTCGGTGTTGACAAAGCCGCCGCCCAGCACGGTGGCGATCTGCGGGAAGCGCCACTTGATGGTCTGGGCAATGCGAAACGCCGCATAGGCCGAGCCCGGAAAGGGCACGGACAGCAGCACCACCGTGGGCTGGTGGCGCTCCACGGCCTCCAGCGTCAGGCGCTCCAGCACTTCGTCCACCAGATTCGGCTCTGCCGCCAGTGCGCTGGCCAGCGGATCGAAGCTGGGCTGGCTGCCGGCCAGCGATTCGGCATAGCGCACGAACTCGAAGCGCTCGTCCACGGCATCGCGCAGCACATCGGCCAGATCGTTGAGGTATAGCGTGGCCAGATGCTTGGCCTTGTCTTGCAGGCCTAAAGCGCCAAAGGCCCAGCCCAGCGGATCGCCGCCTTCCTCGTCCTCATACACATCGAGCGTGGCAAAGCGTGGGCCTTCGGGCAGAAAGTGGCGCCCCACGATGCGGTGGGCCAGCGTGGAGTCTCGCCCCTGCAAAAACGCAATCGTGGGCGCGATCGTGGCCAGATAGCGCTCCTGCTGCGCGACAAAGGACTGGACGGCAGGCGTGTGCTGCCTGGCAGGCAGACTCTGGATGCGCTCGGCCACTGCGCGCAGGCCATCGGGCGAGAGCAGCTGCAGCACCAGTGCCAGTGCCAGGTCTTCCTGCATGGCGGTGATGCCGCGCGAGCGCAGAAAGCCGGTCAGATAGGCCGTGGAGGGGTAGGGAGTGTTGAGCTGCGTCATCGGCGGAATGACGGCCAGCACGCGGGTGGGCAAAGCGGACATGGGGTGCGGGTCGCCGGCATGCGCCGTTGACGGTGTAGACAGGCCCCGATTATCGGTTTGACCGCTCAGCTGTGCTCGTGTGCGCCCATACAGCCGACCGCGCTGCTGCACAGGTGACATCTGACGGGGCCACCACCAATGACTTGCAAGGGCTGCAGCGCTAGGCTGGACCCATGTCTTCCGCACCGCAACACCCCGCTCCCTATATCCCTCAGATCCGGCTGTACCAGAACTGGCTGCATGAAACGCGCGGCCTGAGCTTTGCCGACTATGACGCGCTGTGGCGCTGGTCGACCAGCGATCTCGACACCTTCTGGCAAAGCATCTGGGATTACTTCGATCTGCAGTCGCCCACGCCGCACAGCGCGGTGCTGGCCAGGAACACCATGCCCGGTGCGCAGTGGTTCCCGGGCGCGCAGGTGAACTATGTGCAGCAGGTGCTGCGCCATGTCCAGCCGGCCCATGCCGCCGGCATGCCGGCCGTCATCAGCCGCAACGAGCAGGGTCTGCAGCGCGAGCTGAGCTGGCCCGAGCTGCAGCGCCAGGTGGCGGCCCTGGCCCTGCATCTGCGTGCCCAGGGCGTTGCCAAGGGCGACCGCGTCGCGGCCTATCTGCCCAATATTCCCGAGGCCATCGTCGCCTTTCTGGCCTGCGCCAGTCTGGGCGCCATCTGGAGCATCTGCGCGCCCGACATGGGCACCCATGCCGTGCTCGACCGTTTCAAGCAGATAGCGCCCAAGGCGCTGATCGCCGTGGACGGCGTGCATTACGCAGGCAAGGACATAGACCGCCGCGAGGTCCTGCAGGAGCTGCGCCAGGGCCTGCCCAGCGTGCAGCACGTGGTGCTGGTGCCCAATCTGGATACCTCGATAAAGATAGCCGACACCGCAGACTACACCAACGTTACCGCACGAAATGATGCGGAGACGGCAGCCTTCACGCCAGAGTGGCTGCCCTTCGACCACCCGCTGTGGATCGTCTACTCCAGCGGCACCACGGGCCTGCCCAAGCCCATAGTCCACGGCCATGGCGGCATGGTGCTGGTGGCCTTGCAGCTCAAGGCCCTGCACAACGACATCGGCTGCAGCTACGAGTCCAACAGCTGGGGCGAGCGCTACCACTGGTACAGCTCCACGGGCTGGGTGATGTGGAATGCCCAGGTCTCGGGCCTGCTGGGCGGCACGAGCTGCGTGATCTTCGACGGCAGCCCCGGCGGCAGCAAGGACAAGCCCGACTGGGGCACGCTGTGGCGCTTTGCGGCCGAGACCGGCGTGACCAGCTTTGGTTCGGGCGCGGCCTTCTATGCCAACTGCATGAAGGCCGGCCTTGAGCTGTCCAGCTGCGGCGACCTGTCGCGCATACGCGGGCTGGGCAGCACGGGCTCGCCGCTGTCTGCTGAAGTTCAGCAATGGGGTACAGACCAATTCGAGAAACTGGGCCGCGCCAATATTTGGTGGAATAACTTATCCGGCGGCACCGACTTCGCGGGCGCCTTTATCGGCGGCAACCGCGATCTGCCGCTGGTGCCCGGCGTCATGCAATGCCGCCAGCTGGGCGCGGCCGTCGAGGCCTGGAACGAGCAGGGCCAGCCCGTGATGGACGAGGTCGGCGAGCTGGTCTGCACCCAGCCCATTCCCTCCATGCCGCTGTTTCTCTGGGGCGATGCGGACGGCAAGCGCTATTTGTCGAGTTACTTCGATATGTACCCGGCCGGCCATGGCCGCCAACCGGGCGGCGGCGATGGTGACGCCGAAATGGGGCCTGTTTGGCGTCATGGCGACTGGATCAAGCTGCTTGGCGAGGGCGGCTGCATCATCTACGGCCGCAGCGATGCAACCATCAACCGCCATGGCCTGCGCATGGGCACCAGCGAGATCTACAGCGCCGTCGAGGCCCTGCCCGAGGTGCTGGACAGCATGGTGGTGGATCTCGAATATCTGGGCAAGGACAGCTATATGCCGCTGTTTGTGGCCCTGCGTCCGGGCGTGGAGCTCGACGCGGCGCTGCGCGAGCGCATCAACAAGGCCATCCGCTCGGCGCTGTCGCCCCGCTTTGTGCCCGACGATATCTTTGCCGTGGCCGAGATACCACGCACGCTCAGCGGCAAGAAGCAGGAGCTGCCCATCAAGAAGCTGCTGCTGGGCCAGCCGCTGGCCAAGGTGGTCAACAAGGACGCCATGGCCAACCCAGGCTGCCTGGACTGGTACGAAGGCTTTGCCAGGGAATATCTGGCCAGGACAGAAGCAGGCACAGTGTCCTGACGCGGCAGGCGCGGTGCGAGGGCCTGGGTGGCCCCCGCCGCCTTGCAAAGGATTACCGTCCCTTCTTGGGGATCAGTGCCCCTGAAAGCGGGCAGCTCTCTTTTCGCGCCAGGCCGCGCCGCCTTCCTTCAGATCGGCCGAGGCGATGGTGGCCTGCACGGCAGCATCGATGCCGGCCTTGTCATGCACGCCGCGGGCAATGGCGTTGAGATGTTTCTTCATCCCCAGCAAGGCCAGCGGCGCCATGCCGGCCAAGGTGGTCTGCAGCTGCATCACGCGCTCGCCGATATCGGTGCCGTCCACCAGATCGGTCAGAAAGCCGCAGTCCTTCATGGCCTGGGCCTGCAGCTTCTCGCAGCTCAGGAACAGGCGCTTGGCCGTATCCACGCCCAGGCGGGTCACATAGCGCTCCAGGCCCGAGAGGTAGAAATGCAGGCCCAGCCGCGCGGCGGGCATGAACATCTGGCTGTTGGCCCCGCCCACGCGGAAGTCGCAGGCCAGTGCCATATCGGTGGCGCCGCCGAACACGCCGCCCTGAATCGCGGCAATGGTGACGGGACGGCAGTTCTCGATGGCATCCACCATCTCGCCGAAGGAGCTGCCCTCGTTCTGGCTGTTGGCGATCTCGCCAATGTCATAACCGCTGCAGAAATGCTTGCCCACCGCCTGCAGCGTCAGCACCAGCACCGCGGGGCTGGCGTTGACCTCGTCGATCTGACGACGCAGCACGATCAGGTCTTCGGGCAGCAGTTTGTTGGCAACTTCGGGACGGCGCAAGGTGATGCTGGCACAGGCGCCCTGGATCAAAAGCTCTGGAGACATGACTGTATTTTCATCCAGACCTGCACAGACACAGGCCTCTGAGGTGCATCAAGTGTTGCAGTGCAAACACTCGGTGACCATATCTTTTGCCGGTAGGCAGGTACACTTTGTCGTCCTCATAGAGCACCTGATGTGCGCTGATCCCATCCATGTCTGTTGAATCGACCGGCGCCGAGCGCCCCAGCTTTGACCTCAAGAGCGCACAACTGCCGGTGCTTTCCGTGGTACTTCGCAGCACCGACATGCAGGCGCTGGCCCAGGATCTGGCCCGCCGTCTTGCCGACGACCCGGACTTCTTCGACAACGACCCTGTGCTGATCGACCTCAGCCAGGTGCGCGAAGCAGAGGAAGAAATCGACTTCCCGGCCCTGATCGAGGCCCTGCGCAACCACCGCACAGTGCCCGTTGCCGTGCGCAGCGGCAGCGAGGCCCAGATGGAAGCAGCCAAGGCCCTTGGTCTGAGCGCAGCCCCCGATGCCATGCCGACGCGCCGCACCGAGCCGGAAATCCACGAAATCATTCGCGAAGTGGAGGTCGAGGTGCCTGCTCCGCTGGCCGATGCCGTCATCGTGGACCGGCCGCTGCGCTCGGGCCAGCGCGTCTATGCCAAAGGCACCGACATTGTGGTTCTGGACATGGTCAGCTATGGTGCCGAGGTGATTGCCGACGGCAACGTCCATGTCTATGCGCCGCTGCGCGGCCGCGCCGTGGCCGGGGCCAGCGGCAACACCAGCGCAAGAATTTTTAGCACTTGCATGGAGGCGCAACTGCTTTCCATCGCAGGTATCTACCGCACAATTGAAACCGATCTCCCCAAGGACGTCGCCGGCAAAGCTGCCAAGGTGCGCCTGGAGGGAGAAAGAATCGTTATCGAGCCGGTATGAGAGACACACCGGACACCCTATCAACCTGCCCCATTTGTCTTAAAGGAATCGTGCAAACATGGCCAAAATCGTCGTCGTGACCTCTGGCAAAGGCGGTGTCGGCAAGACCACCACCAGCGCCAGCTTCGCATCCGGCCTCGCACTGCGCGGCCACAAGACCGCAGTGATTGACTTCGATGTGGGTCTGCGCAATCTCGATCTGATCATGGGCTGCGAACGCCGCGTGGTCTATGACCTCATCAATGTCATCCAGGGCGAAGCCAATCTGAACCAGGCCCTGATCAAGGACAAGCAGTGCGAAAACCTGTTCGTGCTGGCCGCTTCGCAGACCCGAGACAAGGAAGCCCTCACGCAGGAAGGCGTGAAGAAGGTGCTGGACGATCTGTCCGCCATGGACTTCGAGTTCATCATCTGCGACTCGCCCGCCGGCATTGAAAGCGGCGCACTGATGGCCATGCACTATGCCGAAGAGGCCCTGGTGGTGACCAACCCCGAAGTCTCGTCGGTGCGTGACTCGGACCGTATCTTGGGCATGCTCAGCTCCAAGACGGAGCGTGCGGTCAAGGGCGAGCGCATCAAGGAGCATCTGCTGATCACGCGCTACAACCCCAATCGTGTGGAAGACGGCCAGATGCTGTCGCTGGAGGATATCCAGGACATTCTGCGCATCGAGCTGATCGGCGTGATCCCCGAATCCGAAACCGTGCTCCAGGCCTCCAACCAGGGCATTCCTGCCGTGCACATGCAAGGCACGGATGTGGCAGAGGCCTATCAGGACGTGGTGGCCCGATTCCTGGGCGAAGAAAAACCCATGCGCTTTACCGAAGCCGTCAAACCCGGTTTCTTCAAGCGCATGTTTGGCGGGAGGTAAGCCTGATGTCCATGTTGTCGTTTCTGCTCGGAGAGAAGAAGAAGTCCGCCTCGGTCGCCAAGGAGCGACTGCAGATCATTCTCGCGCGCGAGCGCGTGGGCGGCGAAAGTGGCAAGCCCGACTATCTGCCTGCCCTGCAAAAAGAGCTGATGGCCGTGATTTCCAAGTATGTGGACATCAACCCCAATGACATCAAGGTACAGCTGGAGCGCCAGGAAAACCTTGAGGTTCTGGAAGTCAAGATCGAGCTGCCGGACGCCGCGCGCGGCTGATACCAACTCATCTATCCATAGCGCTAGCGCTTGATGGACAAGGAAATGGGCCTGAAAAGGCCCATTTTTCATTGCGATGCCGCCGCGCGGCCCTGCACCCTGCGAAAGCGCGGGGTGTCATTCCTCATTCGCGCACCGGCTCGCGCATTGTCACCAGCTCCTCGGCCACGGTCGGGTGTATGCCTATGGTCGCATCGAACTGCTGCTTGGTCGCGCCGCATTGCAGCGCCACGGCAAAGCCCTGCATCAGTTCGCCCGCGCCCTCTCCCACCATATGCACGCCGCGCACGCGCTGGTCGGCCTTGGAGACGATGAGCTTGAGGAAGACGTTCTCGGGCTCGGCCCCCATGCGATTGGTCAGCGGCCTGAAGCCGGACTGGAAAACCTGCACTGCGCCGAAGCGCTCGCGCGCCACCTCCTCCGACAGGCCTACGGTGCCCACCTGCGGATGGGAAAACACCGCCGTCGGCACCAGCTCGTAGTCGGGAGCGCTCTTGCCGCCCTGGCCGAACAGATGATGGGCGAGCACCGTCCCCTCAGCCAGCGCCACGGGTGTCAGAGCCATGCGATCGACCACATCGCCCACGGCATGGATGGAGGGCACGTTGCTGCAGAAATGTTGATCCACCTCGATGGCGCCCTTGTCGTTGACCTTGACACCCGCTGCCTCCAGCCCCAGGCCTTCGATCAGGGGCACACGACCCGTGGCATACATCACGCAGTCCACGACCAGCTGCTCGCCGCTCTTGAGCTGCAGGTGCAGGCCGTCCGCCTGCTTGTCGATGGCCTGTATTTCTTCGCCCCAGCGAAAGTTCACACCCAGCTGAGCCATCTCCTGGCCCAGATGCAGACCCAGGTCTGCATCAAAGCCGCGCAGCAACTGCTGGCGGCGGTGCAGCAGAGTCGTCTCGGCGCCCAGACCGTTGAAGATGGAGGCGAACTCCACAGCGATATAGCCTCCGCCCACGACCACCACCCGCCTGGGCAGATGCGGCAGATGGAAGGCCTCGTCAGAGCTGATGGCATGCTCCACGCCAGGAATATCGGGCAGGCTGGGTGTTCCGCCCGTTGCAATCAGGATATGGCGGGCATGGATGGTCTGGCCGTTCACCAGCACGCTATGCGGCCCCGAGAGCGCCGCACGGCCATGGATAAGGCTAATGCCTGCGCCGGCCAGCATGCGGCCGTAGACACCGTTCAGGCGCTCGATTTCGCGGTCCTTGTTGGCAATCAGCGTGGGCCAGTCGAAGCGCGGCTGCTCCAGCTGCCAGCCAAAGCCCCGGGCCTCCTCGGCCAGCTGGCTGAAGTGCGCGGCATGGCTGAGCAGCTTCTTGGGGATGCAGCCCACGTTGACGCAGGTACCGCCCAATTGGGCAGCCTCCACCACAGCCACACGGGCCCCCAGGCCGGCAGCCACACGGCTGGCGCGCACGCCGCCCGAGCCACCGCCTATGACCAGAAAATCGTAATCAAAGTCTTGTTGCTGCATGTCCTGTCTCGCTGTTTGGGAGGTTCAAAGCAGATGCTTACTGCTTTGAACTCTACAAGACAAGACTGCCGCAGGTGGTTTAACGCAGCGTTAAACCACCTGCACGACCCAGTTTGATTGGCGGGCGGCTCAGAACGGTTTGTCGCCCACGACCGTGGCGCGATGCATGCGGCGCACGGCCGGGAAGTAGTCCTGAATCGCGTAATGCTGGGTAGAGCGGTTGTCCCACATGGCGATGGTGTTGGGCTCCCAGTGCAGACGCATCTGGTATTCCAGAATCGCAGGCTGGCGCAGCAGATAGTTCATCAGATCCTGTTGCTGGGCATGAATTTCGTTGGCCGAGCGGAAGCTGTCGAAGTTCGAGCTGAAGTTGGCGAAATGCGTGACGAAGGTCTCGTTGACGTAGAGAATCTTTTGGCCGCTTTCGGGGTGGGTGCGCACCACCGGGTGCACCACGGGCGGGTATTTGCCACGCGCCTGGGCCTGCTCTGCGGGCGTCATGCGCGCACCGAACGAGGGCAGGATGTCATGCACGGCATACAGGCCGGCGATCTGCTGCTTGCGCGTCTCGGGCAGCTGCTCGTAGGCCTGCTCCATATTGATCCAGACCGTGTCGCCGCCGACCTCGGGGCATTCCACGCAGCGCAGCACCGAAGCCATGGAAGGCGTCTCGCGCCAGGAGACATCGGTGTGATAGACGTTCTCGGTGCCAGGGATCTTGCTGTTGCCGCCCAGCAGCACCAGTTCGGCATGGTCGGGGTGATGGGGAAATACCGGATGCAGCTCCAGCTCGCCGAAGCGGCGCGCAAACGCCACATGCTGGGCAGGCGTGATGTTCTGCTCGCGAAACACCAGCACCTTGTGCGCCACCAGCGCCTGGCGCAGCTCGCGCGCCTGCTCCTCGCTCATGGGCTGGCGCAGGTCTATGCCCGAAACCTCCACGCCGATGGCGGGTGAGATGCGCCTGAGCTCGATACCCGTCCTGCTTGCCGCGGCCACCTTGAGCTGGGTATGGGCCGACCTGTCTTCGCAATCGATCATGATGTGTCTCCAAAGCGTTGCAACCACTGTCCTCGGGCCTGACGCGGCAGGCCTGGGGGCAATCTAGGGCGGGCCTTGGAGATCGGTATCGTTCAAGCCGACTAGGTAGGGTTCCCAGTCGGCAGCCGGCCTTACCTGACGAAGCCGTGGGCGTGCATATGGCCCGAGTGGTAGAGCAGCGGCGCGCGGTCGGCATGGTGCTCGCAGCGTTCCACCTCGCCGATGAAGAGCAGATGGTCGCCTTCCTCATGCTGGCGCAGATTGCGACACTCGAAGACCGCGCAGCAGCCCTCGAGCAGCGGCACGCCATGCTCGGAGTCATGGTGCTGCGTATGGCTGAAACGGTCCGCGCCCTTGCGTGCAAACAGCTCGGCCAGCGGCTTTTGCGAAGCCGCCAGCACATGAATCGCGTAATGCGTGCTGTGGCGGAACACGGGCAGTGAGTTGGCCTTCAGACCCAGGCTCCAGAGCACCAGCGAGGGCGCCAGCGACAGTGCGTTGAAGGAGCTGACCGTGGAGCCCACCGCATGGCCCTCTGCACTGCGCGCCGTGATGATGGTCACGCCGGTGGCAAATTGCCCCAGCGCATCGCGAAATTCGCGCTGCGAGAAAGGCAAGGCCGAACGCAAGACGGAGGTAGGCAAGGCGGAGTTCACGAAATTCAGAGCTCAGGTCAGCGACCACAACGGTGCGCCACGGTTCAAGATCAGCAGATCCAAAGAGCATCTGCAGGACTTGATCAATTATCAACTTGAACCTTGCCGGTCACAATCCGTAAGGGCTTAAGGTCAGAATCATCAATTTTGATAGCTTATCGCGCAGTAATGCAAAGGCCTGCAGGCCTAAACCTTCATCAATCCTGGGTCTGAGCTGCCAGCAGCCCTTGACCGGCCTGCTGCGCCAGCCAGCCGCCGACCTTGGCTTTGCTGCAGCGTTGCAGCTGCATCAGCAGCTCGTGCTCGGGCCAGGGCAAGGCATGGCGCTCGCACAAATCCTGCTGCATGCGGGCCAGCAGGGCTGCCGCCATCTCGGCATCGGCCAGCGCCCGGTGGGCGCGGCCCGTGGAAGGCAGGTGCAGGTAGCGCGCCAGATTGCCCAGGCTGTGACTGGGCGCCTGCGGGTAGATGCGGCGCGACAGCAGCACGGTGCAGGCAAACAGCTGGGGGGCGGCTTCGCCCGCCAGCGCCAGCTCGGCCTGCCAGAACTTGCTGTCGAACGATGCGTTGTGGGCCACCATGGGCGCAGCGCCCACAAAGCGGGCCGCATCGCGCATCACCTCGGCGGCGGGCGGCGCCGTGCGCAGCATGGCATTGGTGATGCCGGTGAGTTCGGTGATGAAGGGCGAGACCCAGGCCCCGGTCTGCATCAGGCTCTGGAAACGGTCCACCACACGGCCCTGCTCCAGCAGCACGATGGCCACCTCGGTGGCCCTGGCACCCTGGGCGGGCGTCATGCCCGTGGTTTCAAAGTCGATGACGGCAATCGCAGCACTCATCACTGCATTGTGCCGTGGCCGACGCCTCAGTCCTGGCCCAGCTCGTCTTCGCCGGGCAGACCCAGGCTTTGCACCACATGCTCGAGGATGCGGAACAGTTGCTCGCTCTCGGCGCTGCCCAGTTGCTCCTCGATCTCGGAGTAGATGGTTTCGAAATGCGGCACGATCTGGGCCACCATCTCCTGGCCTGCTGGCGTGAGGGCGAACTCGGAGCCCCGCAGATCGGCTACATGGCGACCGCGCTTGATGAGCAGACGTCCTTCCAGCGTCTTGAGCAGGCGCGAGAGGCTGGGCATGCTGATGAAGGTCAGCTGCGACAGCTCCATGGGACGCAGGCGCTTGTCGGCCACCCACATGATGCGCAGCACGCGCCATTGCTGCTCGGTCAGGCCGTGTGCACGCAGCGAGGGACGAAAGCGCACCATGACCGCCTCGCGGGCCTTGAGCAAAGCCATGGGCAATGAGCGCGCGAAGGAACGTGAGGTTTCAAGGGCAGGAGTGATGTCGTGCTGGATCATGGCATGGACGAGTTGCTGGCGTGATTGTATGTAAGAGCCCCACGCAGCGATACCGTCAATCCGGGCAAAAGAGTCAGCCAGCCCGTACTCGTCCTGCAGTCCTATGCCCTGTCTCAGGCCGACGCAATCCGCGCGCCGCGTGCGACCTCGGGTGCCGGCTCATCCCAGAACCGGAAATCCAGCGCCGGGCGCTCGCCGCTCATCAGCGCCGCCATGGCCTTGCCCGAGCCTGCTCCATGCGTCCAGCCCAGGGTGCCATGCCCGGCATTGACCCAGATGCCTGCAGCCTGGGTTGCACCGATGCAGGGAATATTGCTGGGCGTGGCGGGCCGCAGACCGCACCAGAACTGCGGATCGCCGCCCTGCTCGGGCAGGCGCGTGTCGCAGACGCCGGGCATCAGCTCCTCCACGCGCCTGACCAGCATCTCGCAGCGTGCCCTGGCCGTGGGCGTGTCCAGACTCAGATCGAAGCCACCCAGCTCTATGGTGCCGGCCACGCGCAGGCGGTTGCCCAAACGGCTCATGGCGACCTTGCGGCTGTCGTCGATGGTGGAGACCATGGGGGCTTTTTCAGGCCGCAGCAGCGGCAAGGTGGCGCTATAGCCCTTGCCCGGATAGATAGGCACATGCACGCCCAGAGGCCTGAGCAGCAGCGGCGTGTAGGAGCCGCAGGCGACCACCACGGCATCCGCACTCAGCATGCGTGGGGCGCCATCGCTACCGTCGCGAATCTGCACCTGGGCAGGCTTGCCCCGACGCGCCGGCTGCAGACTCAGGATGTCGTGGCCGTAGAGGAATTGCACACCGGCCTGGGCACAGAGACCGGCCAGCTTTTCGGTGAACAGACGCGCATCACCGGACTCATCGGTGGCGGTGAAGGTGCCGCCCGCAATCTGCGCCGCATAGGGCGTGAATGCTGGCTCGATGGCCAGCAGCTCGTCGCGGCTGACCAGACGACGCTGCACGCCGTATTGCCGCATCAGCTCCACGCCTTCGGCGGCCTCGGCAAACGCCTGCGGGCTGCTGTAGAAATGGGCAATGCCGCGCTCCAGCCGCTCGAACTCGATACCGGTCTTCTGGACCATGTCCTTGAGCGCCACATGACTGTAGGCGCCCAGCGCCACGATCTGCTGCACATTGCGCGCAAAGGCACGGTCGTTGCACTGGGCCAGGAACTGCAGGCACCAGCGCCATTGCGCGCTGTCGGCCTGGGGCCGCAGCAGCAGAGGAGCCTCTTTGTCGAACATCCATTTGAGCGCCTTCAAGGGCGCCTGGCGATTCGCCCAGGGCTCGCAGTAACTGACCGATATCTGGCCGCCATTGGCATAGCTGGTCTCCAGGGCCGGACCGCTCTGGCGGTCCACCACGGTGACTTGGTGACCGCGCTCGCGCAGATGCCAGGCGGTGCTGATGCCGATGATGCCGGCGCCCAGGACGATGATGTTCATGCGGCCAGTGTCTGCACTCTTGCGGCCAAACAAAAGCAGCATTAAATTTTCAGCAGTTTCATCAGAAATGCTAATGAAGTTGCCATGAGCTCCTGGGACCCTGTTGCACTGGAATGCCTGGCCGCCATCGTGGAAGAAGGCGGCTTCGAGCGCGCGGCGCAAAAGCTGCACATCACCCAGTCGGCCGTGTCCCAGCGCCTGCGTGCACTGGAGGCACAGGTGGGCTCGGTACTGGTGGAGCGCACGCGTCCCGTCAAGCCCACCAGCGCCGGGCGGCTGCTGCTCAAGCATGCCAAGCAGTTGCGCCTGCTGCGCGCCGATCTCGCTCATGAGTTGCAGGAGCTGGCACCGCAAACCGGGCAGAGTCTGGCCGGAGAAATCGTCTCCATCGCCATCAATGCCGACAGCATTGCCACCTGGGCCATGACGGCTCTGGACGAGCTGGTGAAGAGCGGCCTGCCGCTGGAGGTGGTGGTCGACGATCAGGACTTCACGCAGGAGCTGCTGCGCTCGGGCCAGGTCATGGGCTGCGTCACCACGCTGAGTCAGGCCCTGCGCGGCTGCACGGTGCAGCCTCTGGGCGCCATGCGCTACGTGGCCGTGGCCTCGCGCGAGTTTGCGCAGCAAAGACTGCCCCAGGGGCTGACGCGCAAGAACTTCAACCAGCTGCCCTATCTGTCCTTCAACCGCAAGGACGATATGCAGGCCGAATTTGTGGCGCGTTGCCTGGGTCTGCGCAATGTGTCGCTGCAGCATCAGATTCTGCTGCCCAGCTGCGAAGCTCAGGTGCGCGCCGTGCGTGCCGGATGGGGCGTGGGCGTGCTGCCGCAACTGCTGGTGCAGCCCGCGCTGGATGCCGGTGAGCTGATCGACGTGGCAACAGGCCATGCGCTGTCCATCGCGCTGTTCTGGCATTGCTGGAATCTGGAGTCACGCGTGCTGGCCCGTGTCAGCCAGGCCTTGCTGGGCAAGGCCCGCCAAGTGCTGCAAGCAGTTTGATGCAGACAAGAAAAAAGGCCGTGCTTTGCAGCGCGGCCTTGAGAGCTTGATGTCAAACGGAGGTACTTTGGTTTTTGTAGCTGTGGACGCTCATCTATACTTGATTTGACGCTGTTTTATGCCTGATGTGTATGCAGATCAAGCGCAAGCAGCTATGAAAATCAGCGAATCAGCAGCACGGGGATGGTGCAGCCCGCCAGCACCTGAGAGCTGACCGAGCCCATGACCAGACGGCCCAGCGCGCCATGGCCGTGCGTGCCCATGGCGATCAGGTCGAACTTGCCGTCCTGGGCGGCATGGATGATGGTGTCGGCAATGGGGCCGACCTTGGCGATGCTTTGCGCCTCGACGCCACGCCCCTTCAGGAACTCCAGCACGGGCTGCAGGATCTTGGCGGATTCTTCGTCGTAGTACTGCTCCACCACTTCCTTGCCCAGCGCAGCGCGTGCACGAGGCGGCAGCAGCGGCTGCACGGTGATGATGGTGTACTCATGGCCCGTGCCCAGCATCTCCTGATGCGAGGTCAGATAGGCCAGCATTTTCTGGGTATAGGCACTGCCGTCCACGGCGAGCAAGATCTTCATACCAATTTCTCCTTGTTGATGTCTCAAGCCTAAGGGCTGGGGACAGTCAGCATCTTGACTTGGCTCAAGTCAATTGTCGATGCCGGCAGAAAGTCATCCTGCTCTCCCTTGCGGGCATAGCCCAGGGGATTGGCCACCACACGGCATTGCCATTCGCTGCCGTCGTCGCGCTGGCCGCACGCGATGTAGTCGCTGGCGCAATGCAGATGGCCGTGCAGCCAGAGCTGGGCATGGGGCAGAAAGTCGTCCATCACATTGCAGAAACCGGCCGTACCAGGTACCAGGCCGTAGCGCGGATCGGCACTGCGCAGGCTGGGCGCAAAGTGGGTCACGGCCACCGTGGGTCCGTCAAAAGGCTGCTGCAGCGCGGCGCGCAGCCAGTCCTGGCAGAGCAGGCTTTCCTCGCGCATGGGCGCGGCCAGAAACGGCTCGCCCTGGCGCCTGCCGCCGGTCTTTTGCAGATAGAAATTGGCGGCGCGAAAGGCCTTCTCGCGCAGCTTGTGCAAGCGCGTGGCATCGCTCACGCCTTCATGCATGGCCATGGCGTCGAAGTCGCTCCACAGCGTGGTGCCGATGAAGCGCACCCCGTCCATGACCACGGTTTCACGATCGAGCCAGATCAGGCCCAGCCTGTCGCACACACGCTGCAGGCGCAGCCTTGCCTCGTCGAAGTCCTGCATGTCGTATTCGTGATTGCCGGGCACGAACAGCACGGGTGTGGGCCAGTTGGCGTATTGCGGCAGCGGCGAGAAACGCTCCAGCCCGAAGTTTTCGCCGTCGACCTGGGTGCTGCTCTGGTAGGAGCCGATGTCGCCGGCCAGCACCAGCACATCGGCGCCCGCGGCAGGCTGGGCCACGAATTGGGGGTGGACTTCGAGGTGCAGGTCGGACAGCAGCTGGATCTTCATGTGGCTAGTTTAGTCAACCATGGTGAGTGACCTGGGCCGAACCGTTGGCAAAGGTGATCTCGGCCGAGCGCGTCAGCGTTTTCAGCAGCCAGTCATAGGCCTGCGGGTGCGGGCCGCGCCGACGCCACAGTGCATCCACATGCACGGGCGTGACATCGAAGGGCAGATCGCGCAGCTCCAGCTGGTCGCTCATGCCGGTCACGGGCACAAAATGGCGCGGCAAGATGGTCAGCAGATCGGAGTTGAGCACCACGCGCGCCGCAGTGAAGAACTGGTTGACGGTGAGCACCACTTCACGCGAACGCCCCAGCGAGGCCAGGGCCTCGTCGATGAAGCCGAAGGAGCGGCCCGAAAAGCTGACCAGCATATGGCGTGCCGCGCAATAGTTGTCCAGCGTCAGCGGAACATGCGCCAGCGGATGGCCTTTGCGCATCACGCACAGGTACTCGCCCTCATACAGACGGCGGCTGTCAAACGCCACTAGACCGCCAGCCTGGGCACGCGCCGTCAGATCGGCCAGTACGGCGGGGAAATAGCCCACGGCCATATCGGCCTCGCCATCATCGAGCAAGGGCCTTGGATCGCGCGTGGTCAGCGGCAGCAGGCGTATGCCCAGGCCCGGTGCCTCGCGCGCCAGAATCGGGTACAGCGGCGGAATCAGCGTGGCAGCCGTGGCATCGGCCATGGCGATCACGAACGTGGTGGCGGCCGTCTCGGGATCGAACTCATCGGGTGCGAGTGCACCCTCCAGATGCTGCAAGGCCTCGCGTATCACCGGCCACAGGGCCTGGGCACGCGGCGTGGGCTCCACACCCTGTCCCTGGCGCACCAGCAGCTCGTCGCCCAGGACCTCACGCAGCCGGCGCATGGCATTGCTGACCGCCGGCTGGGTGATGCTGAGCTTGTGCGCCGCACGCGTGAGACTGCGCTCGGACATGACCTCGTCGAAGACGCGCAGCAGATTGAGATCCAGAGAACGAAAGTTCAAAGACATGGCATCGCCCAATACATCACTGCTGTGAATGCTACAGATTCAAAATATAAATTTGAACACACCTAGGGTAATCCCTATAGTTACACCTATTCCCCGGGCAATTCGCCAAAAGCGTGGGTCAAAGGGTTAACTGCCATGAGCAACTTTATTTACAACTCCTACTGTGTCGAGCACCCTGGTGTGGTGCGTATCTATCAAGCCAGCGATGAACGCATGGCCGCCATTGCCGCCGAGCACGAGGCACAATCCCAGTCCAGGTCGTACTGGATGGTGCTGGCTGTAGTGCTGGCCGCCCTGGCCGCCGGCGTCTTCCAGGCCACCGAAACCTGGAGCGACGGTCATATGATGGCTGCCTGGATGGTTCTGTGGGCCATGGCTTTTGCCAGCATTGCCCTCTTCTCCACTCCCGCACGCCGTGCCATCAATCTGGTGCGCACCGGCTACCGCGCCTGGGTCAAGAGCCGCCAGCAAGCTGCTGCCGATGAACGCGTCTGGAACGCCGCGCTGCAAGATGCCCGCCTGATGGCCGATCTGGCCCGTGCCATGGATCGCCAGAGCCGCTGAGCGCTCAGACCGCTTCTCGAAAAAAGCCGCTGCCCACAAGGCCGCGGCTTTTTTCATGCCCTCTCGGCGCATCATGAAATAAGCGTCTACCCTTTGTCCGGCAAGCGCCAACAGCTATCAAAACAACGGCTCAAAAAGAAAAAGCCCTGCGGCCAACGGCCTGCAGGGCTTTTTTATTCCGTCAAGGGCTTAGGCGGACAGGCGCTCTTCGAGCTTGGCTTTGGTATCCAGCATGGCCTTGGGCAGGTTGTAGGCCAGCTTGTCGAAATGCTCGCCGTGCAGCTTCATTTCCTCGGCCCAGGCCGCCTTGTCGATATTGGTCACGCTGTCGAACTGGGCAGCGTCGAAGTCCAGACCAGTCCAGTTGATTTCGGCGTACTGGGGAGCAATGCCGAAGGCGGTTTCCTGGCCTTGGACCTGGCCTTCCAGACGGTCGATCATCCACTTCAGAACGCGCATGTTTTCACCGTAGCCGGGCCAGACGAACTTGCCTTCGGCATTCTTGCGGAACCAGTTGGTGGTGAAGATCTTGGGCAGGGTTGCGCCCTGGCCTTCGATCTTGGCGCCCAGATCCAGCCAGTGCTGGAAATAGTCGCTCATGTTGTAGCCGGCAAAAGGCAGCATGGCGAAGGGGTCGCGGCGCACCACGCCTTGCGCGCCAAAGGCGGCGGCCGTGGTCTCGGAGCCCATGGTCGCAGCCATGTACACGCCCTCGGTCCAGTCACGGGCTTCGGTCACCAGAGGCACGGTGGTCGAGCGGCGGCCGCCGAAGATCATGGCATCGATCTTCACGCCGGCGGGATCGTCCCAGGCTTCGTCCAGCGCAGGGTTGTTGGTTGCAGCCACGGTGAAGCGGGCATTGGGGTGGGCGGCCTTGGCGCCGGTTTCCTTGGCGATCTGGGGCGTCCAGTCCTTGCCTTGCCAGTCGATCAGGTGATCGGGCAGCTTGCCCTGGTCCTTTTCCATGCCTTCCCACCACACGTCGCCGTCATCGGTCAGGGCCACATTGGTGAAGATCACGTTCTTGTCCAGGCTCAACATGCAGTTCGGGTTGGTCAGCATATTGGTGCCGGGAGCCACACCGAAGTAACCGGCTTCGGGGTTGATGGCGCGCAGCGAGCCGTCGGCCTGGGGCTTGATCCAGGCGATGTCGTCACCGATGGTCGTGACTTTCCAGCCGTCGAAGGCCTTGGGCGGCACCAGCATGGAGAAATTGGTCTTGCCGCAGGCCGAGGGGAAGGCCGCAGCCACGTGGTACTTCTTGCCTTCGGGGTTGGTAACGCCCAGGATCAGCATGTGCTCAGCCAGCCAGCCCTGGTCACGGCCCATGGTGGAGGCGATACGCAGCGCAAAGCACTTCTTGCCCAGCAGCGCATTGCCGCCGTAGCCCGAGCCGTAAGACCAGATCTCGCGGGTTTCGGGATAGTGAACGATGTACTTGGTCTTGCTGCAAGGCCAGGTGGTCTCGTCCTTCTGACCTGCGGCCAGAGGTGCGCCGATGGTGTGCACGCAGGGCACGAACTCGCCGCTGGTGCCGATCACGTCATACACGGCCTTGCCCATGCGGGTCATGATCTTCATGTTGACGGCCACATAGGGGCTGTCGGACAGCTCGATACCCACGTGGGCGATGGGCGAACCCAGCGGGCCCATGGAGAAAGGCACCACGTACATGGTGCGGCCAGCCATGCAGCCGTCGAACAGCGGGTTCAGCGTGGCGCGCATTTCCGCAGGTTCCATCCAGTTGTTGGTGGGGCCTGCGTCTTCCTTCTTGGCGGAGCAGATATAGGTGCGGTCTTCCACGCGAGCCACGTCCGAAGGATCGGTCCAGGCCAGGAAGGAGCCAGGGCGCTTGGCCAGGGGCTTGAAGGTGCCGGCATCCACCAGTTGCTGGCACAGCGCGTCATATTCGGCTTGCGAGCCGTCGCACCAATGGATCTGGGCAGGCTTGCACAGCGCGGCCATTTCGGCGACCCAGGCAATGAGCTTGGGGTTCTTGACGTAGTCGGGAGCCTGGATGTTCAGGCTTTGCACAGCGGCGTTCATGGGGGAAGTCCTTCAATTAAAAAACCAGTTTTTCAAAGAAGCATCCTCGGCTGCGTCTTTGAAAAAAGGCTTTTGAAGGTGTCTCGCTTGCTTTCCCTAGCGCTTGTTGGCGCCTGAAATCCGTCTGAAATAGTCAAAACAACCTTGTTTTGAATAGCAGCGGGAGATCGATTTTAGGTAGGGGCCTTGAATTTGTCAGCAAATCACCGGCAATATCTATGCATTTTGCGCATCAATATATGCATGCCGCATTCATTCATAACCTGCACAGACGTAAAAAAACCCCGCGTCGCGGGGTTGGGCTCGAGAAGGTTGGAATGCCTAGGCCATGTTCACGGCAATAAAGGCCAGCAGGAACATCATCACGGCGCCAGCGGCGGGAATGATGATGGGAATATAGGGCACAACGGCTTCGGCCGCGTCCTGTGCCTCGTGGTTCACTGCGGAATCATCTGACATGTGATCAATGCTCCTCCTGAAAGCAGGCGGTGAAACAAGCAAGCTCTGCGGCCATTCTAGGCACAGCCCTGGCGACATGGCTCAGGGAAAGCCATAGCCACCTTTTGCGCTCAGACCCGCATCCCATGTCCGCCAATGGCGAACAGCACTTCTTCGATGTCGACCATGCGCAGGCAAGTTCACACTCGGAGTGCAACAGCATATGCTGGGCTTGCGGACGACCCGGCGCCGATTGCGAAATCGATGTGCACCGTCCAACGTCAGATCGCAGCGCCGAAGTCCCTCGCTGAAAGGATGGCTTCTATGGTTAGCGCTTCTTTCCTGTTCTGGCTGATCCTGCTGATGCTGGTGATTGGCCTGGGGACGGCGTCGATCCGGATTTTTCGCGAGTATGAGCGCGGCGTGGTCTTCACGCTGGGGCGCTTCTGGAAGGTCAAGGGGCCGGGACTGATCTTCATCATTCCCGCCATCCAGCAGGTGGTACGGGTCGATCTGCGCACCGTGGTCCTGGAGGTCCCCGCGCAGGATGTGATCTCGCGCGACAACGTCTCGGTCAAGGTCAATGCCGTGATCTATCTGCGCGTGGTGGATGCGGAAAAGGCGGTGATCCAGGTGGTCAATTATCTGGAGGCCACCAGTCAGCTCGCGCAAACCATGCTGCGCTCCGTATTGGGCAAGCATCAGCTCGACGAAATGCTGGCAGAGCGCGAATCGCTGAACCTGGACATCCAGCAGGCGCTGGATGCGCAAACCGACACCTGGGGCATCAAGGTCTCGAACGTGGAGATCAAGCAGGTCGATCTGACCGAATCCATGATCCGGGCGATCGCACGTCAGGCCGAGGCCGAACGCGAACGCCGCGCCAAGGTGATTCACGCCGAAGGCGAATTGCAGGCTTCGGAAAAACTGTCTCAGGCAGCGAAAGTTCTGGCGCAGGAGCCTCAGGCCATCTTGCTGCGCTACCTGGAGACGCTGACCGTGATCGGCGCGGACAGAAACACCACGGTGGTGTTCCCCTTGCCCATGGACCTGGTGACCCCGCTGATCAAGAAAATCACGCCTCTGCAGGCCTGAGCAAGGCCTGCAGGCTCAAGCCTCACACCAGGGCCGCCTCCATGCCTGCGCGGCGCAGTTGCTCCAGCACCTCGCTCACATGGGCGTGGCCGCGTGTCTGCAGCACGAACTCGATCTCCACATTCTGCGCGGCCAGCATGGTGAAGGCACGCTGGTGATGGACTTCCTCGATATTCGCGCCGGCTCCGGCCACCGTGGCTGTGATCTGGGCCAGCACGCCGGGTACGTCGCGCGCGCTGACACGCACACGCGCCAGACGACCGGAGCGCACCATGCCGCGCTCGATGATGGCAGCCAGCAGCATGGGGTCGATATTGCCGCCCGACAGCACCAGACCTATTTTCCGGCCCTTGAAGCGAGCGGGATAGCGCAGCAAGGCCGCCAGGCCCGCCGCCCCTGCGCCTTCGACCAAGGTTTTCTCGATCTCCAGCAGCATGAGCACGGCCTGCTCTATATCTCCTTCGTCCACCAGCAACAAATCGTCCACGCAGCGCTGCACCACCTCCTGGGTGATGATGCCTGGCTGGGTCACCGCAATGCCCTCGGCGATCGTCGAAGTCCCCATGGGAAGATCTGTGTGCCGCAGCGCATTGACCATGGAGGGAAAGCGCTGCGTCTGCACGCCCACGATCTCCATCTCGGGCTTGATGGCCTTGGCTGCCGTGGCAATGCCCGCAATCAGACCGCCGCCGCCAATGGCAATGACCAGCGCATCCAGATCTGGCTGTGCCTGCAGGATTTCCAGCGCCAGCGTGCCCTGGCCCGCAGCTATCGCTTCATCGTCATAGGGATGGACAAAGGTCAGCTGCTGCTCCTGCGCCAGCTGGTAGGCATGGGCTCGCGCCTCGGCCAATGTGTCGCCATGCAGCACCACCTCGGCGCCGAAGCCGCGTGTGCGCTCCACCTTCACACCGGGAGTGAAGCGCGGCATGACGATGACGGCACGCAGACCCAGACGTTGCGCGTGATAGGCCACGCCCTGGGCATGGTTGCCCGCACTCATGGCGACCACGCCGCGTGCGCGCTCGGCATCGCTGAGCATGAGCAGCTTGTTCAGCGCGCCACGCTCCTTGAAGGATGCAGTGAACTGCAGGTTCTCGAACTTGAGATAGACCTGCGCCCCCGTGATCTGCGAGAGCGTGCGTGATTCCACAAAAGGGGTTTGAAGGACGGCGCCATTCAGGCGCGCAGCGGCGGCTTGGATATCTGCAAAGGTCAGCATGGTGGATCCATTTTGCAAGCAGCTCATCACCCCGCGCCAGTGCTGGGTTTGCGAATCAAAGCCATCCGGATCATTTGCTCAGTAATTGCTAGCTACTCGCCCTTTCCTAGCAAGGGAATAGCCGCCAAAACACTTCAAATCCGGCGCCGTTCTGCGAACTGTGAGCACCTAAGGATTTCCCTTGGTTTCAGCGAAACATGCAACATAGTGCCTAAATCAACGTGCTTTTTTTCGATGAATCTGCATAATTGTGCCAACACCGAGTCAGTAACTGCACTATCTTTCATCTCAGCAGGAGCCGAGCATGCAGCAGCAAACCAACGTCGATTACCGCACAGAGCCCAGCCAGTACCAGCACTGGTCGTTTGAAGTGAATGGCAATATCGCCCGGCTCAAGCTGGACATCGCCGAGGACGCAGGCATACGCCCCGGCTACAAGCTCAAGCTCAACAGCTATGACCTGGGCGTGGATGTGGAGCTGCACGACGCCCTCAACCGCATCCGTTTTGAGCACCCGCAGGTGCGCTCCGTGATCGTGACCAGCGGCAAGGAACGCATCTTCTGCTCAGGTGCGAATATCTTCATGCTCGGTGTCTCGTCCCACGCCTGGAAGGTGAACTTCTGCAAGTTCACCAACGAGACACGCAACGGCATGGAGGACAGCTCCAGACACGATGGGCTCAAGTTCGTCGCCGCTGTCAACGGTGCCTGCGCAGGCGGCGGCTACGAGCTGGCTCTGGCCTGCGATGACATCGTGCTGATCGACGACCGCTCTTCTTCCGTGTCACTGCCCGAGGTTCCGCTGCTGGGCGTGCTGCCCGGCACGGGCGGGCTGACGCGCGTGACCGACAAGCGCCATGTGCGTCACGACCTGGCCGACATCTTCTGCACCAGCGTGGAAGGCGTGCGCGGCCAGCGCGCCGTGGACTGGCGGCTGGTGGACGCGATTGCCAAGCCCGCACAATTTGCCGAAGTGGTGCAACAACGTGCCACGGCCCTGGGCGAGAGCAGCCCGCGCCCGGCTTCCGCCAAAGGCATACAGCTCGCCAGGCTGCAGCGCGAGCAAAGCCCGGACGGCCTGCACTATCGCCACGTCAGCGTGCAGATCGATCGCAGCAAGCGCAGCGCCACCATCACGGTCAAGGCCCCCAAGGGTGAACAGCCCGGCAGCCTTGAAGCCATTGAAAACGCAGGTGCTGCCTGGTGGCCGCTGGCCATGGGCCGCGAGCTCGACGACGCCATACTGCATCTGCGCACCAACGAGCTCGATGTGGGCACCTGGATTCTCAAGACCGAGGGCGATGCGCGCGCCGTGCTGGCGGCGGACCAGTCTTTGATTGCGCACAAGGATCACTGGCTGGTGCAGCAAACCACAGGCCTGCTGCGCCGTACCTTTGCACGCCTCGATGTGTCATCGCGCTCGCTGTTCGCCTTGATCGAGCCCGGCTCCTGCTTTGTCGGCATGCTGGCCGAGCTGGTCTTCTGCGCCGACCGCGCCTACATGCTGGTGCTGCCCGACGAGCCCGAGCGCGAGCCCGTCATCGAGCTCGATGCCTTCAACTTCGGCCTGCTGCCGCTGGTCAACGATCAAAGCCGTCTGCAGCGTCGCTTCTATGAGGAGTCCGGGCCTCTGGAAGCCGCTCGCGCAGCGGTGGGCAAGCCGCTCAACGGCGATGCCGCGCAACAGCTTGGACTGGTCACCGCCGCGCTTGACGATATCGACTGGGAAGACGAGATCCGCATCGCCATGGAAGAGCGCGCCGCCATGTCGCCCGATGCGCTCACGGGTCTGGAAGCGAACCTGCGTTTTTCCAGCCAGGAAAACATGGTCACGCGCATCTTCGGGCGTCTGTCGGCCTGGCAAAACTGGATCTTCAACCGCCCCAACGCGGTGGGCGAAAAAGGGGCGCTGAAGCTCTACGGCACCGGACAGAAAGCCGGCTTCGATTTCAACAGGGTATGAGCCAACGGCCCTGAATCGGCAAAACATCACAGGAGACACCCCATGAGCAGCATCGACTACAGCCAGAAGATTCCCAACAACGTGGACCTCAGCGGCGACCGCACGTTGCAGCGTGCCCTGGAGAGCTGGCAGCCTAATTTCATCCGCTGGTGGGACGACGTGGGCCCCGAAGGATCGACCAACTACGATGTCTATCTGCGCACCGCGGTGAGCGTGGATCCGCAGGGCTGGGCGCAGTTCGGCTACGTCAAGATGCGTGACTATCGCTGGGGCATCTTCCTGAACCCGGCCGATCAGGAACGCAGCATTCACTTTGGCGATCACAAGGGCGAGAAAGCCTGGCAGGACGTGCCCGGCGAGCACCGCGCCAACCTGCGTCGCATCATCGTCACGCAAGGCGATACCGAGCCCGCATCGGTGGAGCAGCAGCGCCACCTGGGCCTGACCGCACCGTCCATGTACGACCTGCGCAATCTGTTCCAGGTCAATGTGGAAGAAGGTCGCCACCTTTGGGCTATGGTCTACCTGCTGCACAAGCATTTCGGACGTGACGGACGCGAGGAAGCCGAGGCACTGCTGGAGCGCCAGAGCGGCGATGAAAACAACCCTCGCATTCTGGGCGCCTTCAACGAAAAAACGCCGGACTGGCTGGCGTTCTTCATGTTCACCTACTTCACCGACAGAGACGGAAAATTCCAGCTCGCAGCGCTGGCCGAATCCGCGTTCGACCCGCTGGCGCGCACCACCAAATTCATGCTGACCGAAGAGGCCCACCACATGTTTGTCGGCGAGTCCGGCGTCTCTCGCGTGCTGGCCCGAACCTGCCAGGTCATGAACGAACTCAAGACCGACGATGTGAACAAGCTGCGCAGCGCGGGCGTCATCGATCTGCCCACGATTCAGCGTTATCTGAACTTCCACTACAGCGTGACCATCGACCTGTTTGGTGCCGACCAGTCGAGCAATGCCGCCACCTTCTACAGCTCGGGCCTCAAGGGCCGTTACGAAGAGGGAAAGCGCGAGGACGACCACAGACTGCACGACCAGAACTACAAGGTGCTGGAGGTCGTGGACGGCAAGTTGCAGGAGAAGGAAGTGCCCATGCTCAACGCCTTGAACGAGGTGCTGCGCGACGACTACATCAAGGACAGCAATGCCGGTGTGGGCCGCTGGAACAAGGTGATGGAAAAGGCCGGAATCGACTTCCGCCTGACGGTGCCGCACAAGGCCTTCAACCGGCAGATCGGCGCGCTGGCAGGCGTGCGCATCAGCCCCGACGGCCGTCCCGTGAGCGAGCAGGAATGGTTGGCCAGGAAGAACGAGTGGCTGGCCAGCGACGACGACCGCAGCTTTGTCGCATCGCTGATGAAGCCATGCCTGGAGCCCGGCAAGTTCGCCGGCTGGATTGCCCCGCCGGTCATGGGTATCAATCGCCAGCCCGTGGACTTCGAGTATGTGAAATTTTGATCCCCCCTGAGCGGCTGAGCCGCTTCCCCCAAGGGGGACGACATCCTCGCGGCGGGGCGGCCCTTGCTCGATGTCACTGAGTTGGGTTGCCACGGTTTGGAGAAAGAAATGAGCACCATCACGCTGATTGAAAACGGCATCCTGAAGCAGCACCTGATCGACCCGGAAATCTGCATTCGCTGCAATACCTGCGAGGCGACCTGCCCCGTGGACGCCATCACGCATGACGACAACAACTATGTGGTCATGGCGGACAAGTGCAACGGCTGCATGGACTGCATCTCGCCCTGCCCGACCGGCTCCATCGACAACTGGCGCCTGGTGTCGGCAAGCAAGCCCTACAGCGTGACCGAGCAACTGGGCTGGGAGAGCCTGCCCGAAGAGCTTTCCGCCGATGTGCTGGCCGCCGCGCAGACGGCCGAGAATGCCGGCGATGTGCAGGACCTGAGCCAGGCCCAGGCCGTGATCGCGGCCGCTGCCGGCCTGGCCGAAAGCGGCGCTGCGCAAGTCTTTCGCGCAGCCAGTTATGGCGCCACCACGCCGCCCTGGTCTGCCGCCCATGCCTACACCAATCTGCATGGTCCCAAGGCTGCGGTGACGGCCACGGTGGTGGGCAATCTGAACTGCACGGAAGCCGGCTTCGACAACGAGACCCACCATATCGTGCTGGACTTCGGCGCCATGCCTTTCCCGGTGCTCGAAGGCCAGTCGCTGGGCATTGTCCCGCCCGGTGTGGATGCCGGCGGCAAGCCCCATGTGGCGCGCCAGTACTCGATTGCCAGTGCCCGCAATGGCGAGCGCCCCGGCTACAACAATCTGGCATTGACCGTGAAACGCGTGGTCGAGGATCACCAGGGCCAGCCCGTGCGCGGCGTGGCCAGCAACTATCTCTGCGATCTGCAGGTGGGTGACAAGGTACAGGTCATCGGTCCGTTCGGCAGCAGTTTTCTCATGCCCAATCACCCGCGCTCGCACATCGTGATGATCTGCACCGGCACGGGCAGCGCGCCCATGCGCGCCATGACGGAATGGCGCCGCCGCCTGCGCAAGAGCGGCAAGTTCGACAGCGGGAAACTGCTGCTGTTCTTCGGTGCGCGCACGCCTCAGGAGCTGCCCTATTTCGGCCCTCTGCAAAACCTGCCCAAGGATTTCATCGACATCAACTTCGCCTTCTCTCGCGTGGCCGGCCAGCCCAGGCGCTATGTGCAGGACGCCATGCGCGAGCGCTCGGCCGATCTCATGGAGCTGCTGCGCGACGACAACACGCACATCTATGTCTGCGGTCTCAAAAGCATGGAGGACGGCGTCGTGCTGGCCCTGCGCGACGTGGCCCAGCAAGCAGGCCTGGGCTGGGAGGAACTGGGCGCCAGACTCAAGCGCGAAGGACGTCTGCACCTGGAAACCTATTGAGGCCTCGAGCCCCCGCGAATCCTGTGGACGGAAAACAGGATTCGCCCATCAACGCAGCGGCTGCATGTCATGCCCTTGACAGCGCAGCCCCTGCCAGCGCCCTACAGTGCAACGACCATAACCCACGAAAGACATGGCATGAATGCACGGGCGAACTTTCTGCGCATGCAAGACAGCACGCGTGAAGACTGGCAGTTGATCGGCGGCGAATTTGCACAGTTCAGCCAGGGCCTGCCCGAGCGGGTGATGGCCCATCTGAAGCTGCTGGAAGGCGACTATGGCGGCTTTCCGGTGGACCGCTACACCCACTCCCTGCAAACCGCTACGCGCGCGCTGCGCGACGGCCGTGACGAGGAGTATGTGGTGTGCGCGCTGCTGCACGACATTGGCGATACCCTCGGGTCCTTCAACCACCCCGACATTGCCGCAGCGATCCTCCAGCCCTTTGTGAGCGAGGCCAATCACTGGATGGTCCAGCATCACGGCATCTTCCAGGGCCATTACTTCTTCCATCACATCGGCCTGGACAGGGACATGCGCGAGCAGTTCCGGGAACATCCGCACTACCAGCGCACGGCCGAGTTCTGCGAACTCTATGACAACCCGGCCTTCGATCCCCGGGCCGAGACCTTGCCTCTGAGTGAATTCGAGCCCATGCTGCGCCGCCTGATGCAGCGACCCCGGCAAAGCATCTACAAGGCCGCCATGGACTCGGAGATGCGGGACGCCCGGAAGTCCTAGCACGTGCCGGCAAACCACCATTAAAAGATGAGCTGACACCGTACACCCATCAACAGATATGGCCGTGATTCGATACCTATCCGTTGTGCATAAAGCGATTGCAGCTCATCTTTTTACAGGGCTTTGGCCCTCCCTCGCCGCTAATGCGCGTAGGCGTCCTGCGCCAGCGCGCAGGCCAGTATCCAGGCCGGGTCCACCAGCTCGGCGCCGCGGGCCTGCGGCGCCTGCGGCAGGGCCAGCGGAATCTCGGTGCAGCCCATGATCACGGGCACGGCGCCGTGGCGCTGCAGCAGCGGTGCCAGCGCCTCGCCGAAGCATTGCACGGCCAGCGGCATGTCGCCTTGTTTCACGCCCTCGTATATGCCTTGCATGAGCCGGGCTCGTCCCGCCTGTCCGGGGCGCAGCGCGGCAATGCCGCAATCGGCCAAAGCCGCGTCGTAGAGCCCGCTGTCATAGGTGCCGTCCGTGGCCAGCACCAGGGCCTGGCGCGCGCCGCCTGCCTTCAGGTACAGCGCCGTCTGCTGCGCGATGTGCAGCACGCGCAGCTGCGGGAAAAGCGCCTGTATCTGCCCATGCCAGGCATGGGCCGTGTTGCAGGCCAGGGCCACGCTGCGCACGCCCAGGGCCGCGAGCCGGCCCGCGCCCTGCAGCAGATGCGCAGCCGGGCCCTCAGGTGACTGCGGATCGCGGCGCAGCGCCTGTGTGCGATCGGGCATGGGCAGTTGCACCAGCCAGTGCTCGGGATAGGCCTGGTCATGCACGGGCAGGCCCTGGTCCTGCAGGTGCCGGGTGCAGGCCTGCACGAACAGGCGCACGAAATCCGCGCCCGCTGCAGGCCCCATGCCGCCGAGAATGCCGACCGCCTGCATCTCAGAACGCCGGCTTGTCGCCGCGCTCCTGCAGGTTGCGCTGCAGCTGCTCGCTCATGGGCAGACCCAGTGCCGCGTTCTTGGGCGGAATGGGCTGCATGAACCATTTGTCGTAGAGCCTGGCGAAGGCGCCAGACTTCATCATGTCGCCGATCACGCCATCCACCAGCTGCTTGAACTGCGGGTCGTCCTTGCGCAGCATGCAGGCATAGGGCTCGACCTGCAGCGCATCGGCCACGACGTGGAAATCCCTGGGATTCTTGGCGTTGGCGATCAGGCCGTAGAGCAGGATGTCGTCCATGCCGAAGGCCGCGGCGCGGTCGTTCTCGACCAGCAGAAAGCCGTCGGCATGGTCCTTGGCCATGACGATGTTCATGCCCCAGCCCTGCTCGGCATTGGCCTTGCGCAGCACCTGCAGATTGGTGGTGCCGGTGGTAATGGCCGCCGTCTTGCCCTTGAGATCGGCATAGCTCTGGATGCCCGAGCTCTTCTTCACCAGCAGCCGCGTGCCGGTGTAGAAGTGGTTGATGGCAAAACCCACCTCCTTGGCCCGCACCGTGTTGTTGGTGGTCGATCCGCACTCCAGGTCTATGGTGCCGTTGGCCAGCAGCGGCATGCGGTTTTGCGAGGTCACGGCCTGCCAGCGCACCTCCAGCGCGGGCAGGTTCAACTGCTTCTTCACGGCTTCGGCCACCGTCTGCGAAAGCTCCACGGTCATGCCTACGGGCTTGCCGTTGTCCAGGTAGCTGAAGGGCACGGAGGACTCGCGGTAGGCCAGCGTGATGCGCCCGCTGTCGCGCACCTTGGCCAGGGTATCGGCATGGACAGCGCCCAGAAAACCCAGGCCCAGTGCCGCACAAAGCACGGTGGAGTGAAGTTGCATGCGGTGTCTCCTCTTCGGTGGTGGATGTGCCGCCAGTGTAGAAAGCGCGCCAGGCTCCGGAGGATGACAATATCGGGCTGATCCATGCCCCTGGTTTATGGGTGGCTGCGCAGGCACCGCCATGCTCCGGGTAAACACCGCAACCGAGGGCCGCCCGGCCGCACGCATACATCGACATCGCGCGGGCAGACCATAACCTGGGTGCATACCCTGCATGCCAAATGCCATGGCTGCGCAGCCCCGTACGGGCCTACAGTGCGGCAGCATGGAGAAACGATCAATGCATGTCTGCATCGTGGGCGCCGGCATCGTCGGCCTGGCCACTGCCTATGCGCTGCAGCGCGCGGGCTGCCGCGTCACGGTCCTGGAGCGCGGGCCCGGCCCTGCAGCGGGCGCCAGCGGCGGCAACGGCGCGCAGCTCAGCTATTCCTATGTGCAGCCGCTGGCCGATCCCGGCATCTGGAAGATGCTGCCGCAGCTGCTGCTGGAAAAGGACTCGCCGCTGGCCCTGCGCCTGCGCGCCGACCCCGCCCAATGGGCCTGGGGACTGCGCTTTCTGGGCGCCTGCAATGCACGCGCCTCCATGGCCGGCACGCAGGCGCTGCTGAGGCTGGCCGCCGAAAGCCGGCAGGCTTTCGAGCGTCTGCAAGCGCAGGAGTCCCTGAGCTGCGCACTGCACACGCCGGGCAAGCTGGTGCTGTACCACACGCAGCAGGGCCTGGATGCCGCGGCCCGGCAGGTGGCCCTGCAATCGCGCCTTGGCGGCGCCAGCCAGCAGGTGGTGGATGCCACCGCCGCCGTGCGCCTGGAGCCCGCGCTGGCCGGCTACGCGGGCCGCATGGCAGGCGCCGTTCACACCCCCAGTGAAAGCGCTGCCGACTGCCGCCAGCTGTGCGAGCAGTTGGCGGCGCTGCTGGCCGCGCGCGGCGCCGAGCTGCGCTACGACACCGAGGTGCTGGGCTTCGAGCGCCAGGGCGACGCCGTCACCGGCCTGCGCACCGCCGCAGGCCTGCTTCCGGCCGAGCACTACGTGCTGGCCAGCGGCTGGGAAAGCCCGGCCCACGCGCGCCAGCTGGGCCTGCGCCTTCCCGTCTATCCGCTCAAGGGCTACAGCATCACTGTGGACATAGCATCCGACCACAACCAGGCCGCGCCGCGCGTGAGCGTGACCGACACCGCGCGCAAGGTGGTGTTCGCACGCCTGGGCGAGCGCCTGCGCGTGGCCGGCATGGTGGAGATCATCGGCCGCGACACACGCATCGATCCGGCCCGCATCGACAGCCTGCGCCGCTCCACGCAGCAGGTCTTTGCCCAGCTGCCGCTGCAGGGCTCGCTGCATCCCTGGAGCGGCATGCGCCCGGCCACGCCCACAGGCCTGCCCATCACCGGCCGCCAGCGCGGCGGCCCGCGCAATCTGTGGCTGCAAACCGGCCATGGCGCGCTGGGCCTGACGCTGGCTTTCGGCTCGGCACAGCGGCTGGTCGCACAGATGCACGCTGCCTGAGCGCGGGCCTGCTCAGGACTCTCTCAGAAGCTCCTGCAGGGCCTTGCGCATTTCCTGGGTCATGGCGCGCGCCAGCACCGAGCCCGGGCGTTGAGGCAGGCTCAGCGCGTTCACTCCCACGGTGATGCGCGGCAGCAGCGGCACCACATGCACTCGGCGCCGGTCGGCCGCCAGGGCCGTGCAGCCATCCATGATGGCCGCGCCCAGCCCGTATTCGGCCATGGACAGCGCCGCATGATAGGTCTGCACCGTCACCACGGGCGACAGCCCCACGCCATGCTCGCGGCAGGCCTGGCCCAGACGCATGCCCAGCGGGTCGCGCGCATCGAGCGCGACCACAGGCAGATCGGCCAGGTCTTTGAGTTCCATGCCTTCGGCGCGCACGCGCGAAGGCGGCAGCAGTCCCTTGGGCAAGACGCAGAACATGTCCACTTCGGCCAGCAGCTCGTGCTCCAGCGCGGGCTGACCCACGGAGCTGATCACAAAGCCCACATCGGCCTCCTGCAGCAGCAGGGCCGACACCACCTGCGGCGTGTGCAGCGCCTGCACGTGCACCTGGACCTGCGGATGGCGACGCCTGAAGCCCGCCACGGCGCGCGGCAGCACCTCGCGGCTGAGCGCGAATACCGTCAGCACATTGAGCCGGTCGGCCGACTGGCCATGACGCAGATTGGCGGCCAGGCGCTGCACCTCGTCGAGCTGCTCGAACAGCTTCTCGATATGCGGAAACAGGGCCAGCGCTTCATTGGTCGGCGTCAGCCTCCCCCGCGCGCGCTGGAACAGCGCAAAGCCCATCTGCAACTCGGCATGCTGCAGCGTGCGGCTGACTGCGGGCTGGGTGACGTTGATGAGGCGCGCGGCCGCGCTGACGCTGCCGGTCTGCATCACGGCATTGAAGACTTCGATATGTCGCAGACGCATGCCCGGCCTCCCGCCACCGCCTCACTCGGACTGCGCGCGCGCCAGGCGTTCGCTCTTCCAGTACACATCGTCGCCGCCGTCGAGGCGGTTGAGCACGCGGGCCAACACGAACAGCAGATCGGACAGACGATTCAGATACTGGCGCGGCGCAGCTCGCATGGCCTCGGCCTGCTCCAGCGCCACCACCTGGCGCTCGGCACGGCGCGCCACGGTGCGGCATACATGGGCCTGCGCGGCAGCACGTGTGCCGGCCGGCAGTATGAACTCCTGCAGGCGCGGCAACTCTGCGTTGTAGTGGGCCAGCGCGTTGTCGAGCTGCAGCAGTGCATCGTCCTTGAGCAGCTCATAGCCCGGCATGGACAGCTCGCCGCCCAGGTTGAACAACTGGTGCTGGATGTCGATCAGCAGGTCGCGCACCTCCTGGGGCATTGGCTCGCACAGCAGCAGGCCGATATGCGAGTTCAGTTCATCCACATCGCCCATGGCATGCGGGCGGCCGCTGTTCTTGGAAACGCGGGTGTTGTCTCCGAGGCCGGTGGTTCCGTCATCTCCGGTGCGGGTGGCGATTTGCGTGAGGCGGTTGCCCATGGGTCATCCCTTGTCAAAGCTGCGAGTTTTCAGGGCCGGAGCGGCCCTCAGATACTGCCGCCATTGTGCGTTACAGCCCGCAGGCAAATGTAGTCTGAGGCAACAGCAGGCAAAAGTGCTGGCCCTTTGCCGCCTCACAGGGTGCAATGCACTCATGTTATCGCATAGAGAAGGAATGCCATTCATGAACAAGAAGAATCTGCTCAATTGCAAGGTCTCGTCATTCGAAGTCGTCAGCGTGGTGCTGTTTTCTGCGCTCACCCTGGGCGGGGGCATGGCTTTTGCGCAAACCGGCGGCGGCAACGCCGGCAACAACAAGGAGCCTGCGCGCATCGTGCAGTCGGGTTCCGCCACCGGCGTGCAGCAGGCACCGACTGCAAAAAGCAGCGTGCAAGCGGCCTTCGAGCGTGCCGACGCCAATCGCGACGGTCAGCTCAGTGCGCAGGAAGCACGCCAGCTGCCTGTCATCTCCCAGCGCTTCGAAGAGATCGACAGCGACCGCAACGGCCAGCTGTCACGCACCGAATTCGACAAGGGCGCTCAGCAGTACTGAGGCCCTGCCGCGGCGCTTTCCTGATCACGCCGCAGCGCCGAGCTCCTCCTGCGGCAAGGCGAACTCGGCCCCGGCATAGTCCAGGTGAATCTCGAACTCGCGGCGCAGCAAGCGCTGCGCCCAGTCTTCGACCAGGCTGCGCTGCGCAGCACTCACCCCGGCCCCCATTTCCAGCCGAACCAGACTCGGCTCCTCGAGGCCGAAGGCACGATAGCCACCCAGCGGCAGCAGGCCCCGTGCATGGTCCTCGACGGCGCGAAACAAGGCCTCGCCGGAGTCGCAGATCGCCGAGGCTACAAACACCTCGGGGTCGCGCGCCACCCAGTCCAGCACATTGCCGATCTGCGCCACGCCATGTGCGCGGCAGGCCTGCGTCACACCGGGGCGGCCGCCATCCAGCATGGCAAACACAATGTCCAGATCCGTCTGCTCGACCATCGCCGAAACACAGGTGCGTGCCCAGCCCGGACGATGCTGGTGACCACAGAACTGGGTGACCAGCTGCCCCTCGAAGCCGGCGCGCCTGAGACCGTCCGCATAGGCCGCGCGGCCACGCAGACCCGGCGGCACCTTCTCGCCCGAGAAATGCCCCACCTTGCCCGTCTTGCTCCACTGGCTGGCCAGCACGCCGGCGAGGAAGGCCGACTGCTCCTGCAGCACCTCGTAACGCGCCACATTGGCTGCCGCCCAGCTGCCTTGCGTGACCGCAAAAGCCTGCTCGGGCCAGCGCTCGGCCAGGATCTGCACCGGACCGTCACCCTGACCGCCATGCGCAAGAATCAGCGCGTAGCGGCCGCCGCACAATGCGGACATTTCGGCGGCGCGCTGCTGCGCCGACTGGCCGGCCACCCAGAGCACATCGACCTCGTGGCCGGCATCTCTGGCCTTGTGGGCTCCACGCAGTCCCGACTCGTTGAAACTGCCCTGTCCTTCGGGGCCAAACAGCACCACGGCATAGCGCGGCTTACGGGGTGAATACAGTTTCTCGCTGCTCATCGTTGTCTCTTCTGCTTAAAGTTTTGCACCTGTCTTTTTCGCGATATCTCCCCAGGCCAGATGCTGGTCCGCAATCAGCTGGGTGAAGGCCTTGGATTCCATATCCCGGGTCACGAATCCCTGGGCTTCGAGCGTCTGTGCAAACTCGGGACGCACACTGATCTGCCGCACCGCGCTGGCGATTCTTTCGGCCAGCGCCCTGGGCAAGCCGGCGGGAGCCGAAATGCCGACGAAGTTTTCGGAGACCAGCTGCGCCAGCCCCAGTTCGGCCACGCTGGGCACCGCCGGTGCCTGCGCTACGCGGCGTGGCGATGTCAGTGCCAGCAGCTTGAGCCGGCCCTGCTTGTGCAGCGCGATGTTCTGCGGCAGGGCGTCGATCGCCAGCTTGATATGGCCGCTGAGCAGATCCGCACGCATGGGGCCGGCGCCGCGGTAAGGCACATGCTCCATGGACAGCTTGAGCGTCTGCGCAAACTGCTCGCCCACCAGATGCCCCACCGAGGCAGCGCCGCCGCTGCCAAAGGCCACGGGGGCAGGCTGCTCCTTGATCCAGCTCACCAGCTCGCTCAGGCTGTTGGCGGGCACCGAGGGATGCACGGCAAACACCGTGGGCACGGCGCCGATATAGGCCAGATGTTCGAAGCTGCGCAAGGGGTCGTAGCCAGGGCTTTGCAGCAGCGATGGCGCTATCGACAGCGCCGCCGAATTCGATACCAGCAGCGTGTAGCCGTCGTTGGCGCTGTGCGCCACGATCTGCGCGCCAATCGACGAGCCCGCGCCGGGCTTGTTGTCTATGACCACGCTCTGGCCCAGCTTCTCGGCCAGCGCGGGAGCCAGCACCCGCGCCACGATATCGCTGGAGCCGCCGGGCGGAAAGGTCACGACCAGTTTGATGGGCCGCGCCGGCCAGGCCTGGGTCTGCGCCGCACGCACATGCCATGCCGCGCCCAGCATGCCTGCGGCCGACACCCCGGCCAGCCCCTGAATGAATGATCTGCGACCCGTATCGCGCATAGCTTCGCCCTCCGAACTGCTTTTGGTTTGAAGCGAGCTCTGCAGCGCACGCCATGAGGCTTGCCAATATAGGCACACCCGGCACAAACCCTAAACACTGATTTCTCATTAGCTAGGGCGGAACTTATCTATGTACCCGCGCCAGACGGCTGCGCCACGACGAAACCGCGATCTCTGCCAGCTCCAATGGACATACGCCATGCGTAGCGATTGCGACCTTGAGCGGCATGGCCTAGTACCCAATACGTACATGCCCGGACCGGGCCAGGTGGTATTCTTTTTCTCCTCTGGAGACCCCGATGAACGCACCTGTTGCCCATACCTCGCTGCAGCCCGATTTCGTGCAGCGCCCCATCCCCGAAGAATTTCTGCAGGCTCTGCAAACACGTTTCGGCGGCCAGTGCTCCACGGCCTTGGCCGTGCGCGAGCAGCATGGCCGCGACGAAGGCGCGATTTCCGCGCCCCCTCCGGCAGCCGTGGTGTTTGCCGAATCCACCCAGGACGTGCAGGATGCCGTCAAGCTCTGCGACCAGTACGGCGTGCCCGTGATTGCCTATGGCGCCGGATCGTCGCTGGAAGGTCATCTTCTGGCCGTGCAAGGCGGCATCACCATCGACGTCAGCCGCATGAGTCGCGTGCTCTCGGTCAACACCGAAGACCTGACCATCACCGTGCAACCCGGCATCACGCGCAAGGCGTTGAACGAGGCCATCAAGGACACCGGCTTCTTCTTTCCCATCGACCCCGGTGCCGACGCTTCGATTGGCGGCATGACCTCGACCCGCGCCAGCGGCACCAATGCCGTGCGCTACGGCACCATGCGCGAGAACGTGCTGGCCCTGGAGGTAGTGACAGCCAGCGGCGAAGTGGTGCGCACAGGCAACCGCGCCAAGAAGAGCGCCGCCGGCTACGACCTGACCCGCCTGCTGGTGGGCAGCGAAGGCACGCTGGGCATCTTCACCGAGATCACGCTGCGCATCTACCCGCTGCCCGAAGCGGTGAGCGCCGCCATCTGCTCTTTCTCCAGCATCGAGAACGCCGTGCACACGGTGATCCAGACCATCCAGATGGGCATTCCCATCGCCCGCGTGGAACTGGTCGATGTGAACTCCGTGCGCATGGTCAATGCCTACAGCAAGCTGTCCCTGCGTGAAGAGCCCATGCTGCTGATGGAGTTCCACGGCTCCCCCACCGGCGTGAAGGAGCAGGCCGAGATGGTTCAGGACATTGCCCATGAATTCGGCGGCAATGCCTTTGAATGGGCCGAACGCCCCGAAGACCGTACGCGTCTGTTCACCGCGCGCCACAACGCCTATTTCGCGGCCGTCTCCAGCGTGCCCGGATGCCGCTGCATCACCACCGATGCCTGCGTGCCCATCAGCCGCCTGGCCGATGCGCTGCTGGAGTGCGTGACCGAAGCCGATGCCAGCGGCATCCCCTACTTCCTGGTCGGCCACGTGGGCGACGGCAACTTCCACTTCGGCTATCTGATCGACCCCGACAACGACGCTCAGCGCCAGCAGGCCGAGCAACTCAACCACACGCTGGTGGCTCGCGCGATTGCGCTGGGCGGCACCTGCACGGGCGAGCACGGCATCGGCATCCACAAGCAGGGCTTTTTGCTGGAGGAGGCTGGCGTTGGTGCGGTGCAGATGATGCGTGCCATCAAGCAGGCTCTGGACCCCAAGAACATCCTGAACCCGGGCAAGATCTTTCAGCTGCAGTGAGCCTCGCTCGCGCTTGCTGAAGACGCGCAAACCATGAAAAAGGGCCTGCAGTTGCAGGCCCTTTTCTGTTCTCGGATCGGCGCTTTACTTGCCGACCTTGAGTTGACCGCCGCGACCCAGGCCGCCCTTGACTTCCTGCGCCTTGTAGTTGCGCAGCGAGATCACCATGTTGTTGTAGGCATCCATGAAGGCGGCGACCGTGGCCTTGCCTTCGGGTGAGCGCGAGAAGCCGCCCAGACCTCCGCCCACGCCACCGCCGAACGCGCCCATGGCTGCGCCGAAGTTGGTGGCTGTGGAGTTGCCTTCGGAGATGGAGATCTGCACGCCAGAACGGATGTCGAACATGCTCAGCGTCACCACCGAAGCCTTGCTCTGCATGGCACCGCCGATCAGCGTACCCACATTGCCGAACAGACCGCCCACGCCCGCTGCCAGCTGACCGGTTGCATCGTTGTCGATGATGATAGAAGGCTCCATGTAGTAGTCGGCAGCCACGCGCTGGCCCTTTTGCTGCTTGGAGCCGGCGCGGAATTCACCGGAGTTGCGCTGCTTGTCGGTGATCGCCGACATCTTGCTTTCGGTGCGGTTGTTGCCGATGGAGGTGATCACAAAGCAGTTGGACTGCTGCACGGCCAGACGGATCAGGGGCTCGATGGTCGTGATCTTGGTGGCGGCGCCAAAGCTCGCATACCACTCCTTGCCGCGACCGTCGTCCACGGCCAGCGTACCCAGAGGAGCATCGCAACGCTCGAGCGTAGAGTTCGCATTCACGCTGGTTGCGCCGCCCGCTGCGCCAGTGGCAGCCGTGGGAGCCGTACCCGTGGAAATGGTGCCGCCGCCGGGGGTCACGCAACCGCCCAGTGCCAGGGCCGATGCGATGGCTGCCAGACGCAGCGTTGTCTTCTTGGACATAGTGATGCTTTCAAAAAAATAGAAAATGCTGCAGCGCTCACAGCGCCTCAGCGGTAATACCAACCCGACGAGCCCCACACCATGTAGTAGGGCGCGCCCACATACCAGCCATTCCAGGACTTGCGCTCATCCTCGATGGCCTGATAGCGTGCATGAGCATTCTGTTTGGCGGCTTGCGCCTGGGGCAGCAGGCGCTTGGCTTCCTTGAAGCCCTTGGCTGCAGCACGCGACAGCCAGGCCTCGGCTTCGGCGGGGTCCGGGCCCATTTCTTCAAAGCCCAGCAGATACAGACGGCCCAATGCAAACTGGGCCTGACCGTTACCGGCATCGCCGGCCTTGCGCATCCATTCGATGGCCTGATAGCTGTTGCGCTCCACGCCATCGCCGCGCAGATAGCGCAGTCCCAGGTCATAGGCTGCGCGAGGATCGGCCTCGGCTTTTTGCACCAGTGCCGCCAGGCGGCGCTCTGCCTCGGGATTGACGGGCTCGCCACGGAAAGTCGCGACATTGCGCGGCAGCTCGGAACAGTTATTACCTTCGCACAGGCGCACGGTGGGCGAAGCAGGTGCCAACTGCTCCTGCGGTGTCTGTACCGCGCATGCTGTCAATGCAAGAGCCGCCAATGAAAAGGTGGGGGCGAGCAGGCGCATGGATGTCTCCTCTGAATTCTCAGCCGCTGAAAGCCGAAAAGTATACATAAGCAAAAATCAGTAATTTTTACGACGAGTTGACAACACGCATACCCCACCAAAGAGGGGGATCACGCACAAAATGCAAAATCCCGACAAGGCCTTGCCTGCACTTCGGTGTCGTGGAGCCTGTGTATGACGGATACATTTCAAAACTCATGACAAAAAAATGGCTTGCCTCGACCTGGCCTCTGCCTGCACTGCTCGTCTGGCTGCTGGCCTGGGTGATTTTTGCGGGTCTGGCGCGCCTGCTGCCCTGGTGGCTGGCCCTGCTGGTCGGCGGCGGCTTCAGCACGGCGGCCAGTCTCTACGGGCCTAACTGGTGGCGCAGGCTCATCATTGCGGCCGGGTTTCCGCTGTCGTTTCTGGTGCTCAGCGCCAGCCAGTTGCCCGCCTGGGGCTGGCTGCTGCCTCTGGCCTTGCTGCTGCTGATCTACCCGCTCAATGCCTGGCGTGATGCCCCCGTCTTTCCAACGCCGTTAAATGCGCTCAAAGGACTGGCAGAGGTCGTGCAGTTGCCGGGGCAGGCGCTGGTGCTGGATGCCGGCTGCGGCATGGGCGATGGCTTGCGCGCACTGCGCAGTGCGCTGCCGCAGGCCCGCCTCAATGGTCTGGAATGGAGCTGGCCACTGGCGATTGCCAGCGCCCTGCGCTGCCCCTGGGCACGCGTGCGGCGTGGCGATATCTGGCTGGCCGACTGGAGCGGCTATCAGCTGGTCTATCTGTTCCAGCGGCCCGAAAGCATGGGCCGCGCCGCTGTCAAGGCTGCCACCGAGATGCAGCCCGGCAGCTGGCTGGTGAGCCTGGATTTCCAGCTGCCCGGCGTGGAAGCGACGGTATGCCTGCAAGGCAATAGCCGCCACAAGGTATGGATCTACGCCATTCCGCTGGATGGCGCAGAACGCAGCTGAGACGCTTTATTTGGCTCCGCCGCTGGCCTTGCTCACGTAGAGAGCAACGGCAGCGATATCGGCTTCGCTCATTGTGGCCTTGAAGGAGGGCATGGAGCCGATGCCGTCCTTCAGAGCACGCGCCACGCGAGCCGCATCGGGCTGCAACTCGTCCAGCACCGGGCCTATGGCACCTTCCGCACCAGCGTCCTTGAGGGTATGGCACACCGCGCAGGCAGGGACTGCAGCAGTGGTGAACAGCTCTTTGCCGCGCGCCATCTGGGCAGCCTGATCGGCATGGGCTGCAGTGCCCGCAAAGGCGGTCAAGAGCAGGGCGGCGAGGGTGTGGTTTGTCTTCATCATTGTTCTTGGAGAAATGCGATGCATCGGGGTTGGATCCCATGCCCTGCGTCCCTTCTTCCGGCACGGGGCATGGGCAGTGATTGCGACACTCAGGCCACAGTGACAGTCACGGCGTGGTCGGCCCAGCTGGTGTTGTTGTAGCCGCTCTGGTTTTCACCACGCGTTTCGGGCTGCACATTGCCCTTGACGTCGGTAGCGCGGCTGGCCAGGGTGTGAGTACCCTTGGGCAGCTGTACCTGCAGCACGAACTGGCGCCAGGCGTACTTGCCCATATCGGGGCCAATCAGGCGAGCCTGCTTCCAGGTCTTGCCGCCGTCGATGGAGACTTCCACCCCCTTGACGGCGTTCATGCCGCCGAAGGCCACGCCCTGAATCTGCACCAGGCCTGAGGCCTGGTTGCCGTCTTCGGGGATGGGGCTGTTGATCCAGGACTTGACGCTCATTTCCTGCACCGAAGGCTGGCTGGGGTCGCCCTTGCTGCCGGGGGGCGAGATGCGGTAGCCGTGGGACATGATGTGCGCTTCGCTTTCCTTGACGGTAAAGGCCAGCTGCTTGATGTACTTGATGTTGTTCACGCCGGTGTAGCCGGGCACGATCAGGCGCAGCGGGCCGCCATGGGCCAGAGGCACGGGCTCGCCGTTCATCTCCCAGGCCAGCAGCGCGTCCTCCATGGCCGACAGAGGCACGGAACGCTCCACCAGCACGCTCTTGGGGTCCAGTCCTGCGGGCAGCACCTCTCCGCCCGTTCCCGTCATGTAGACCATGCCGTCGGCCACGCCGCCCAGGGCCTTGACCACCTCGCGCACTGGCACGCCGCTCCAGACCACGCAGCCTGCAGCGCCTACGGTCCATTGCGTACCGCTGGGCTTGGTGGGGAAGAAGGCGCGGCCATTGCCCGAGCATTGCAGCACCATGGTCACCGTTTCCAGGCCCAGCTTCTTGAGCTCGCCAACGGTCAGCTTGGCGGGCTTCTTCACGCCATCAATCTGCACCGCCCATGCATCGCGATCGGCCACGATGGACTCGGAAGGCGTGGGCAGGTTGTTGCGCACATAGAGCTGGTTGGTGGGCGTGACCACGCTGGAGCCAAACGCGCTGCGCTTGGTCTCGATGGTGGTGGAGCTGTGCACGATCACGGCATCGGCATTCTTGAAGCCGGCATAGCCAGGTAGAGGCTTGGCTGCGGGTGCAGCGGCCTGTGCCATGGCCTGGCTCTGGAAGCTTGCCAGACCGGCTGCAGCCAGCGCACTGGCGCTACCGGCGAGCAGGCGGCGACGTGGCAGAGAGGTGGGTTGTTGCATGGGGTCTCCTCGGTAATTTTGGTGAATGATCAGAGCGAAAAATCCGGTTCAGCCATCGACTTTCTCTGGGGCCCCCAGAGCGCGCGATGCCACGGCCAGAGCCTGTTTCTTCTGTGCGATCAGCACCAGCGGACGGCCTTCTCTCGAACGCACCACCTTCCAGTAGCTGTTGGCCCACCAGCCCTGGCCGTCGGCCATCCGCTGGGGCTGCTCGAAGGCCAGCACGGTAACGATGCCGCCTTTTTCAAAGAAAGTGGTCAGGTGATAGGCGCGACTGCCGTCGATGTCGCAGGGCCGCATGAGCTGGGTATAGCCAGGCAGCTTCTGGTCGACAGGCCAGTCCATATGCCTGGCAATCTCGGCCTCCGGGATGAACTGACCACGCAGCGTGCGCTCGTAATACTCATGCTCGATGGCCGAGCGCACCATCTGCGGCGGGCGCAGGCTCAGCACGCTGCCCGCAGCGACGCTGCCGACGATCACTGCGGCACACAGCGCCTGCAGGCCACGACGGGCATGCCATGGCGTGTGGCGCAGCAAATGGGCCGGCGGCTCGCCGGGCTCGAAAGCCAGCGCCAGCTCGGCACGGGCACGCAGGTCGAAATCGGTGTCTTCGGGGCGGTCTTGGTGTTTCATGGTGCGCGCTTTCTCAGCGGTATCACGCTGGCAGCTGCGGAAGATTCAGTGGCGGCCCCGGCGGGATGGCGCGCCGGTTCCTGCAGTGCCGTCTTGAGCGCTTCACGTGCCCGCGCCAGGCGAGAGAGCACGGTGCCTGGTGCAATATCCAGCGCCTCGGCCATCTGGGCCGTGGGCATGTCGTCAAAGTAGTAAAGCACCAGCACTTCACGATGGATGGGGGCAATGCGGCTCAGCGCCTTGACCACGTCCAGTTGCGCATCGAGTGCATCGTGATGATTCACGCCCTGCTCGCAGGCTTCATCCAGAGACTCGGTCTGCGATTGCACAGGATCGAAGTGCCTGAAGGCATGGCGGCGCATGATCTGGAACAGCCAGGCCCTGGCCATGCTCTGGTCGCGCAGCTGGTGGCGAAAGCGCCAGGCGCTGGTGAAGCAATCCTGCACCACATCCTCGGCCGTGGCGCGAGAGCCCGTCAGCGCCCAGGCGCTGCGCAGCAAAAAGCGGTAGTGCTCGCGCACCCACTGGTTGTAGCGCGACTCGGCGGAGAAGATCATGGTGCTAATGAGCGCAGGTTTGCAGCTTTCATTCCATGCCGCTGCAAATATTGTTTGAGGCTCCGCCCCTCAAAATAACAAGAACAGCCTCAAACCCTTTTGCACAAAGCGCTAGCAGCTATACATTTTGCGCATGCATGCCGAAAAATTGTGCCGGAGGCATACCCACCGTGCGGCGCACCATGGCGCTGAAGGCGCTGGGACTGTAGTCCAGCTCGGCCGCAATGCGCTGAATCGGCCAGTTGCGCGCTGCCAGGCTGACGGCATGGGCCAGCACCACCTGCTGGCGCCACTGGGTAAAACTGCATTCCAGCTGCTGGCGAAACAGTCGCGCCACCGTGCGCGGACTGGCCCCGGTATCGCGCGCCCAGTCCTCCAGCGTCTCGTAGCGCGTGGGATCGGCCAGCACGGCCTCGCAGAGCTGGCGCAAGCGCTTGTCCTGGGGCAGGTTCACGCCCAGCTGCACGGCACTGGCACGGCGCAGCTCGTCGAGCAGGAGCTGGCTCAGATGGTGCTCGCGTGCCCTGTCCTGCTCGCACAGTTGCTGGCTGTCATCGGGCAGCGTGGGCAGCTCGCGCACCACGGCGCGCAGCAGATCCGAGGCATTGAGCACCCGGCACTGGCGCCAGGCCGCCTCTTCGCCGGGGGCCACATCGGGGCCACAACGCCCCTGGGTCTGATAGAAGTACAAGGTGCGCAGATCGGCGCTTTCCACCATGGTCACGGCATGCTCCATGCCCGGCGGCACCCACAGCACGCGCGAGGGCGGCACGATATAGGTGCCCTGCGCTACCGTCAGGCGTATGGTGCCCGTGGTGGAGATGGCCAGTTGCCCCCAGGAATGACGGTGCGGCTTGACCTGGGTGTCGGCCTCCAGCCAGCGGCATTTGGCCCGCACCGGACGCTGTGCCGTGGGTATGTAGAGATGGGGTGTCAGCGTCTCCACATAGGCGCTGGCCTTGCCTGCGCGCAGGGGCTCGGGGTCGTGGAGGCTGGACATGATGGTTGGCTGGCTTGCGATAGCAATTGGCAGACTATCGCATACAAGACGCGAGCAGTCTGCCTAAGATGCGACATATGAACCGCCCTGCCTCCACAACACCTCAAAACCAGGCGCCAGAGACACTGCGCAGTGACGCGCGCACCATCAGCCTCATCGGTCTGGCCCATGGCTCGTCGCATTTCTTCCATCTGCTGCTGCCGCCGTTGTTTCCCTGGCTGATCAAGGACTTCGGCTACAGCTATGCCGAGCTCAGCGTCATGGTCTCGCTGTTCTTCATTGTTTCCGGCACCGGCCAGGCACTGGCCGGCTTTGCGGTGGACCGCTTTGGCGCACGCCCGATTCTGTTTGCCGCCCTCGGCAGCTTTGTGGTGGCAGGCCTGATTGCCAGCACGGCCCAAGGCTACAGCATGCTGCTGGCAGCCTCCTTTTTTGCGGGCCTGGGCAATGCGCCCTTCCACCCCGTGGACTTCACCATCCTCAACAAGCGCGTGTCGCAGCAGCGCATAGGCCATGCGTTCTCGGTTCATGGCCTGTCCGGCAATCTAGGCTGGGCGCTGGCGCCGCTGTTCATGGCGGGCATCACCACGGCCACGGGCTCCTGGCGCCTGGCCTGCCTGGGCGGAGCCCTCTGCGCAGCCGTGGTGCTGGCCATCATGGTCTTCAACCGCGACGCGCTCGATGATCGCGCCGAATCCGCCGGAGCTGCCGCCAAGCCGGCCGCCGGAGCCATTGCCGCACCTCAGGAACACCCCATGGCCTTCATGAAGCTGCCATCGGTGTGGCTGTGCTTTTCCTTCTTCTTCTGGAGCACCTGCGCGCTCAGTGCCATTCAGAGCTTTGCCAGCCCGGCCCTGCAATCCATGTACGGCCTGCCGCTTTCCGTGACGGCGCTGATCGTCACCGGCTATATGCTGTGCGGCGCTGCCGGCATGGTCGTGGGCGGCTTTCTGGTTGGCCGCGTGCAGCGGCTGGAGAAGGTGATCTCCATCTGCATGCTGGGCTCGGGCCTGTTGCTGTTTGTCGTCGGAACGGGCTGGCTGCCCGGCATGGCGGCGGTGGTCGTGGCCTCAGTCGCCGGTCTGGGCACGGGCCTGGCCGGCCCCTCGCGCGACATGCTGATCAAGCGCGCAGCGCCCCCCGGCGCCACGGGCCGCGTCTACGGCACGGTGTATTCGGGCCTGGATCTGGGCTTTTGCCTGGCGGCGCCGGTCTTCGGATACATGCTGGACCACCAGATGACCAACGCCGTGTTCTACGGCTCGGCGATTGCGCTTGTACTGTCTGTGGTCTCGGCCGTCATCGTCGGCGACGGAGTGAGCAAAAAGACCAAATCCCATCTGGCGGCGGCCTGAGCAAACGGCGCAACCCACCAAGCCCTGCCCGCGCAAGCTGCAGGGCTTTTTTGTCGGCGCGAGAGATCAAGTTACCCTGGTATTTATCCCTAGGCCGGCAGCCCGGAGGCCGCAAACACGGCTGCTAAGCTGAATTCCCTCGGCGGCGCATCACGCCGCTTTCCTGCCGCGGCCCTATCCGGGAGCGGCCCGCCCCCAAGGAGAATTTCTATGCGTTGGAACACGCCCTCTGCCCCTTTGCTGCGCGCCCTGCCCCTGGCCCTGGTGCTGGCCTTCGGCTCTGCCCAGGCTGCCCCTCAGGCCGAATGGCTGGAGCATGCGAAAAAGGAGCAGCAGCCCTATCTGGATACGCTGCGTGATCTGGTGCATATCGAGTCCGGCAGCAAGGATGTGGCGGGTGTGAAGAAGATCGCCGAGTACATCGCCGGCAAGCTGCGCGCCCAGGGCGGCAAGGTCGAGGTGATCGAGCCCAGCGACATCTACCGCCTTGATGACACGCCCGAGAAAGTCGGCCCCATGGTGCATGCCGAATTCAAGGGCAAGGGCAGCAGCCGCATCATGCTGATCGCGCATATGGACACCGTCTATCTGCCCGGCATGATCAAGGACCAGCCCTTTCGCATCGACGGTGACAAGGCCTATGGCCTGGGCATTGCCGACGACAAGCAGGGCGTGGCCCTGATCATGCATATCGTGCCCCTGCTCAAGAAGCTGGGCATCGAGGACTACGGTACGCTCACGGTGCTGATCAACGGCGACGAGGAAATCAGCTCGCCCGGAGCACGCAGCACCATCACCCGACTGGGGGCCGAGCAGGACGCTGTGTTCAGCTTTGAAGGCGGCGGCACCGACGGCAGCCTGCGCCTGGCCACCAGCGGCATCGGCGCCGCCTACCTCAAGGTCACGGGCAAGGCATCTCATGCGGGCGCCAAGCCCGAAGACGGCGTGAATGCGCTGTACGAGCTCTCGCATCAGTTGCTGCAGATGAAGGATCTGTCCCAGCCCCAGGACGGCCTCAAGCTCAACTGGACGGTGTCCAAGGCCGGCACCAACCGCAATGTGGTGCCCGCCGAAGCCACGGCCCAGGCCGATGCCCGCGCGCTGCGCGTGGCCGACTTCACGGCGCTGGAAAAAGCCATGCAGGACAAGATCGGCAACAAGCTGCTCCCCGCCAGCAAGGTGGAGCTGAAATTCGAAGTGCGCCGCCCGCCGCTGGAGGCCAATGCCACGGCACGCAAGCTGGCCGCCCATGCCCAGGGCATTTATGAGCAGGAGCTGAAGCTGCCCATGAAGGTCATGGACAAGGCCACGGGTGGCGGCACGGATGCGGCTTTCGCGGCCCTCAAGGCCAAGGGCGGCGTGATCGAGGGCTTCGGCCTGTCGGGCTATGGCGCGCATTCCAACGATGCCGAATACGTGCAGATCAACACCATCGCACCGCGCCTGTATCTGGCCGCCCGCATGATCCAGGACCTGTCGCGCGGCCAGATCAAGTAAGCGCTTTTGATAGCGGCTTTCGCCTGATCTGCTGCTGTTTCCATATAGAAGCGATCTGAAAATCAAAAGGAGCTTGCGCTGCAAGCTCCTTTTTTATTTCCAGCTACTTACGCGAACAGGAAGACACAGCCGTCATTTCCATCGAGAGCACACCATGCCTGATCTGAATTGGCGTAATCCGTATTTCCAAACTTCTGTCGCCTAGCCAACAGACCGCTGGCGCGCGAGTCTCTACATTCATCGAATCAACGATGAAGGAGAGTCGCCCGTGAGCCAAGAGCCCTTGAACATCCCCAGCGTGCAGCATCTGGTCAGCCCCGAAGAGTGGCAGCTGCGCGTGGATCTGGCCGCCTGCTACCGGCTGGTGGCGCTGTACGGCTGGAGCGATCTGGTCTTCACCCACATCAGCGCGCGGCTGCCGGGCCTCGGACATCACTTTCTCATCAACCCCTACGGGCTGATGTTCGACGAAATCACGGCCTCCTCGCTGATCAAGGTGGACCTGAGCTGCAACAAGCTCATGGACTCGCCCTTCCCCGTGAACCCGGCCGGCTTCGTCATCCACAGCGCCGTGCACGAGGCGCGTGCCGATGCGCAATGCGTGATCCATACCCACACGCGTGCCGGCGTGGCCGTTGCGGCCCAGAAGCAAGGTCTGCTGCCCATCAGCCAGCAAAGCACCTTTGTCCTGGGGTCCCTGGCCTATCACGTTTACGAAGGCGTGGCCTTTCGCGAGGACGAGAAGCCGCGCCTGCTGGCCGACATGGGCGAGGCCAACTTCCTCATGCTGCGCAACCACGGTCTGCTGACCTGCGGCCCCACGATTGCCGATGCCTTTCTGTCCATGTACGTCTTCGAGTCCGCCTGTCAGATCCAGATCTCTGCCCAGTCCGGCGGCGCCGAACTCACCGAGGTCGATCCGCAGATTCTGCAGGGCATCGCCCATGCCATGAAGGTACAGACCGGCGGCATGGGCGGCCAGTTTGCCTGGCCCGCTCTGCTGCGCAAGCTCGACAGAATCGACCCCGGCTACCGCAGCTGAACGCTGCGCGCGCGCAAAAAAAGAGCATCCAGAGGATGCTCTTTTTGCTTGGCTCGAAGAATCAGACCTCGCCGCGCAGCTTTTCGATGATGCCGTTGAGCTCCTCCAGCGAGCCGAACTGGATGGCGATCTCGCCCATTTCCTGCTGCTTGCCGTGGCGACGCACGGTCTTCTTGATGCGCACCTCGACATCGGCCGTGAGCAGGTCGGACAACTCTTCCTCGATGCGTTTCACGTCGCGCGACTTGCCATCCTTCTTGGCTTTCTGGCGCGTCAGATTGAACTCTGCACCGATTTTCTTGACCAGCGACTCGGCCTCGCGCACCGACATCTTCTTGGCCGCGATCTGGTTGCCGGCCGTGATCTGGGTGGCACGGTCCAGCGTCAGCAGCGCCCGTGCATGGCCCATGTCGATATCGCCGGCCATCAGCATGGTCTGCACGGGCTCGGCCAGATTCAGCAGACGCAGCAGATTGGTGGCGGCGCTGCGCGAGCGGCCCACGGCCTGCGCGGTCTGCTCGTGGGTCAGGCCGAACTCCTTGACCAGACGGGCCAGCCCCTGCGCCTCTTCCAGCGGGTTCAGGTCTTCGCGCTGAATGTTCTCGATCAGCGCCATGGCCGCAGCGGCCTCGTCGGGCACTTCGCGCACCAGCACCGGTACCTCGGACAGACCCGCGATATGCGCGGCACGGAAGCGCCGCTCGCCGGCAATGATTTCGTACTTGCCAGCGTTGTCGCCCCTGGAGAGCTGGCGCACCAGAATCGGCTGCATGATGCCCTGGGCCTTGATGCTCTCGGCCAGCTCATACAAGGCACCTTCGTCCATACGGGTGCGCGGCTGGTACTGGCCGGCCACCATCACATTGAGCGCCAGGCTGCTCGGCAGATTGGCCTGCTGCCCGCTCGCAGCGGCCTGCTCTGCTTCACTGACCTTGGGGCCCAGCAGGGCTTCCAGACCTCGTCCCAGGCCCTTGGGTTTCTTAGTCACCATTGCTGAATTCTTTCTTTAAAGGGAGAGCAGCAGCTCATGCCCGGCTTCCCACAGTCCCAGTCCGCTGGCCGTGTTGATATGGCCTGCGGCGCCCGCATTCACAAAACGGCTACCCCAGCCCTGTGCCATGGCCTGTGCGCGCGCTACAGAGCAATTGGGGTCGTTCTCGCTGCCCACCAGTATCGACGGGAAGGGCAACTTTTGCAGCAGCACGGGCGACCAGCCCGGCAGGACGCCGCGCAGACTCTCCTGCTCGGTGTCGCCGGGTGCCACCAGCAACGCACCACGCACCTTGCTTCTGGCAACCTGAGAATGTGCCGCCCACCAGGACACCAGCACGCAGCCCAGGCTGTGCGCCACCAGGGTGACGGGAGCCGGAGCGTCGAGCACGGTTTCCTGCAGGCGAATGCTCCAGTCGCCGCGCAGCGGATGCTGCCAGCTATGCTGCTCCAGCCGCTGGTAGCCATACCGGTCCTGCCACAGACTCTGCCAATGGCCGGGATCGGAGTTCTGCCAGCCGGGCAGCAACCAGACATGCTGCGGGTTCAGTGCTTCAGAGGTCATGACGGTTGGCGATGGCTGGATGGGAGACTGGGAGCTGTTTCACGTGAAACACTCACATTTTCTTGATGCGGCGCACCATCTCTTCGGCGAACTCGACAAAGGCCTTGCTGCCCTTGGCCGAGGCATCGAACACCACGCCGGGCAGGCCGTAGCTGGGTGCTTCGGCCAGGCGCACATTGCGCGGAATCACGGTATCGAACACCTTGTCGCCGAAATGCTCCTTGAGCTGGTCGCTAACCTGCTGCTGCAGCGTGGTGCGCGGATCGAACATCACGCGCAGCAGACCGATGATCTGCAGGTCGGGATTCATATTGGCATGCACCTGCTTGATGGTGTTGACCAGATCGGTCAGGCCTTCCAGTGCAAAGTACTCGCACTGCATGGGCACGATCACGCCATGCGCCGAGCACAGACCGTTCAGAGTCAGCATGGACAGCGAAGGCGGGCAATCGATCAGCACGAAGTCGTAGTCGGCGGCCACGGCCTGCAGAGCGGTCTTGAGGCGCTCGTTGCGGCGCTCCAGCGAGACCAGCTCGATCTCGGCACCCGACAGCTCGCGGTTGGCGCCCAGCACGTCATAGCCGACCTGCTCGGACTTCTGAGCCACTTCCTTGACGCTGGCGTTTTCCAGCAGCACATCGTAGACCGTCAACTCCAGCGCGCGCTTGTCCACGCCGGAGCCCATGGTGGCATTGCCCTGCGGGTCCAGGTCGATCAGCAACACACGCTGGCCGACCTTGGCCAGACCGGCTGCAAGATTGACCGTGGTCGTGGTCTTGCCCACTCCACCCTTTTGATTGGCAACGCAGAAAATTTTGGCCATTGAACTTCTCTTTTAGTTGGCGGCCAGCTTGAGGCCAAAACCGATCAAAAACACACCGGCTGTTTTTTCCAGCCACTTCACCACGGCCGGGTTGGCACGCAAGCGCTCGGCCAGCACCGTGGTCAGCGTCACCACGATGACGCTGTAGATAAAGGTAATTGCTGCCACCGTGGCTGCCATCACACCAAAGGTGATGGCGCCCTGATGCCGGGCCGGGTCCACGAACATGGGAAAGAAGGCCATGTAGAACACGATGGCCTTGGGGTTCATCAGGGTGATCAAAGCACCCTGGCGGAAATACTGGCGCGGCTGGATTTCAATGGCCGGCGCATCGCCAGGCTTGGCCGTGAGCAGCTTGTAGCCCAGCCAGGCCAGATAGGCCGCCCCCACCCATTGCACGGCATGGAAGGCCGCCGGATAGGCGGCCAGCACCGCAGCCACGCCGGCTACAGCCAGCCACATCAGCACCTGGTCGGCAGCCATCACACCCAGACAGCAGGCGACACCGGCTCTCCATCCGCCCTTGCCCGTGGAGGTAATCAAGGCCAGATTGCCTGGTCCAGGGATCAGCAAGAAGACGGTAACGGCGGCTGCAAAAGCGCCGTAATCAGAGATGCCAAACATTCAAACCCTGCGCGATGGAAAACAGCAAGTTTATGCGAGGGCCGTGACCGACGCATCTGCATTGCACAGATGTTGCCTGACACAGTATGTAAAAAGGCACTTTGCTCCCCTTGGAAACAAAGTGCCCGACCAAGCTTTACCGCTCAAGAAGCCAGTTTCAACCAGATCACGCAGCGCTCGGCATCCAGGCCGGGAACCTGTAATGGTTCCACGTGAAACACTTTCACATCGGCAGGCAGCGCAGCAATTTCCTCATCTGGGTGCTTGCCCTTCATGGCAAACCAGATGCCGTCCTCGGCCAGAGCCTTGCGCGACCAGGTGGTGAAGTCCACCAAGGACGCAAAGGCGCGGCAGCTGATGACCGGATACCGGGTCTTGAGGTTTTCCACCCGGTCATGAATGCCGCGCAGATTGGGCAGGCGCAAGGCTGCAGCCACCTGCTGGATGAAAGCGGCCTTCTTGCCCACGGTATCCACGCAGTTCACATCGATCTGCGGGCAGCAGATGGCAAACACCACACCGGGCAGACCACCGCCGGAGCCCACGTCCAGCAGCGGCAGGCGCTTGCCCTCTTCCAGCGGCAGGCGGTTCACATGCCGCAGCAAGGCGGGCACGGCGGCCAGGCTGTCGAGCAGGTGATGCGTCAGCATCTCCTGGGGATCACGCACCGACGTCAGGTTGTAGACCTTGTTCCATTTCTGCAGCAGATCCATGAAGGACATCAGCAGATCGATCTGCGCCGGAGCCAGCTCCAGCTTCAGTGCCTGAACGCCCTGCTCCAGTTGGGTACGCAAAACCTGGCTCATGCGGAAGCCTCTTCGTTCTGATTGGCAAAGCCCTTGAAGCCGCCTTTTTTCAGATGCACCATGAGCAGCGAGATGGCGGCAGGCGTCACTCCCGAAATACGCGAGGCCTGACCCAGGGTTTCGGGCCTGTGCTTTTGCAGCTTCTGGCGCACCTCGAAGGAAAGTGCCGCCACCTGCATGTAGTCGAAGTCCAGCGGCAGACGCAGGCGCTCGAAATGTGCAGCACGTTCGACTTCATCCTTCTGGCGGTCGATATAACCAGAGTACTTGGCGGCAATCTCCACCTGCTCGATCACTGGAGCGCTGAGCTCGCCCAGAGCCTCGGGCTGCACATCGGCACTGGCGTACTTGCCCTGGTTCATGCCCATGAGCTTGTCGTAATCGACTCCGGGGCGACGCAGCAGGTCGAACAGGTTGTATTCGCGCTCCATGGCCTTGCCCAGCACGCGCTCGGACTCTTCCGCAGCCACAACGCGCGGGTTCACCCAGGTGGACTTGAGGCGCTCTGTTTCACGTGAAACAGCATCACGCTTGCGGCTGAAGGAATCCCAGCGCGCATCGTCGACCAGTCCCATCTGGCGGCCCGCTTCGGTCAGGCGCATATCGGCATTGTCTTCACGCAACTGCAGGCGGAACTCGGCGCGGCTGGTGAACATGCGATAGGGCTCGGTCACGCCCTTGGTGATCAGATCGTCGACCAGCACGCCCAGATAGGCTTCGTCACGACGCGGCATCCAGGGGCCTTCGCCACGGCACTGCAGCGCTGCGTTCAAGCCGGCGAACAGGCCCTGGGCGGCCGCCTCTTCATAGCCGGTCGTGCCATTGATCTGACCCGCAAAGAACAGACCTTGAATTTGCTTGGTCTCGAAACTGCTCTTGAGCGAGCGGGGATCGAAATAGTCGTACTCGATGGCATAGCCGGGACGCAGGATATGCGCGTTCTCCAGACCCTTCATGCTTCGCACCAGTTCGTACTGGATGTCGAACGGCAAGCTGGTGGAGATCCCGTTGGGGTAGAACTCGTGCGTGGTCAGGCCTTCGGGTTCCAGAAAGATCTGATGGCTTTCCTTGTCCGCAAAACGGTTGATCTTGTCTTCCACGCTGGGGCAGTAACGCGGACCTACACCCTCGATCTTGCCGGTGAACATGGGACTGCGGTCAAAGCCGCTGCGGATGATCTCGTGCGTGCGCGCATTGGTGTGCGTGATCCAGCAAGGCATCTGCCGGGGATGCATGGCACGGTTGCCCATGAAGCTGAATACAGGCACTTCACCCTCGTTCACGCCGCCAGGCATGCCGTCGCCGGGTTGTTCCTCGCACTGGCTGAAATCGATGCTGCGGCCGTCGATGCGGGGGGGCGTGCCGGTCTTCAGGCGCCCCTGTGGCAGCTTGAGTTCCTTCAGGCGTGCCGACAGGCTCACGGCCGGAGGATCTCCGGCACGGCCTGCGGCATAGTTGTTCAGGCCCACGTGAATCTTGCCATCGAGGAAGGTGCCCGCCGTCAGCACCACGGTGCGGCTGCGGAACTTGAGACCCACCTGGGTGACGGCACCGACCACGCGGTCGCCCTCCACCATCAGATCATCCACGGCCTGCTGGAAGAGCCAGAGATTGGGCTGGTTTTCCAGCATCTCGCGAATCGCGGCCTTGTACAGAATGCGGTCGGCCTGGGCGCGCGTGGCGCGTACGGCCGGGCCCTTGGAGCTGTTCAGGATGCGGAATTGGATGCCGCCCTTGTCTGTCGCCAGGGCCATGGCGCCGCCCAGGGCATCGACCTCCTTGACCAGATGGCCCTTGCCGATACCGCCGATGCTGGGGTTGCAGCTCATCTGCCCCAGGGTTTCGATATTGTGGGTCAGCAGCAATGTCTTGCTGCCCATGCGCGCAGCGGCCAACGCAGCCTCGGTGCCGGCGTGGCCGCCACCGACCACGATCACATCAAATTCCTGTGGGTACAACATATTCCTGCTCCGGGCCAAGCCCGGCCCTTGCCCCTGCACGAAGCAACCATGCCTCGGCTCTCACGGCAGGCGGACATGTTCTCGCGCCATGTCCAGCCCTGCGGGGAACCTGCAATTTTCCCACCATTGGCGCAACAATGCCTTGCCAGGGGGGTTTCACGTGAAACATGGCGGCCTGAAGCCCGGCCTAGATGTTTGCCCTGATAGCCCCGTCTATGCATGAAAAATGCAATCGCTCTGTGCTGCAATCACTGCATGCAAATTCTCATTTTTGCGGGCAGCACCCGCCAGGACTCGTACAACCGCAAGCTGGCCAAGGTGGCAGCCTCCATCGCGGAACAACAAGGCGCACAACCCAGCCTGCTGGAATTGTCGGACTACGACATTCCGCTCTACAACGCCGACCTCGAAGCGCAGGGCACTCCAGCCGATGTCATTCGCCTCAAGCAGGCCATGCACAGCCATGCGGCCTGGATTGTCTGCAGTCCCGAGTACAACGGCAGCTACCCTGCCCTGCTCAAGAACGCGATTGATTGGGCTTCCAGCCCGGTCAAGGGCGATGCACAGTGGTCTGATGGCGTCCTGCCCTTTCGCAACAAGGTCGTCGGCATGGCCAGTGCCTCGCCTGGAGGTCTAGGCGGCCTGAGAGCCCAGTCTCACCTCGCAGCGCTGCTATTGAATCTGGAATGCTGGGTAGCACCGCGCAGCCATGCAGTGAGCCATGCGGCAGAGGCTTTCGATGCCCAGGGTCATCTGCTGCGTACACAGAACCAGCAAGGCATGGAGGCTCTTGTGCAGCAGGTGCTGTGGGCTGCAGGGCGCCTGGGCTGAGCAATCTCCTCTCCGATCCGGACTTCTGCCGGCTGCGCATGCATATGAAGTGCAACCGGTTTAGCATGGGCGCTTGTCTTTTCATTGCATAGAGAGCCACTCACCATGAAGCTTTACTACAGCCCCGGCGCTTGCTCCATGTCTCCGCACATCGTGCTGCATGAAGCAGGCCTGCCGCATGAAACCGTGATGGTCAGCACCAAGAGCCACAAGCTCCAGGACGGAACGGATTACTACGGCATCAATCCGCTGGGTTATGTGCCCTTTCTGGTGCTGGACAACGGCGACACCTTGCACGAAGGTCCGGCCATTGTTCAGTACCTCGCCGACCTGGCCCCCGAAAAGAACCTGGCGCCGGCCAACGGCACCGTGGCACGCTACCACCTTCAGGAATGGCTGAATTTCATCAGCACCGAGGTGCACAAGGGCTTCAGCCCCTTGTTCAGCCCCGCAACGCCCGAAGACTTCAAGCCTGTGCTGCTCGGCAATCTGTTCAAGCGCCTGAGCTGGGTCAACGAGCAGCTCGCCAACAAGTCCTATCTGATGGGCGATCAGTTCACCGTGGCCGATGCCTACTTTTTCACGGTCACAGGCTGGGCCCAATTTGTAGGCCTGGACATCTCTGAACTCCAGCACCTTCAGGCTTATCGCGAGCGCATTCTGGCGCGCCCCGCAGTGCAGGCTGCCATGAAGGCAGAGGGCTTGCTCAAGTAAGTTTTTCGACATCCATGCAAACTCAAAAGCTCGGTACCCACCGAGCTTTTTTCATCTGGAGTTCTGCATGACCTCATTGTTCGAACCGATTGAAGCAGGCAGCCTGCGTCTGCCCAACCGCATTGCCATGGCACCGCTGACGCGCAACCGCGCCCCCGACGCGATACCCACGCCGCTGATGCAAACCTACTACGTCCAGCGCGCCTCTGCCGGTCTGCTGATCAGCGAAGGCACGGCCATCAGCCACCAGGGACAAGGCTATGCCGATGTGCCCGGTCTTTATGACGAAGAGCAACTGCGGGCCTGGAAAAAAGTCACCGATGCCGTGCATGCCAAGGGTGGCCGCATCGTCACCCAGCTCTGGCATGTGGGTCGCATCTCCCACAACGTGCTACAGCCAGACAGCCAGTCCCCGGTCGCGCCGTCGGCGCTGACGGCCCGCTCCAAGACTTTTGTGATCGACCGCGAGACGGGACAAGGCCAGTTTGTCGCCACCTCGGCGCCGCGTGCACTCGAGCAGCAGGAGCTGCCGGAGATCGTTCACAGCTTCGCCACCGCCGCGCGCGAAGCCGTGCAGTCGGCCGGCTTCGATGGCGTGGAGCTGCATGCGGCCAACGGCTATCTGCTCGATCAGTTCCTCAAAACCGGCACCAACCAGCGCAGCGACGACTACGGCGGCAGCATCGAAAATCGGGCCCGCCTGGTGCTGGAATGCGTGCGCGCTGTGGCCGATGCCATCGGTGCCGGCAAGGTCGGCATCCGCATCTCCCCGGTCACGCCAGCCAATGACATCGTGGACGAAAACCCGCAGGTGCTGTTCGAATATCTGGTGCGCCAGCTCGCCCCGCTGGGCCTGTCCTATATCCATGTGATCGAAGGCGCAACAGGCGGTCCGCGCGAACTGGCGGATCGTCCCTTCGACTACCAGGCACTCAAACAGGCCTATCGCTCTGCAGGCGGCAAGGGAGCCTGGATGGTCAACAACGGCTATGACCGCCAGTTGGCCACGCGCGCTGTGGAAAGCGGCTATGCCGATGTCGTGGCCTTCGGCAAGGCCTATATCTCCAACCCCGATCTGGTGCACCGTCTGCGCGACGACCTGCCGCTCAATGCCTGGAACAGCGATCGCTTCTACGGCGGTGGGGCCGACGGCTATACCGACTACCCTGCGCTCGCCAGCCAGTAAGCGCGATCGGGCTGCAGGCCCTGTCGCCGCCTGCGCCAGCAGCTGTTGAACGAAAGAAAAAAGCCCGGTGCAGCACAGCAACCGGGCTTTTTTGTGGGCGTGCTCCGCCTGAGGATCAGGCCTGTTCGAGCAACTGCTGCTTTTGGCCCGGCAAGGCCGCCTGGGCAGAGGCCAGCGCCGCAGGCGCCATGCCGGGATGGGCTGCGCCTCTGGGGCTGCGCATGACTGCATGCAGCGCGCCGCCGGCCAGCTTGAACTGGCTGACCAGCTGTGCCAGTCGCGCCGCCTGCTCGCGCAGCGATTCTGCGGCGGCGGCAGACTCTTCCACCAGGGCCGCATTCTGCTGGGTCATGCGGTCGATATCGCCCACGGCCTGGTTGACCTGGCTGATGCCCAGCGACTGTTCGCTGGACGCCGCCGTAATCTCGCCAATGATGTCGCCCACACGCTGTGCGCTGTCCACAGTCTCCTGCATGGCCTTGCCTGCGCTCTCCACCTGGCGCGCGCCCACGTCCACGGTCTGCACGCTGGTGTTGATCAACGATTTGATCTCGTTGGCGGCCTGGGCCGAACGCTGGGCAAGGCTGCGTACCTCGGCCGCCACCACGGCAAAACCACGGCCCTGCTCGCCGGCACGGGCCGCTTCCACAGCGGCATTCAGCGCCAGGATATTGGTCTGGAAAGCAATGGAATCAATCAGGCCGATGATGTCGCCGATCTTGCGGCTGGAGGCCGAAATCTCCTGCATGCTGTTGACGGCCTGGCCGACAATCTCTCCGCCCTGCACGGCCGTCGAAGAGGCCGAGGCAGCCAGTTGGTTGGCCAGCTGCGAAGACGATGCGGTCTGCTGCACCGTGGCCGTCAGCTGAGCCAGCGACGCGACGGTTTCCTGCAGATTGCTGGCAGTCTGTTCGGTGCGGGCCGACAGATCCTGATTGCCCGTGGCAATTTCCTGGCTGGCCGTGGCGATATTGCCGCTGGCATCGCGCACCTGGGCCACCGTGGTGCTCAGCGATTGCTGCATCTGGTCCAGCGCACGCTGCAGATCCGTCAGCTCATCCTTGCCGCTGACCTCGGCCCTGTGCGACAGATCGCCGCCGGCAATCGTCAGTGCCATCTGGCGGGCCACTTCAAGCGGACGGCAGATGGACAGCATGTTCAGCAAAGTCAGCGGAATCACCACCACCAGCGCCAGGATCACGGCCGCCACAAACATCCAGCGTGTCTGGTCGGCCACGTCGCGCTCGGCTGCGGCCAGTGCATTGGCCTGCTCACGCAACAAGTTGTCCAGCTGCGCCAGCAGCTTGTCGGCCTCCATGACTTCGGCCAGAGCCTTGCCGCTCATGCGGTTGGCCGTGGTGGCCGAGTCATAGCCACCGGCTTCAAGCTGGCGCGCAACAGGTTCGAAGAGCTTTCGATAAGCGTCGATGTGCCCAATGATGCTCTTGGTCAGCTGTGCGTCCTGCGCGTTCTGGTCGGTCACAAACTTGCCCAATGTCACCTTGGATTTGTCGATGAACATGACCCATTGCTGATAGGCCTTACGCACCTCTTCGGGCTTTTCGTACTGGATGACCATGTCCTTCTCGCTGGAACGGATGCCACCCAGCTCGGTGCGCAACTGCGCCATATGGCCCGATTTGACAAAGGCGTTGCTCAGAAACTCCTGACTCATGTCCTGGATGCGGAACATGCCCAACATCCCGGCGCCCCCCAGCAGACTCAGCAACACCATCACCACACCAATGGCGCCCAGCATGCGCGTGCGGATGGTGAAGCCCCGCATCATTTCCAACAGACTCATGAATCCCTCTCCACTTTGAACGACTGGCATTGTCGGGCCAGAACTTGCAAATTGTTTCAGATTGTCACCGACACCAAGAAAAACCCGTGACTGCGATGCCCAAGCCATGGCGATCAGCAATATGACAAGTTCTTATCGGCAGTCTTTGCGGCTTATCAACCCTGCCGGCTTCATGTCTTGTCAAAGGCTTGACCTTGCCATGATGTTAGGGTTAACCATTCAAGACATGGAGTCCGCCAGTCCGGTCGACTCACTTTCTGAAGGAGCCATCCATGCAACAAGTTTTTGAAGTTCAAGGCATGACCTGCGGCCACTGCGAACGCGCCGTCACCAATGCCATCCAGGGCGTCGATGCCCAGGCGCAGATCAAGATCGACCGCGCCGCCAACCGAGTGGAAGTCGAAACCGGCGCCAGCCGCGAGGCCGTGGCAGCCGCCATTGCCGAAGAGGGCTACAAGGTAGCCTGAGCGCAGCCTCCCCTACCGCGCCAGCACCTCACGCGAGCCATCAGAAGGCCGCTGGCGCGTTTTCTCAGGATCGTCCATGCCCAACCACCCATCGACACAAAAAATCGCTCAGAACTGGCCTGTCGTCATCGGCGAGGCCGCGCGCCGCGCCGGGGTTTCTGCGCGCATGGTGCGTCACTACGAGTCACTGGGCCTGCTGCCACCCGTGCACCGTACCGACAGCGGCTATCGCCAGTACACCGAAGCCGATGTGCATGCGCTGCGCTTCATCCGCCGCGGGCGCGATCTGGGCTTTTCCATGGACGAGATCGCCACCCTGCTCGGCCTGTGGCAGGACCAGGGCCGCGCCAGCAGCCAGGTCAAGGCCATCGCGCAAAAGCACATCGCCACGCTGACCGAGCGCATCGCCGCCATGCAGTCCATGCAGCGCACGCTGCAGACTCTGGTGCATTGCTGCCATGGTGATGACAGGCCGGACTGTCCCATCCTCGACGACCTGGCCAGCGCGGACACCGACCTGACGCCGGCCCATCACGAACCCATGGCTCCCACTCCGAGAAGCCGGCGCAGGACTGCGGCCTGAGGCTGCTCATGGGTTTCACGTGAAACCATCGCCGCCCACGCAGGGCCGCGTCAACAATGAGACATGTTGCACTGCAGCAAATACTGCAGAATACTCTGTGCGATGAATGCGGTTGCTCTCATTCATCTTTTCAAATCACTCAAGCACAAGCATTGCCGACGCGATGCAGGAGACAAACCATGAGCACCAGAGACATCTTCGTTGTCAGCGCCGCGCGCACGGCCATCGGCACTTTTGGCGGCAGCCTCAAGGACGTTCCCAACGCCCAGCTGGCCACCACCGTGGTCAAGGCCGCCATTGCGCGTGCCGGCATCGCTGCCGACACCGTGGGCCATGTGGTGATGGGCAACGTCATCCCCACCGACACGCGCGACGCCTACCTGTCCCGCGTGGCGGCGGTGGACGCCGGCTGCCCCATCGAAACCCCTGCCTTCAACGTCAACCGCCTGTGCGGCTCTGGCCTGCAGGCCATCGTCTCGGCAGCTCAATCGATTGCGTTGGGCGACTGCGAAGTGGCCATTGGCGCCGGCTCCGAATCCATGAGCCGCGGCCCCTACTTCGACATGTCTGCGCGCTGGGGCGCACGCATGGGCGATGCCAAGAGCATCGACTACATGCTGGGCATCCTGCACGACCCCTGGCAAAAAATGCATATGGGCATCACTGCTGAAAACGTGGCCGAGCGCTACAAGATCAGCCGCGTGATGCAGGACGAGCTGGCCGTCATCAGCCAGCAGCGCGCCGCTGCCGCCATCGAGGCCGGCCGCTTCAAGGAGCAGATCGTTCCCGTGGAAATTGCCAGCCGCAAGGGCGTGGTGCTGTTCGACACCGACGAACATGTGCGCGCAGCCACCACACTGGACACCCTGGCCGGCATGAAGCCCGCGTTCAAGAAGGAAGGCGGCACGGTCACCGCCGGCAACGCCTCCGGCATCAACGATGGCGCGGCTGCCGTGCTGATGATGAGCGAGCAGGCGCTGAAGTCTTCCGGCGCCAAGCCCATTGCCCGCCTGGTCGGCTACGCCCACGCAGGCGTCGAGCCCGCATACATGGGCATCGGCCCGGTCCCTGCCACGCAGAAGGTGCTGGCACGCACCGGTCTGAAGATCGAACAGATGGACGTGATCGAAGCCAACGAAGCCTTCGCCGCCCAGGCCTGCGCCGTGATTCAGGAGCTCGCTCTGGACCCTGCCAAGGTCAACCCCAACGGCTCCGGCATCTCCCTGGGCCACCCCGTGGGTGCCACCGGCGCCATCATCACCACCAAGGCTCTCTACGAGCTGCAGCGCACTGGCGGCCGCTATGCGCTGGTGACCATGTGCATCGGTGGCGGCCAGGGTATTGCCGCGATTTTCGAACGCGTCTGAAGCACATATTCCAGGCGTCTGATACGCCCATGAAAAAGGCCTGCCGGAGTGATCTGGCAGGCCTTTTTTGATAGCTTCTTGCGCTTGCTAGTGCTTGATTTCAGCATTAATAAATACTGAATTCATTGCCTGGAAAGCGCAGACAGCTACATCATCCATAGCGTCAAAACGGTGCCTCTTCCGGGGCCGTATCGGCGGGCGCCGTGGCCGGCCCGGTGAACGTGCCCTGACCGCGTCCCTGTGCCAGACGCACGGGCAGGGTTTCTGCGGCAGGCGCCGACGACAGCGATGCAGGCAGGCCGTCGCCCAGACCCGTACGCCCTTCCCCGCCCAGCGCTTCGATCAGATCGGGAATCAGGCGCGAGAGCTCGCCCGTGGCAATCGCCACATCGGTATCGAAACCGCCATCGTCCTGGCTGTTGCCGTCCATCACCGCATCGAGCAACGCGATCTTCTTGATCTGCAGACCTTCGCTGAGCACAAAGCTCACGCGGTCATCCCAGGTCATGGCCAGCTTGGTCGGCAACTTGCCATGCTCGATATGCTGGCGCACCTCGTCGATATCGAGCGGGTGGCGCGCATAGCGCACCACGGCCTTGGACTCATCGGCGGCCTTGAGCTCGCACTCGCGGTCTATGGAAAAACCTGCGGGCGGCTCCTGCGTCATCAACCAGTGCGCCATGGCGGCCTGCGGACTGGTCTGCGTATCCAGCAGCGCCACCGCAAAACCCGGCAGGCCTTCGACCAGCAGCGTCACGATCTCGTCGGCACGGCCTTGTGCACTGGTATCGAGCACCAGCGTGCGCGCCTGCGCATCGATCCAGACCCACATGGCTCCCTGCTTGGTGAAGGCCATGGGCAGCAGGTCCAGCTTGGCCTCGTCCTTGAGCTCTTTCTTCTCCTTCTTGCCGGGCTTGCGGCCCTCGGTCTTTTCGATGTGCTCGGCCTTCTCGTTGACCTTGCGGTTGAGCACGCTGGCCGGCAGCATCTTGGACTCACTCATGAAGCGCATCACCCACTGGCCGGCCACGCTTTCCGCCAGCGGGCCATGGGCCTCGCCGCGCGGCGGCACCCAACCCACGGAACGCTCCTGGGTCGCGCCGCACTCCTCAAACACCGTCTTTTGCAGCGCATCTTCGAGCTGCTGCAGATCGCCCTGCCAGCTCTCGGCAATGCGATAAACAATCATGTTCTTGAACATCAAAAACCTTTGCTAAACCTTCAATCGTCGCCAGCTCCTGCAGCTGGATCTCGCGGAAAAAAATCGGCCGCCAATGCAGCCCATGCATGCATTGTTGCGCAGTCGCAGCCACTCAAACTTATCAAATCTTTACAGAGCGGCTGCAAAACCTCACGTCTCAGAAACATGGGGGGTCCACACTTCAGTCATCCGCTACCGAATGCCCATTCAGGAGCAAGACCAGGCGGCCACTTCTTCCACTTCAACCGAAAAGGAAACAGACATGACCCGCTTTCGCCAGACATTGACCAGCGCCGCTGTGGCAACCGCCCTGCTCGCCTCGCTGAGCCTGCCCAGCTTTGCCCAGACCACCGCTGCCGCCGAGCAGCCTGCCGCAGCCCAGAAAGCGCCAGAGCCGCACAAGCACCAGCGTGGTGACAAGCGCGGCGACCGCATGGAGCATATGAAGCAGCGCATGGAAAAACTCAAGGCCGATCTGAAGCTGACGCCTGCGCAGCAAACTGCCTGGACCACCTACACCCAGGCCATGAAGCCCGGTGAACGCCCTGCCCCCGGCGACCGCGAAGCCTTTGCCAAGCTGACCACGCCCGAGCGCATCGACAAGATGCGTGAAATGCGCGGCAAGCGCATGGCGGAAATGGACCGCCGTGCCGAAGCCACCAAGGCCTTCTACGCCCAGCTCAATGCCGAGCAGAAAAAGACCTTCGATGCGGCCACCCTGCACATGCATCACCAGCGCGGTGAGCACCATCACGGCCATCATGGCGGCAAACCCGGCCAGGAACGTCCCGCAGCTCCTGCCCCTGCGGCCAAGTAAGCCGAGTTCAATCGCCTTCTCCATAAAAGCCCCCGGTCGTCATGACCGGGGGCTTTTTTCATTTCGATATCAATTGGCTGACTACCAACGCAAGCGCTTGCCGACAGAACATTTATTCACAAGCTTCTAAATTCATATCCACAGAGGGAGCGAAATCAAGGCATTGTCGTAGTATCGATATCGCGACCAGATTCCAAGCATTTAGATGGCAATTGACATGAAAAAACTGCAATTAGCAACAAATCTTGTAGTCCCCATGCTGATCGGCCTGACAAGCCCCATGCTTCATGCACAGCCTGTTCAAGCATCGACGACCGGCCTCTATCTGCAATACGGCTCGGCGGAGCACAGCACCGACAGCTGGACAGGCGGCGTCATCCTCCCCTGGAACTGGAGCTACGCCCTTGGCTCGGGTCGGATGACGGGTTACTGGGATCTCTCTGTCAGCCGCTGGTCGGCCGACTATCAGGGCGGCAATCGTTCAACCTGGGTTCTGGGTGCACAACCCACATTGCGCTGGCGCCCCTCTCAAGGCCAGTCTCCCTGGTTCCTGCAAGCCGGCCTGGGCGTGAGCTATGCCATCAACCACCGCTTCATCACCGATCACAAGGAATTTTCGACCCGCTACAACTTTGCCAGCCATATAGGCATCGGCTACCTGTTTGGCGAGCAACTGAAAAACGAGATCAGCCTGCGCTTCGAGCACCAGTCCAATGCAGGCATCAAGCGCCCCAATCCGGGAGAGAACTTTCTTCAGCTGCGATACGCACGCCACTTCTGAATCCCCGGGGCAGCGCTATCCGGGTCGACCTGGCCGCCCAACGGGCGGCTTTTTTCATGCTTTGCAGCAGTTGCACGGCCTGTGAATAAACATGGTGATAAAAGCCATGGAAATTTTCTGTTTTCCACAGCCAGGCTGGCTTCTGAAAAGTTGTTCCCAAATCAATGACAACGGCAGCCCATGCAAGGGCACAGACTTTGGAAAAGTCTAAGTTATTGATTTTAAATAAACTTAATTACTTATCAACAATTAAGTGGACTACTTACTATTACTACTAAGTAAAAAGATAGGACTAGAAATAACAACTTTGGCCGAAGTGTACACAGCAATCTGAGATGGTCTGAATAAAAAAAGAGGCTGATCAGATCTGCTTCAAGAAGTTCTTGCTACATCACACCCTTGACATCCGATGTGCTCAAGCATGTCTTTATCAGTTGTTCACTATAAAAATAATAGCTAACAACGTATATATATCAACGGATAAATAACATTTATTGCCAATCAACAGAAAAATGGATTTCTGTGGATAAGCGGATATCAACTTTCATGTTTTCCACAAAAATATGGAAGAAGGCCAAGTTGTTCATGGATCAAGGACAGCAGCAACCGTCATTTGTCTCCATGTTTGTCATTACGCAAGATGCTTGATTTGCCTTGAGTTTTTAAAGTTATCAACAGCAGATGCCAAGTCTTACTACTACGACTATATTTTTATAAAACTTCTAAAGAACAACTGAAGGCAAAGTCGCAGGCAAGAGCCGGGGCCATGCAAAATTGCAGCTGATCAGGTGCTCCAATCCCTTTGATTCAGAGGGAAGTCCAGAAAAAAAGGGCTTTGGGAAAATTGACGCGCCAGATCTCGAAAAATTGGCGTAAGATGCGCCTCCTCAATGACATGAGGTGGGGATAAATTCCCATTGAAGAGTCTTTGAAGCGACTGTTATCCACAGAATGTTATGAACAGCTGGGGGAAACTGGCCAAACGTGCGTGCAATCGATATCAGCCATGATTGCGCCCTGCTCGTTCAAAAAAATTCAACGATCTATAGATCATTGTTTTAAAAGAACTTTTCGCTTGTCGGTGGAGCAAGACCCGGACCAGATGTGACAAGCGCTGGGAAAGTGCGGCACCCGCCAACACCGACAGGTCTGAAATCCGGAGTTGCTCAACAACCATGGGGTTTGCAGCGCACCTGCCCGGCTGCGCCGCTTCGGGCAAGACCTTGCGGGTTGCCAGTCCTGCAAGACGGATGCCGTCTCGCATTGCCCGGCAACTGTTAGAAAAATTACAACTGCGCGGAGTGCGCCGGGACTGAGTGAACGTGCGCAGGAAGGGCGCTGCAGCAGTGCAGAAAAGAGCCATGCTGCAAAGGCCTGGAGCGCTGAAAACCTGCCTCAGGAATGGCGCAAAAGAGCAGCGAAACGGCCTTGGATCAGCAGTGTGAAAGGCGCGCTTCGCTCAGGACTTCAAGGCATTGAAACAGGGCTCCGTTGCAGCGTGAAGGGCGGCAGGCCCTTGATGAGCAATTGGCCGTAGCTGGTGCCCGTCAGGCGGCGGTCATAGCAGTACACATGGGCCTGGTCTTCCTCGGTCCGGATGGCACGGCCTACCCACTGGGCCAGGCGAATGGCCGTGGCCGGCACCACCAGCTCGTTGAAGGGGTTGCGGCCGCTGCTGCGCAGCCATTCGGCTCTTGCCTCGCCAACAGGGTCATCGGGCGGAGCAAAGGGCAGCTTGGTGATGAACAGGGACTCGCAGAGCGCTCCGGGCAGGTCCAGTCCTTCGCCAAAGGACTGCATGCCGAAGATGATGGAGGGCTCGCCCATCGCCACGGCCTCACGATGGCGTGCCAGCAGAGTCTGGCGGGGCAGGGCGGTCTGCACCAGCACCTGGTTGCGCATGCTGGTGGAAAGCGCGTCCACGGCCTGGCGCATCTGCTCGCGGGATGTGAACAGGACCAGTGCGCCGGCCTCTATGCGGCTCAGATCGTTCAGCAGGGCCTCGACCATCTCCTCGGTAAAGCGGGCGGCTTCGCGCGGGTCTGAGGCCGTTTCACGGGCCACCAGCGTGCCCTGGCGCGCATAGTCGAATGGGCTGGGCACTTCCAGCGTGGTGACGGAATCGTCATTGGCCAGCCCCGCTTCGCGCAGAAAGAAGTCGAAGTGGCCGCAACTGGTCAGCGTGGCGGATGTCAGCACCGCACCGCGTACCTGCGACCACAGGTGCTGGCGCAGGGTGGAGCCGGGCTGTATGGGGCTGGCATGGGCCTTGACCACGATGAACTCGCCGTCCATCTCCAGCGTGAACCACTTGGCATGGGGCACCATCTTGCCGTCGCCATCGCTCTCGTTGTTCTGCAGCAGCAATTGCGTGGTGTTGAAGATGGCTTCCAGCCTGGGCGCCAGGGCGCCTACCTGCGCATAGACGGTGGACAGGCGCTGTGCTTCCTCGGGTTGTTCCTTGATTTCGGCACGCAGAGCCTTGGAGACGGCACGCAGCGCATCCAGAAAGCCGTCGGCATGGTGCGCAATCTGTCCCAGAGGCTCCAGAAGGGCCTCTGGCAGCATTCCGCGGGGTGCCCGTACCCTGGCTGGCCCATAGCTGTCTTTCTGCGATTTGAGAGTCTCTCCGTAGTGCTCCATGACCAGCCGCGCCAGCTCCTGCATCTGCTGGCGCAGCTGACCCGCATGCTTGGGCACGTCGGCCAGTTCCTCGACTTCGGCGACCTGGTTCACGCGCAGCGCACGGCTGGCCAGCTTGTCGATCCAGCCCAGGCGGCTCAGATCCATCTCGCCGGCAAACTGGTCCAGAGCCGTAGAGGGCAGGTGGTGGGCCTCATCGAGCACGAGCAGGCAATTGTCCAGCTCGGGCAGCAGCTTGGAGCCCAGCGAGGAAAGCAGCAAATCATGATTGGCGACAATGACTTGCGCCGCCACCAGGTCTTTGCGGCGTTCGTAATAGACGCAGTTGCCGAAGGCCGGGCAGTGCTTTCCGGTGCATGAAGAGGACTCGGCTGCCACGGGGCTCCAGGCCTCGGCCTCAGGCGGGGTCTCCAGCGAATCTCGGTCGCCGTTCCAGGCCTCCGTGGCCAGCGCATCGGCCATGGATTTGTAGAACTGCATGCGGGCCTGCAGCTCATGCTGAGGACGGCTGAACTTGGTCTGGCCCTGCTCATCGCCAAACAGATCGTCCATCTCGTCCTGTGCTTCCCCCGTGCTCGCCAGACGTTCCAGCTTGAGTTTGCAGACAAAGCGGCCACGCCCCTTGGCCAGTGCGAATTTGAATGGCTGGTCCAGCTTTTGCGCCAGAGCCGGCAAATCCTTGTTCACCAGCTGTTCCTGCAGCGCCACCGTGGCTGTGGAGATCAGCACGCGCGTGCCGCGCGACAGCGCCATGCGAATGGCCGGAATGCTGTAGGCCAGCGATTTTCCGACCCCGGTTCCGGCTTGCACGACAGCGATGGCACGACGCGGTTCCGGTTCGCCTTCATCGACTTTTCCGAGCTGGGCCTGGCTCAGCGTTTGCGCGATCTGGGCCGCCATTTTTCGCTGTCCATCACGACTGCGAAACCCCGGCATGGCCCCGACCACGGCATCAAAGGAATTCAGGGCCTCTTCAGCCCACTTTTTTTCATGCATTTCAGCGTTTTTTGAGACGCAAAGACGCTGTGCTTTGGCGTTTTATAAGTATTCGTACAGAGATATGTATCAAATAAGATTGAATTTCTTATGTGATACGGCATACAAAACAGGGGAGTTTGTATGTTCTGCGCTTGTATCCAGTGGGCGGTTTCAATGAAACTTTTCCACCACTTGTATGTGACTTGTTCATTGTAGTTGTGGATTCCGTCCATGGTAGTTACCAAGAAACTTATCCACAGGGAGATCAGAGAATTGGCCTGTACATATCCTGGAGACAACCATGTATTCATGTCTGTGGATATGGTTGTTAAATTTTTATGAATAAAAAACTTTTTCTAGATTTCGATACTGCTGAGGTTTTTCGGGATCTGCATAGTTTTCAAGCGCTGTGAGTAAGTTTATCCATGGCTTGCATCGCTCTTGCAGGGTATGGAGTTCTCGGTTTATCCACAGGTTAGACGGATCTGCTCCTGAAGGCATTCAGGCTCTGAATTTTCCACTGATGATGGTCATGCCGCTGGTTTGTATGCCAGAGCGGTCATTTCTGTTGAAATCCGGGATGCGGAGGAGGGAGGGGCGCAATCTATCCACTGCGTGGATAACTTCAAAGCTCTACTTTTGATAGTAGATATCCATTGCTTATCAATGGATTGATCGTGTTTTCTGAAGAATTCAGATATGAGACGTGGCCTTGGCTTTGGTCACGATTTTTGGCTACTTTTAATACTCATGTATGAAAAAATACATGAAAAATGCCTGTTTTTTGAGCAATTGACAGATGCTGTCAATGAATTGCCTGGAAAACGGGCAATTCATCAAGTCTGCAGGCTGATTTCCCTGTTCAGCCCTGGCCCGGCTGTTCTCTGGTCGTGCTTGTGCCTGTGTCCGGTCTTACCAAACCGTAATGCGTGTGTCATCCACGCAGCTGGGGGCTGTTCCTAGCATGGTGGCATCACTGCAAGTGAAGCCGCGGACCAGCTCGTCACTTGCCAGTCATGGAAAAGGGTGAACGATGAACAAAAGCCTTGTGGGACTGCCGGGAGCGGCACATTTACCAAACTGGACATGGGCAAGACTGCCGGTGGTGGCTGCGGCCATTGCCGTGGCGGGTCTGTTGGGTGGCTGTGATGCCTCCAAGGCCACCGAGGAAGCGAAGAAGCCGGTTGCGCAGCTGCCCAAAGGCTTTATTCAGGTCAAGCCAGAATCCGTGAAGATGCTGGAGATCGCGCCCGTGGCCGATCCTCAAGGGGTGCAGATGGCCTGGGCTCCTGCGCATGTGGCGTTTGTCGAGGATCGTGTGGCTTCGGTTGCAGTGCCGTTATCGGCGCGTGTCGTGGCTGTCAACGCGCATGTGGGCGATATGGTCAAGGCCGGTGATCTGCTGGCGACGCTGGTCAGCCCCGATGCACTGCGCACCCGCTATGACGTGGCTGCGGCCAAGACCGCACACGACGTGGCTGTGGTGGAAGCCCAGCGCCAGCAGACCATGGTGGACAAGGGCGTGGGCGTGGAAGTCGATCTGCGTGCCGCGCAGGCCAAGCTGCGTGAAACCTCGCAGGAGCTTGGTCGTGCACAGGGCACGGCAGCGCTGCTGGGCTCCGGCGGCGGCGATCGGATCGAGCTGCGCGCACCGCGTGCCGGCATCGTGGCCGAGCGCAAGGCCGTGGTGGGTACCGCTGCCGAGCCGGGAGCGGCGCTGTTCATGATTGGCGATCCCCAGGCCATGAATGTGGTCGCTGAGGTGTTCGAGTCCGATCTGCCCGGCATTCGCCTGGGCAGTTCCGTACAGGTCGAGGTACCGCAGCTGCCCAAGCCGATCAAGGGCACGGTCCGTCATCTGGGGGCTACGCTGGACAAGGAGTCGCGCCGCGCTGCCGTGGTGGTGGAGCTGAGCGAACAGAACCCGGTGCTGCGTCCCGGCATGCAGGCCAAGGTGGGCGTGCAGTTGTCGAATCTGCAGGAGATGCTGATTCCCGTCACTGCCGTGCTCATCAAGGATGAGAGCCGCAGCGTGGTCTATGTGCAGCATGAGAACAACCAGTTCGAGGCACGCGTGGTGACGCTGGGGCGTCCATCGCGCGGCATGGTGCCGGTGATCAGCGGCCTCAAGGTCGGTGAGAAGATCGTGGTGCGTGGTGGCCTGCTGCTCGACGGCGCGGCCAGTCAGCTGCTGTAGTCCCGGCAGGAGTCTGAACCATGCTGCGTTCATTTATTGCATTTGTCGTCCATCGCCGGCTGCTGGCGCTGTGCGCCACGCTGGCGATTGCCATCTATGGCGTCTACGCCTATCTGCAGACAGCCATCGAAGCCTATCCTGACGTGACCAATGTGCAGGTCGGCGTGATCACCCAGGCACCTGGCCTGGCTCCTGAAGAAGTGGAGCGCCAGATCACCCAGCCGCTGGAGCGTGAGCTCAACGGCACGCCGGGTCTGATATCGCTGCGTTCGGAGAGCTATTTCGGCCTCTCCATGATCAACCTGGTCTTCAACGACGACGCGAAAAGTTTTACCGCGCGCGCCGAGGTGTCGCAGCGTCTGCCGCAGGCAGATCTGCCCAACGGCGTGACGCCTGAAATGGCGCCTGACTACACGCCGCTGGGCAAGATTTTCTACTATCGCCTGCAAAGCGACAGGCACACTCTGGCGCAGCTGCGCACCGAGCAGGAATGGCATGTGGTGCGCGTGCTCAAGCAGGTGCAGGGCGTGGCCGACGTGGTGAGCATTGGCGGCTTCGTCAAGGAATTCCACGTTGAAGTGGACCCCGAGAAGCTATACAGCCTGGGCCTGTCGCTGGACGATGTGAGCGATGCACTGTCCAAGTCCAACCGCAACGTCGGTGGTGGCCTGATGCGCCGCGGCGAACAGTCCTTCATCATTCGCGGTATCGGCCTGTTGCGCAATCCGCAGGAGATTCAGGATGTGGTCGTTGCCATGCGTGGCAAGGCTCCCGTGACCATCGGTGACGTGGCGCGTGTCGCGCAGTCGCATACGCCGCGTCAGGGCTCGGTGGGCATGGACGACCAGAACGATGTGGTGCAGGGCATTGTGCTGCTCAAGCGCGGCGCCAACCCTTCCATCGTGCTCGATGACATTCATGCCAAGGTCGATGAGCTCAACAGCGGTGGCCTGCCTGAAGGCATGCACATGGTCACCAACTATGACCGCTCCGATCTGGTGGGCCATACGCTCAAGACCGTGCAGCACAACCTGCTGTTCGGGGCCACGCTGATCGTGGCCGTGCTGTGGCTGTTCCTGCGCAGCCTGCGTGGCTCGCTGATCGTGGCCACCGTGATTCCGCTGTCGCTGCTGGTGGCCTTCATCGGCCTGCACTGGCTGGGCATGCCTGCCAATCTGATCTCCATGGGAGCCATCGACTTCGGCATCATGGTGGACGGTGCCGTGGTGCTGGCCGAGAACATCATCCGCAATGCACGCCAGCGCAAGCCGCAGACGGCGAACGACATGCGCCACATCATTGTGGATTCGGCCGTTGCCGTGGCCAAGCCCACGCTGTTCGCCATGGCCATCGTGATTGCGGCGCTGATTCCCGTGTTCTCGCTGCAGAGCATCGAAGGCCGCATCTTCCGCCCGCTGGCCATGACCTACAGCTTTGCCCTGCTGGGTGCGCTGGTGTTTGCCATGGGGCTGGTGCCTGCGCTGTGCGCCCTGATGCTCAAGCCCAAGCATGTGATGGTGGAAGAGCCCAAGATCTTCGACCGCGCGCATCATGGCTACCAGCACTGGATCGCCAAGGTGCTGGGCGCAGCCAAGCGTCGCACGGCCGTGATTGCCGTGTTCGTGAGCGTGCTGGTGGTGGCCGGGGTTTCAGCCAAATGGCTGGGCACCGAGTTCCTGCCCGAGCTCGATGAGGGCGATGCCTATGTGCTGGTGCAGATGCCTGCTTCCATCTCGCTGGAAAAAGGCCAGGAAGTGCTGCGCGATGTGCGTCTGCGTCTCAAGGTCTTCCCCGAGGTGATCACCGTCACCACGGAGCAGGGACGCCCCGAATCGGGAACTGACAACGAGACGCTCAATCTGGCCAAGGTGCTGGTGCGCCTCAAGCCCCATGGCGATTGGCGCAAGGGCTTGACCAAGCCCGCGCTGATCGAGGAAATGCGTGCGACGCTGGGTGAAATTCCTGGCGTGGCCTTCAACTTTGCGCAGCCCATTCGCGACAGCGTGGAAGAGTCCACATCGGGCGCGCGCGGCCAGGTGGTACTCAAGCTGTTCGGCCCCGATATTCCCACCCTGCGCGGCATTCTTCAGCAGACCAAGTCGCTGGTGAAAGGCATCGACGGAGTGGTTGACCTGGATCTGTATCGCGATGCTCCGGCACCGCAGGTGCATGTGCAGTTCGATCGCCAGGCGCTGGCGCGCCAGGGCATCGCCATGGAAGACGCGCAAAAGACGCTGGAAGTGGCCCTGGCAGGCAATGTGGCCACCACTTTGTGGGAGGGTGAATTCCCCGTGCCGGTGCGCGTGCGTCTGCCCTATGTGGACCGTATGGACGAGGAGCGCATTCGCAACATCGCCATACCGCTGCCCGATGGTGGTTCGGTCCCCCTGGGATCGGTAGGTACGGTCAGCATGAAGATCGGCAACTCCTCCATCTTCCGCGAAGGCAATGCGCGCTACATGGCGCTCAAGTTCAACGTGGAAGGCCGCGATATCGGCTCGGTGGTGAAGGACACGCTGGCCACCTTCAAGCAGAACGTGAAGCTGCCCGAAGGCTACCAGGCCGTCTGGGGCGGCGAGTGGGAGAACCAGCAGCGTGCGGCTGCACGCCTGAAGGTGGTGGTGCCGCTGTCTCTGGTCATCGTCTATGCCCTGCTGTTCGGCGCTCTGGGCCAGGCCCGCAGCGCCGGCATCATCCTGCTGTGCGCGCCGTTTGCCATGGTGGGTGGCATCGCAGCCTTGCATCTGGCACACATCGAGCTGTCCATCAGCGCGGCCATCGGCTTTATCGCCTTGCTGGGTCAGGTGGCCTTGGCGGGCTTGCTGGTGGTCTCTGCGGTCGAGGATTTGCGCCGCCAGGGCATGCCCTTGATGCAGGCGCTGATCGAAGGTGCAGCCGAGCGCATGCGCTCCATCATTCTGGTGGCGCTGCTGGCGCTGCTGGGCCTGCTGCCCATGGCTCTGTCTACCGGCGTGGGTAGCGAAACCCAGCGCCCCTTTGCCTCGGTCATCGTTGGCGGCATGGTGGTGCTGCCACTGGTGGCGCTGGTGCTGCTGCCCGTGCTGTATGCCTTGCTGGGCCCCAAGAACATGTTGACGCAGGAAGAACGTGATGAAAGCGCTCAAGATGAATAAGTGGCACTCTCTGGCCATGGCCGCTGCACTGTGCTGCGGCGCTTTCAGCGGCACAGGCCATGCTGCCGAGGCTATGGATGCAGCCGCACAGAGCAATGCTGCAGCGGGCCGTCTGGCGGCCCCTGCACAGCCTGTGACCCTGCAGGAATATCTGCGCATCGTCGTGCAGAACCAGCCCAATCTGGCGGCAGATCGCATGCAGCTGGATCTGGCAAAGGCAGACAGCAAAACGGCTGCCACCATACCCAATCCCGCCATGCACTACTCCAGCAAGCGCGGAGAAAAGGAATGGGGTGTGGAGCAGGCCATCCCCATCTTCGGCCAGCGTGGCATGCGCATCGAGAACGCCAGGCTGGGCGAGAAGGCCGCAGAGGCCAATGCCGATGTGGCAGTCGCCGTCACCATGAGCGATGCAGCCCATGCCTTCAATGAGCTGCTGGTGGCCCAGCAGCGCTATCAGGTGTGGTTGGCTGCCCGTGATGAGCTGGAGAAGGCCGGCAACATCGTCAAGGGCCAGATCGAAGCAGGCACGCGCAGCCGCTATGACGGCGCGCGCCTTAACCTGCAACAGGCCCAGATGAGCATGCAGGTCAGCAAGGCCCAGGCTGCCTTGCGGGATGCAGCATCACGCGTGGCCAGCATTGCGGCCTTGCCGCAATGGCAGGTGCGTGTGGAAGGCAGCCTGCAGGCCACTGACATTCGCAAGGCAGCCAGCTACGAGCAGCTGTGGAACCAGGCGCAGACCCAGTTGCCGAGTCTGCGTGCAGCGCAGGCCGAGCTCGACAGGTCGCGCCAGAAAATCAAGCTGGAGCAGCGTGAAGCATTGCCCACGCCATCCTTTGGTCTGGCCCGCATTCGCAACAGCGTGGATGGCAGTTTCAACCAGGTGGGCGTGAGCGTGGAGATCCCGCTGTTCGACCGCCGTCAAGGCCCCATCGAGCGCGCCAAGGTCGAGGCCGATCAGGCCGAGCTGCGCCGCGATGCGGCTGTGCTTGCCGCCCAGTCCGAGCTGCAGCGCGCCCTGCAGCAACTGTCGCTGCGCCGAACGGCCGTGCGCGACTACGAGAAGGAAGGGCTGGCGCAGATTGCGCCGCTGCACCAGATGGCACAAGACGCCTACAAGCTGGGCAAGGGCACGATCCTGGAGCTGATCGATGCGCTGGGCTCGATCACCGAGCACAGGCTGGAGCATCTGGAGCTGGTCAAGGACATGCTGGATGCGGAGTGGGAAGTGCGTCTGGCTAGCGGCGATCTGCCACAGGTGCAGCCTTGAGCGAGGCGAGGGAGATGGCACAAACCCCTGTACCACCTCCTGATGCTGCTGCATCGCCGGCTGCGAAGGTGGAGGCAACGGCTTATAGTGTCTGTCCACCAACGGCCAGAGACAGACTCAGCATGTACCGCTACCTCATCATCGAAGACGATGCGCTCAACGCGCGTTACATCGCTGAAGGGTTGCGCCAGCAAGGCGCGCATGTCAGCGTCTGCGGTGACGGCGTGCAAGGCATTGCACAGGCCGTTGGCGAGAACTGGGATGTCATCATCCTCGACCGCATGTTGCCCAATGGCTTTGACGGGCTGCAGATTCTGCAGACACTGCGCTCCATGGGAAAACAGACGCCGGTGCTGGTGCTCAGTGCCTTGTCTGCCACGGATGAGAGAGTGCGCGGGCTCAAGGCCGGCTGCGATGACTATCTGACCAAGCCCTTTGCATTTTCCGAGCTTTCGGCAAGGCTCGAAGCCCTGGTGCGCCGCGCCCAGATCCCGGCTCCCACGCGCGAGATGCAGGTGGCCGATCTGCGCGTCAACCTGATTTCGCGCAGCGCAGAGCGCGCCGGCCAGCCGCTGTCGCTGCAGCCGCGCGAGTTCCGCCTGCTGGCGTTTCTCATGCAGCACGCGCACCAGATCGTCACGCGCACCATGCTGCTGGAGTCGGTCTGGGATTACCGCTTCGATCCGCAGACCAATGTGATCGACGTGCACATCAGCCGCCTGCGCAGCAAGGTGGACAAAGGCTTTGCCACGCCTCTCATCCATACCGTGCGCGGTGTGGGCTACAGCCTTTCGGACCAGCCGCAAGACCTGCCCGAGGTGGTCTGATGATGCGCTCCAGACCCTGGAGTTCGCTGGCCTTCAGGCTGGCACTCAGCTATGGCGGCCTCCTGGTTCTGACCATGGCCATTGTGCTGGCTGTCTTCTATGTGCAGACCGTGGGCGTGGTGCGGGTGAGGCTCGACAAGCAGGCCGAAAACCATGTGCGCAGACTGACCGAGCACTCGGCCAAATACGGCCCTGGAGCACTGGAAAGCGAGATACTGCAGACCATTCGTGACGGTGTGAATACCGACACGGAAATCCTCATTCTCATGAACCCGCAGGGCGAGACCATTGTCAGCAATGCTGAGGTCTATCCTCCGCGCAAGCTCAGCATCATGGGCGTGCGCGAGCTGACCGTGAAGCGCAACGGGCGGCTGATGGTGGGCCGGGTTGCCGTGGTCGAAATGCCCAATGGCAATCTGCTGGCCGTAGGCAGCGACATGCAACTGCAGCGTGACATGGAGGAGCTGTTCGGTCAGGCCAGCTTGCTGGCGGCCGTTGCAGCCTGCATCATGGCCCTGATCGGTGCCATGGTTTTCAGGCGTGTGGTGGATGAGCGCGCGGCAGCCATTCGCAACACCATGTCGCGCGTTGCGGCGGGCGATTTGCGACAGCGCATTCCGGTCGATCAGCGCGGCGATGAATTCACGCTGCTCAACCGCGATATCAACGCCATGCTCGATCGGCTCGAGCAGTTGATGGAAGGCATACGCCATGTCTCCAACAGCATTGCGCACAACCTCAGAACGCCGCTGACGCGCATCCTGCTGCGCCTGCGCAACGCGCAGCAGGCCAGCCCCGAAATGCAGTCCGCCACGCTGGCGCTGGTGGCCGAAGAAGTCGCTGAACTCGGTGTGGTGTTCGAGAAGCTTTTGCAGATTGCCGAAGTGGAAAGCGGAGCCAGCCGCAAGAGCTTTGCACCGGTTGACCTGCAGGCCTTGCTGGTCGATGTGGTGGACTTCTACGAGCCGCTGGTGGAAGACGCCGGCGGCATTCTCAGGCTGGATGTGCAGCAAGGTGTGCAGGCCCTGGGCGATGGTGACTTGTTGGCCAGCGCCGTCTCCAATCTTGTTGATAACGCTATCAAATACGGAGCGTCATCTGATGATGTTCATGGCGCTGACGTGCTGTTGCGTGCGGCCCCGGCGCAGGAGCAGGGCAGCGATGGCGCATGGGGGGTGGAGATCACCGTGCAGGACCAGGGACCGGGCGCAGATCCTCAGACCCTGGAGAAAATGACCACCCGTTTCTATCGCGCAGAATCGGATCGCCCAGGCTACGGACTGGGCCTGGCCAGCGTGCTGGCCATTGTCCAGCTGCATGGCGGCAAGCTCAGTTTTCACAACGCCAATCCGGGCATGGTGGCGCGCATCTGGCTACCTGCCGTGGCCGATGTCTGAAGCGCTGCCCAGAAGCTTTCAGATCTGCGAAAGCGCCTTGTTGCCGTAGGCGCAGAACCCCGGTTTGGGCCCCTTCTTGGGATGCAATCTGCAGGTCTCCGGGCGCTTTTCATAGACCGTGCAACGGCGCGTGTTCTTGTCCAGAAAGTTGCAGTCTCCGCCTGCTCGGCGGGCCATGGTGAAGATCTCGTGCTTGGGGTTGAAGTGGTCGATCAGGCGCATCTTCAGCAGTCGCTTGGCGATCAGCTTGGGCTCGATGTTTTCGACCTCGAACGGGTCCACCAGCTCCAGGCGCACCAGATCCGGCAGGCGTACCTCCAGCGGCATGGTGCAGCAATTGGCTGCGCAGCTGTCGCACATGCCGGCCTTGTACTTGCTCCAGGTTTCCAGGCGGTCGACGTCAACAATGCGGATGGAGGATTTCATTTCGGGTGGGGCACTTCTGGGAGAAGCGCGATGCTGCCATGAGATGTCGATGTCTGCCTTGCGTCATTGCTATGAGCAGACCCGGCTCATGGGATTGAGCCGGCTGCGCAGCAGCCTACACTGCACAGGCATATCACCATCCACGGGAGAACGATTTTGGCAAGCCAAACCACGCTTTACTACGCAGCTGGCACCTGCGCGCAGGCCGTACTGATTGCGCTTTATGAGGCCGATGCCCAGTTCACGCTCAAGACGCTGAGCTTTGCCGACAACGAGCAGCGCAGCCCCGAATACCTGAGCATCAATCCCAAGGGCAGGGTGCCCGCGCTGGCCACGGAACGCGGCGTGCTGACCGAAACTCCGGCGCTGCTGCTGTATGTGGCGCAGACCCATCCGCAGGCAAGGCTGGCGCCGCTGGAGGACCCCTTCGCGCTGGCGCAGATGCAGGAGTTCAATGCTTATCTGGCATCGACCGCGCACATCGCCCACGCCCACCGTCCGCGCGCCTCGCGCTGGGCCGACGACGAGGCCGCCCAGGCCGCCATGCGCGCCAAGGTGCCGCAGAACATGCGCGACTGCTTTGCCATGATCGAAGAGCACTATCTGGGCGACAAGACCTGGGTGATGGGCGAGCAGTTCACCGTGGCCGACGGCTATCTCTACACCGTGGCCGGCTGGCTCAAGGGCGACGGCGTGGACATCGCCGAATTCCCGCGCGTGGCAGCCCACTTCGAGCGCGTGAAGGCCAGGGCTTCGGTGCAGAGGCTGGGCTGACGGCATCTCAAATGCCGGACGTGAAGGGATAAGAAATACGCCTGCCAGCGTATCGGTGAATTGCCATAGCGCTTGTGATGAGGGCTGTGGCAGGCCTGATTGCGTCCCAATGGGAGAGGGCCATAGGCTCTCTTCGCGGTACGCGATAGCGCGATCACTCGCTCAAAAAAGTGGGCGAGGAAATCATGGGTCTGAGCCAGGCTGGCACCTACAGGGTCCAGGCCATGGGTAGTGGACCGGTGCCGGAAAAGGAAAAAAGCCTATTCGGCAGAAATCATCGAAAAGGTGAATGGTGTGTTCGAGGTCGAATTGACCGACGGTGACCAACTTCTGTATGTCGGTGGTGTGCTTAAGGACCAGTTGTTGGAAGAGCAGATGCTGATCAAGCGGTCTGCAAGGAGCAGTTCAACAGCTCACCGGATCTGCGCAATTCGCTGTGCAACACCATCATGAATGGCCTGGGGTGATCGGCAAATAAGGTGCAACTAGACATTGGGTTCCGAGTGGCTTCCGTGTATCTGGGCAACTTTATGCAATGCTGAAGGCAAAGGCGGATTTGGATTCCCGGAACCAGCGTAGTTCCGCTGCAGTAGCACGGCCCAGAGCTGGAAAATCCTATCTTGTGAACATCGGGCGTGATGCTGAAATTGCTCGAATTTCAACGCAAATCAGCCTGACGCGATCTCCTGGTAGCCGCTAGCCGCTATCAGATCCATGGCCTCGGTGCTCTTGGCTTTGGCCACAGTGGCAGGCGTGTGCCTGATCCTGGACCGTCCCGGGGTCTCCAGAACCACTCTCCCCTTGGCGCACATGCATGGGCCATTGCGTGCGCTAGGCGTTTTCACACTGCTTTTGATCCGTGACACGGTATTTGTCATCCCCTTTGAGGCTAGGGAAAACAATGATTTTGGATATATTTATTTTTAAAGTAATACGTGCCATATTCATCCAAAATCATAAATGCCCGTTCCCACGCGGGCCCTGTGAAGGATCTTGCGATGGCAGAACGCTCGTTTGTCGAAGAGGTCAAGAAGCTGCGCCTGGGCGCGGGCGAGGTATTCCACGGCGAGGGCATCCTGGCAGTGACAAAGGCTCTGCTGGAGTCGGGCGTGAACTACGTCGCGGGCTACCAGGGCGCGCCCATCTCGCACCTGATGGACGTGCTGGCCGATGCGCAGGACATCCTGGCCGAGCACGGCATCCGCTTCGAGAACAGCGCCAGCGAGGCCACGGCCGCCGCCACGCTGGCCGCGTCGGTCAACTACCCGTTGCGCGGCGCCGTGACCTTCAAGGCCACGGTGGGCACCAACGTGGCGTCCGATGCACTGGCCAACCTGGCCTCGGGCGGCGTCAAGGGCGGCGCGCTGGTGATCGTCGGCGAGGACTATGGCGAGGGCTCGTCCATCATGCAGGAGCGCAGCCACGCCTTCGCGATGAAGTCGCAGATCTGGCTGCTCGACCCGCGCCCCAACCTGCCGGGCATTGTGCAGGCTGTGAAGGACGGCTTCGAGCTGTCCGAGGCCAGCTGTTAATTTCCACGCATAACTGACCCGCCATTTCCATCTCAAACTGACCCACCCTTTGACTTGAGCCGCAAGGCTCA